>NZ_LT906463.1:1200000-1527118 GCF_900186995.1 Haemophilus pittmaniae
CGATCGTTATTTAACAGTTTGCGTACGGCTTCGAATTGGCATAAAAAGAGAGCGGTTGGATCGATCCCCACAACTATTTTTGCTCCGGCACCAACCATTCTCCACATATGGTAACCGCTACCACAACCAACATCGAGCACCGTACGGCCAGCCAATGGCGCTAAGTGGGGTAATACGCGATCCCATTTAAAATCAGAACGCCATTCGCAATCCACATGGATATCAAATAAATGGTAAGGCCCTTTACGCCAAGGCATCAGCTGTTTTAAATGATGCACAATGCGTTGCTTTTCGCCTTCACTCAAGGCCTGTTGGGAGGCACTTTGTACAGCCGTTTGCAAATTAATTTCATCGGCCTGCAAGGTCGGTAACTGTTCAATAACTTTCGCCCATTTGGCATATTCACCATGGGGCTGGCTTTGCCATTGTTTGAGCAATGCAGGCAGGGTTTCTAGCCAAGGCGCAAGCTCAGTGGCGGCAATTTGTTGGTAAAACGGACGAAAGTCAATCACGATAAGGCTCCTTAAAAGAATAGGGGCGGCATTTTAGCTGATTTACAACGATTATTCTATTTTCCTTTTCGCTGCCTTTTCACTAAAATGATGCCTTGGAAAATCTGAGGTCTACCATGGAAAGTGCTGAATTATTAATGAATGTAACACCCAACGAAACCCGTATTGCGTTGGTAGAAATGGGCGTATTAAAAGAAGTGCATATTGAGCGCCAGGCTAAACGTGGCATTGTGGGAAATATTTATAAAGGACGTGTAACCCGTGTATTGCCAGGCATGCAATCGGCGTTTGTGGATATTGGGCTAGAAAAGGCGGCCTTTTTGCACGCTGCGGATATTGTGTCGCACACCGAATGTGTGGATGAAAAAGAGCAAAAACATTTCCGCGCGAAAACTATTTCAGAATTAGTACGCGAGGGGCAGGATATTGTCGTGCAAGTGGTAAAGGATCCTTTAGGAACTAAGGGCGCACGATTGACAACGGATATTACATTGCCATCTCGCTATTTGGTATTTATGCCTGAAAATAGCCATGTTGGGGTTTCGCAACGTATTGAAAGCGAAGAAGAGCGGGCAAGGCTGAAAGCATTGGTTGAACCTTTTTGTGATGAGTTAGGCGGTTTTATTATTCGTACTGCGACAGAAGGGGCTAGCGAAGAAGAATTGCGACAAGATGCAGAGTTCTTAAAACGCTTGTGGCGTAAGGTATTGGAACGACGCGGAAAATATCCGACCCGTTCTAAAATTTATGGTGAGCCGGCATTACCACAGCGTATCTTGCGGGATTTTATCGGTACTAATTTGGAGCGAATTTGCATCGATTCCAAATTATGCTTTGCTGAAGTGAAAGAATTTACCGATGAATTTATGCCTGAATTATCGAAAAAATTAATGTTGTATAGCGGTAATCAACCGATTTTTGATGTTTATGGTGTGGAAAGTGCCATTCAAAATGCATTAGATAAACGGGTAGATTTAAAATCCGGCGGCTATTTGATCATTGAGCAAACGGAAGCCATGACCACTATCGATATCAATACCGGTGCCTTTGTCGGCCATCGTAATTTGGAAGAAACGATTTTTAACACCAATATCGAGGCCACCAAAGCGATTGCCCAACAGCTACAATTACGAAATTTAGGTGGGATCATCATTATCGATTTTATTGATATGCAAAGCGAAGAACATCGTACGCGTGTGTTGGAATCCCTCGAACAGGCGCTGTCTAAGGATCGCGTGAAAACCGGGGTGAATGGCTTTACCCAGTTAGGATTGGTAGAAATGACCCGCAAACGTACCCGCGAAAGTTTGGAGCATGTGCTATGTGGCGAATGTCCAACGTGCCATGGACGTGGTCGGGTGAAAACCGTGGAAACCATTTGTTATGAAATTATGCGGGAAATTATCCGCGTGCATCATCTTTTTGCCAGTGAGCAATTTGTGGTCTATGCCTCACCTGCGGTATCGGAATATTTGATCAATGAGGAATCCCATGGCTTGTTGCCGGAGGTGGAAATGTTTATTGGCAAACAGGTGAAAGTGAAGATGGAGCAGTATTACAATCAGGAACAATTTGATGTTGTGGTGATGTAACGCCCCCTCGAAATGCAACGTTTTTCCAAAAATGAATGCTAAGTCATTGATTTTATTGGGTATGATTTAAAAAAGAAAAAACGGTCATTGCTGACCGTTTTTTTGTATTGATTATTGTACCAACAAATAGAAGTTACTATTGCCACGCAGAATATTCAGCGCCACAGCAGAGGGTTTTTGCTCCAGAATTTTGCGTAAATCCTGAGTGTTTTCTACCGCTTGGCGATTCACACCAATAATCACATCACCGTCTTTCAAACCGCGTTGGGCAGCCATTGAACCTGATTTGACATTACTAATTTCCACGCCCTTAACGCCTTTTTTATCGTAGTTGGCGAGTTTGGCGCCGTCTAATGCCGGTAACTCGGCAGCATCACTCAATTGAGTGCCATCATCGGCTTGCAATTTAACGTTCACATTATTGGATTTACCATCGCGTAAGTAGGTAAGTTCAATCTCTTTACCTACACCGGCAGTGGCAATTTTTGCACGTAATTCGGCAAAGCTTCCAATTTTTTGGCCATTCATTGCGGTGATCACATCACCGGCTTTCAGACCGGCTTTTTCGGCCGCCGAATTCGCAATTACTTCGCTGATAAATGCACCTTGTTGAGCGTTGACATTAAAGGCTTTGGCTAAATCTGCATTGAGTTCGCCCCCCTTAATACCCAGCATACCGCGACGTACTTCACCGAATTCCAGAATTTGCTGCACGATATTATTGGCTTGATTACTTGGAATCGCAAAGGCGATACCGGCATTACCGCCGCTTGGTGATATAATGGCGGTATTGATACCGATTAATTCACCATTCAAGTTAATTAAAGCACCACCGGAATTGCCACGGTTTACCGCTGCATCAGTTTGAATGTAGTTTTCATAGGCGCCGTTATCGGAGCCGGTAGAACGACCGAGTGCAGATACAATACCGGAGGTAACGGTTTGTCCGATCCCGAATGGGTTACCAATCGCCACGGTAAAATCACCTACTCGTAATTTATCTGAGTCGGCCAATTTAACTTCGGTGAGGTTGGCCGGGTTTTCGATTTGAATTAAGGCAATATCCGATTGATCATCTTTGCCAACTAATTTAGCTTTGAATTCACGGCCATCTTGTAATTTTACGGTGATTTTGTCAGCTCCATCGACGACGTGATTATTGGTAAGCGCATAGCCTTTGGCTGCATTAATAATTACACCGGATCCCAGTCCGCGGAAATTACGTCCGCCACGTTGACCAAGATCACCGAATTGGTCGCCAAAGAAAAATTTGAATTCTTCCGGAATATCATCAGGCATCGCGCTACGGCTACTTTTAGCTTTCCCTTCAACGGAAATGGTGACAACCGCCGGTTGTACTTTTTCTAACATCGGTGCCAAGCTACCTTGCTGTACGATAGCGTCTGGAATTGTGGCCTGAGCACTAAAGGAACTGCCCAATACACTTAAACCGAGGGCAATACTGCTTAATACAAAATGTCTTTTTTTCATAAAATTCTCCAATAAGAAAATAACAATTCCGAGTAAAAATCGGCGCCTACTCAGACCACAAGATGGGGAAAATGTTCTGTAAAAACAAGGGAATTGATAAAAAGAATAAAAAAATGCGGTGGCTGTTGAAATCACTTTAGGCCGACCGCATTTTGTTTGAATTTTATGTTTAGGAATTTTGTTGTTCGGATTGACTTTTTAATAATCCGGAAGAACCTTCGGAATAATCTCGTGGCGCTTGTTCCGGATGAGATTCACCGACTGCTGTGACTAATTGTTGAGTAAATAGCCCTTTACGACTTTGTTCGCCAAGTAAGGTATTAGAGCTGTTGGCATAGTGGCGATAGAGTTTTTGATAATCGTTAATTAAGGTCTTAAACAATTCGGCACTTTCGGCAAAGTGTTTTTCTAATTGTGCTTGTTGGGTTTCTAATTGAGCATTGGCCATTTTTAGAGCGCTTTCTGTTTGCGCTTGTTTCTTAATTGAGCCTTTGGTGAAACGCAATAGCGCATAGCCTAAAATCAAACCGATAATCAGTCCGATAGCACCAGCAAGAAGAATTTCGGGGGTTAGTGTTTGCATGTTGTCCTCCTTATGTGATGAAGCGAGTCTAACAAAAAAGCCACGATGGATCTTTGCTTGGGATCACAAATTTTACAAAGTTGTTACTTTTGTTTTTTATAAGGCAGAAATAATGACGATTTCTACTTTCCAACGCGGATCGGCTAATTTCGCCTGTACGGTGGCTCGTGTTGGTGGATTTTGGTTATCAACCCAGTTATCCCAAGCACGGTTAAATTCAGCATAATCGGCCATATCGCTTAAGAAAACTTGGGCAGAAAGAATCTTGCTTTTATGACTACCGATTTCTGCCAGTAAATGGTCAATTAACGCCAATACTTCAGTAGTTTGTTCATAAGCACCCTGTTCAAGGGTATGTTCCGGTACTTGGCCGGCTAAGTAGGCTGTTTGGTTATGAATTGCCGCTTCGCAAAAACGTGGGCTGATGTGTAAACGTTTGATTGTCATAGGAACTCCTTCAATAGGGATGGCGCATTCTAAAATGCAGGCCATTTTTTGTAAATTTTTAAATTTGCACTAAAATACCTGACAAAAATATTGAGGTTCTCTGATGAAATTGCTCATTTCTAATCAACATGGCGCCATTGTAATGGCGTTGCTTCCTTTTCTTTATGGTATGTTGCTCGGTAATCCGGTAGCCGAACATGCCTGGTTATTAGCAGCTTGGAGCTTTTTGTATTTAATGACTTATCCCTTTTTAAGTCTGTTTAAGGGGAAAAATCTGACGGAATATCGTAAGTGGACAATGATTTATGGAACGCTTAGCGCATTGTTTGCTATTCCTGCGTTGTTCTATAACTGGCGGATAATTTATTTCGGATTAGCGATGTTGCCATTGGTCGCACTTGCCATATATTTCACAAAAAAACGAGATGAGCGCAATTTACTTAATGATTTCGCTGGGATTTTGATTTTCGCTTTGGCTGGAATGGCGGCTTATTATTTTTCAACGAATGTATGGGATGAAAAAATTTATTGGGTGGCTCTTTATCCTACATTGTTTTTTGTTGGCACCACACTTTATGTGAAATCTATGCTGCGTGAGCGCAAAAATCCTCGTTATCTGCGTGCTTCCATTATTTATCACGGATTCTGTGTATTACCTTTTTTGTTTTTAAATCTGAATTGGTTGGCATTGGCCTATGGCGTACCATTATTGCGTGCAGTTTTATTACCGCAAAAGAAACTTTCAGTAAAACAGGTCGGTCTAACCGAGTTCTTAATTTCGGCAATGTTCTTTGCTTTTTTATTAATCGCAACCCTATAGGGAGTTAATTATGCAATTGGCAAAATATTTTATCGCACTTTCCCTTTTCTTAAGCTCCCCCTTATGGGCAATGAAAACCATAGATTTAAGCGATAAAGCCCATTTAAGCGATGAGCAAAAAATAACCCTAGCGCAAGAGGCAGCGAATAAACAGGATTGGAAAGCGGTATTCAATATTTTGTATCCCTTAGCGCTAGAAGGCAATTTACAGGCGCAAAGTAACTTAGGTATGTTGTATAACCTAGGCCGCGGGACGGAACAGGATAAGGAAAAGGCTTATTGGTGGTTTAGCGAAGCAGCTGAAGGTGGCAGTATTAAAGCGATTAATAATTTAGCGGTAATGTATTATCGTGGCAGTTTTGTGAAGCAGGATGTTCCGCAGGCGATTAAGTTGTTTGAAACTACGGCAATTCGTGGCAAGGATCAGGATGCAATGTTGATGCTGGGGGATATTTATTATGCTCAAAAGGACTACGATAAATCCTTTGAATGGGTTAATAAAGCTGCAGCAGCCGGTAATTTAGAAGGTAAATTCCGCTTGGCTAGAATGTATGAAGAAGGCATTGGCACTTTGGCTAATCGCACGCTTGCCCGTCTGCTATATGCGGATATTTTACGGACAGAAAATGCTCCGGATGAATTAAAAGAAGCGGCGGCGGCCCGGTTAGCTCGATTGTCCCGTTAATGCAAGAGTAAAATTCAGTTATTAAAATAAAAAACGGCGGTCAAATGACCGCCGTTTTTCTCACTAATGATAATAGGATTATTGTTTACGCCAGGTTGTACCGTTAGCGCCGTCTTCCAACACAATCCCCATGGCGGTGAGTTCGTTACGGGCGGCATCGGCAGTTGCCCAGTCTTTGGCCGCTCGGGCTTCGTTACGCTGCTTGATGAGAGCTTCGATTTTAGCGACTTCATCATCGTCAGAGCCGGCTTGTAGGAATTTTTCCGGATCCTGTTGTAGCAAACCTAAAATCGCACCTAATTCACGCAAACGGGCGGCAAGGCCATTGGCTTTTTCAGCATCTTCAGTTTTCAATTTATTGATTTCACGAGCCATTTCAAAAAGGACAGAGAGAGCATTTGGCGTATTAAAATCATCATCCATTGCTTCGCGGAAGGCTTCTACAAAATTTTCACCACCAACAGCAACTGCTTGCGGGTCGGTACCCCGTAAAGCCGTGTACAAACGTTCCAATGCACCCTGTGCTAAATTTAGGTTTTCTTCGCTGTAATTGAGCTGGCTACGATAATGTGCGGTTAATAGGAAATAACGCACTGCTTCGGCATTGTAGTGGTTTAACACATCGCGAATGGTGAAGAAATTGCCGAGGGATTTCGACATCTTTTCCTTATCCACCATGATCATACCGGAATGGATCCAATAATTGACATATTGGCCGCCATGTGCACAGCAAGATTGAGCGATTTCATTTTCATGGTGTGGGAACATTAAATCAGAACCACCACCGTGAATATCAAAGTGTTCTCCCAATTGTTTGCAGTTCATGGCCGAGCATTCAATATGCCAACCCGGACGGCCTGCCCCCCAAGGGGATGGCCAGCTCGGCTCATTCTCTTTGGACATCTTCCACAGTACGAAATCCATTGGATTTTTTTTGATTTCATTGATTTCAATACGAGCGCCAGCTTGTAATTGATCAAGATCTTGACGGGATAATTTGCCGTATTCCTTAAAGCTTTCTACATCAAACATCACATCACCATTATCGGCAACATAGGCATGACCGCGGGCAATGAGTTTTTCCACAATCTCAATGATTTCAGGAATATGATGGGTGGCACGTGGTTCAAAGTCCGGACGCAACACATTCAATGCATCAAAATCCTTATACATTTCTTGCACCATGCGATCCACAAGTTGCTCGCAGGTTTCTTTATTTTCTAGGGCGCGTTTGATGATTTTATCGTCCACATCGGTGATGTTACGCACATAGGTGAGCTCGTAACCTAAAGAGCGTAAATAGCGGGCAATCACATCAAAACACACAAAGGTACGGCCGTGGCCGATATGACATAAATCGTAAACGGTAACACCGCACACATACATGCCGATCTTATTTGCATGAATCGGTTTAAAGATTTCTTTTTCGCGGCTGAGGGTATTAAAAATTTTTAACATCGTGGCTCTCTTAACATTAAAAATGCCGCACGCCAGGTGGCGCGTGTGCGGCCTTTATGGAATAATGGGTGCCTTTCAGTTCAAAGGAGCATTAAATGATCACATTACATACGAATTTCGGCGACATTAAAATTAAATTGGATTTTGATAAAGCGCCGAACACCGCTGAGAACTTTATGAACTACTGTAAAAGCGGGTTTTATAATAACACAATTTTCCATCGTGTTATTGACGGATTTATGATTCAGGGCGGTGGTATGGAAAGCGGAATGCGTGAAAAAGCCACCCAAGCACCGATCAAAAATGAAGCTAACAATCGTTTAAGCAACAAACGCGGTACTTTGGCCATGGCGCGTACTTCCGATCCACATTCGGCCACCGCACAATTCTTTATCAACTTGGTGGATAACAATTTCTTAGATTATCGTGCGAAGGAAATGTTTGGCCGCGAAGTGGTACAGGAATGGGGCTATGCCGTGTTCGGTGAAGTGGTAAAAGGGATGGACGTGGTGGATAAAATTGCCAAGGTAAAAACCGGTAATCACGGTTTCCACCAAGATGTACCGAAAGAAGATGTGGTGATTACTGCCGTTTCGGTGGAATAATGATGAAGGGCGCTACGGAATCAATGGCGCCCTTTTCAATGTGACATCCAAACGCCCCTTCGATTTTTAATTTTTTTCTTAAAATTGAATATAACTCATTGATTTTATTATAGATGATTTTTAAGTCACATATAAAATGTGACATTTCCCCAATTTTCAATCTGCGACCTTAACTATGGCTTTTTTCGATACCCATACTCATCTTGATTACTTACAACAATTTAGTGGCGAGCCCTTGTCGCAGTTGCTTGCTAACGCCCTTGCCGCCGATGTGCAAAAAATCTTGATCGTTGCGGTTAAGGAAAGCGATTTTGCCACTATTCAAGCTATGGTGGAGGCATTTCCACAACAATTGCGCTACGGCTTAGGATTGCATCCACTCTATATTCAAACCCATCAAATGGAGGATTTGGAGCGTCTGGAAGGAGGCTTATCAAAATGCGATAGCCGTTGCACAGCGTTAGCAGAAATAGGCTTAGAACGGGCGATTGCCGATTTATTGAGCGATGAATTATGGCAAAAACAGCAGTATTTCTTGGAGAGCCAACTATACCTAGCGAAGCAATATCGATTATCGGTGAGTTTACATAGCCGCAAATCCCATGATCAATTATTGGCCTTTTTGAAGCGGGCAGACCTACCTCAAGGTGGCGTACTGCATGGCTTTTCGGGGAGCTATGAACAAGCTAAACGGTTTGTGGATTTGGGCTATAAAATTGGCGTAGGCGGTACTATTACTTATGCGCGGGCCAATAAAACCCGCCAAGCTATTGCGAAATTACCCCTTGAGGCGTTAGTGCTTGAGACGGATAGCCCCGATATGCCGGTGTTTGGTTTCCAAGGTCAGCCCAATCGACCGGAACGCATTGTGCAAACCTTTGAGGCGCTGTGTGATTTAAGAAGTGAAGGGGCAGAAGAAATTCGGGAAATGCTTTGGCAAAATAGCTTGAATTTATTTGCTTAAAGCTTAAAGCGATAAATCACCTGATTGGCCGACCCTCGCCAAACCAAGCTCGGATCGGCCTGTTCTTGGATAAATTTTCCATCAATTAGCACATCAATGAAGGGCAACATTTGGCGTTGATAATCGTCAAGCTCGTCAAGTTTATAGCCTGTCCATACCCAAATATCCTTATCTGGACATTCTTTTTTTACCCGTTCAACAAAAGGCAACAAGGCTTCGACATTCCGTGGATGTAGCGGATCGCCACCGGAAAGGGTAAGCCCTTGGCGTTTAATTCGAGTATCTTTTAAATCATTAATGATTTGCTGCGCCATCGCTTCATCGAACAATACCCCGTTATCAAACGACCAGCTTTTTTGGTTATAGCAACCGCGACAGGCATGCGTACAACCACTAACGAATAGTGTACAGCGTGTTCCTTCGCCGTTCACGATATCAACCGGATAGTATTGTAAGTAATTCATATCAGCCCTCAATTTCGCACTAACTCGCGCTTCGATGTTTTGGCGGTTGCATTCGGCGGTCGATTCTTGCATAATAGCGCCCTCATCGCGCAAGCGATTCAATGGAAACCTTCTCGGTCTCTCGCAATCGTCTCCGGTTTACCCGGTCAGGTTCGGAAGAAAGCAGCCAAAGTCGGAATTTCGGTGTGCCGAGAATTAGCTGGGAAGGTTTCCGCCCTACCTTCCCTTCTTATTTATACGCGTTCCGCCAATTGTTTAAAGAACCCTTTTTCTAACTGTAGTAGTTCGGTGTAACTGCCTTTTTCAATTAATTTCGCTTCATCAATCACGCATAAGGTATCGAATTGCTCGATCGCAGTGAGGCGGTGAGTTACCATAATTAGGGTTTTATTTTCAGCATGAGCCAAAATTAAACGCAGAATTTGTCGTTCAGTTTCGCGATCTAATCCTTCGGTTGGTTCATCCAATAATAAAATCGGCGCATCATTTAATAAAATACGGGCCAAACCTAAACGGCGTTGTTCACCACCGGAAAGTGGCCGACCACCATCGCCTAACCAAATATCCAATCCTTGTTCCTGTTCCAACAATTTCGCTAAACCAACCTGTGTTAAGACTTCGCTCATTTTCTCATCGGAAATTTCTAGGGCACTGGCAAATTGTAGGTTTTGTCGTAGGGTATCGCTAAAAACATGGACACGTTGAGTCAAAAAGCAAAATTGCTTGCGTAAGGTCTCCTCGGCATAATCAGCAATTGGCTTACCGGCAAGGTGTAATTGACCTTGGTCTGCATCATAGTTGCGCACTAATAATTGCAGAAGTGTTGATTTACCACTACCGGTTTTACCTAGAATCGCAACTTTTTGGCCTTTCTGAATCGTCAAATTGAGATTTTCTAAGGCCGGATTGCGGCGTTCCGGATAGGTAAAGAAAAGATCCTTAGCTTCAATGAGTGTTGAGACATTGCTGTCCAATTCGGCATTGCCATCAAAGACCACCAAAGGTTGTTGCTCAATAATATCGGTTACCCGTTCCGCTGAGGCAATTACCTGACCGATATGTAAAAAAGCTGCACCCAACGGCATCAAAATTTCGAAAGAGGCGAGTGCGGCAAAGGTGAAAAGTGCAATAAATGCCATGCGATATTCGCTATTGCCCAAATCGGCTTGGGCACTGAAATACAACATAGCGGCAATAATCAAACCATTTAAAAATAATGAAAGAGCGCTAGAAAGACCACTTAAATCAGCTTCTTTTTGCTGCTTGTTCTGCCAATCTTGTTCATTTTCAGTTAATTTTTCGCGCAATTTATTTTCAGCATTAAAGAGTAACAATTCCGCTTGTGCCTGAATAAACTCCAGGAAGCGATTGCGATATTGGGCTCGGGAGAAGACCAATTGTTCACCGAATTTTTTTCCCAATTGGTAAAAAATTGTTGGAATAGATAAAACCAAGATTAGCAATGCCGCGCCTAGTCCCAATGCCAAGGATGAATTAATAAAACTTAATCCCAAGGTGATGGCTAAGATCACCACGATTGCCGAAACAAAAGGAGCGATAAGGCGTAGATACAGACTATCTAAGGTATCAACATCAGCAACTAGGCGGTTTAACAAATCGCTGTTGCGGTAGCGATTTAGAACGGCCGGGCTTAGTGGAATGATCTTTTCAAATACCTGCACCCGTAATTTTGCCAAAATGCGGAAAGTAGCATCGTGAGTGACCAGTTTTTCAAAATAGCGGAAAACGGTACGGCTAATGGCTAAACCGCGTACAGAGGCGGAGGGATAGAAAAAGTTAAATAGCGTGCCGAGACCAGCGATTGCCGTTGCCGCTAAGAACCAACCGGACACCGTTAATAAGCCGATACTGGAACCCAGTCCGATAATCATCAGCAATAAGCCTAAAAAAAGTGGCAGTTTGGCAAATTTAAATAAACGTAAAAAAGGAAAAAGGGCTCGCATTATTGAATATCCTGTTTTCGTTGCGCCAATAACTCGGCGAAGAAGCCTTGATTTTGTAATTGTTGGAAATTGCCTTGTTGCACAATTTCACCTTGTTGCATCACTAAAATATTGTCGCATTGTTTCAGATCCTCAATGCGGTGGGTGATCATCAAGGTAGTTTGTTGTCGGCTAATTGCCGCTAAGGCGGATAGCACCTGATTTTCCGATTGCGCATCCAGACTTGCAGTGGGTTCATCAAGTAATAATAAGCTGCCTTGACGCAATAGTGCACGGGCAATGGCTAAACGCTGTGCCTGACCGACAGAGATGCCAAGACCACCATCTTTAATTTCACTATCTAAGCCTAATTTATCGGTAAATTCCTTGGCCTGTGCGGTGATTAAGGCGTGTTCAATTTGCTCCTCTGAGGCTTGAATATCACCTAAAAGTAGGTTTTCCTTAATGCTACCTTGGAGCAATAATGGGTTTTGCCCTACCCAGGCAATTTGTTTCCGCCATTGTATCAAGTCGCTTTGGTTAAGCTCGCTACCGTTAATTTTAAGGCTGCCTTGGTAAGGTAAAAAACCGAGTAATACATTTACCAATGAGGTTTTTCCCGCACCACTTTGGCCGACAAGCGCCACATGGCTTGCTTGTGGTATATGGAAGGAAAGAGCTTTGGTTAATGGCTGACCTTGCGGCGACAGCACCACCAAATTTTCCGCCTGGATTTCCACCGCATGTTGTACCGGAATTTGTTGATTGCCTTGATGGGCGATCAAATAATCTGCTTCTAAAAATTCAACGATTGCATCGGCAGCACCAATACCAGCTGCTCGATCATGATAATAGGTGCCGAGGTCGCGTAGCGGTTGATAAAATTCCGGTGCTAAAATTAAGCAGAAAAAGCCGCTAAACAGCGTGAGCGTTGTACCATAGGTACCGAAATCCATTTGTCCTAAATAGCTAAAACCAAAATAAACCGCCATTAACGCAATGGAAATCGAGGTAAAAAATTCCAATACAGCGGAGGACAAAAACGCCATTTTCAACACATCCATGGTGGTTTCACGGAAATCCTGTGTCGTCTTTTCAATATGTTCTGTTTGCTCCCGACTGCGATTGAATAAACGCAACGTTTCCACACCGCGTAGGCGATCTAAAAATTGTGCGCTTAAACGGGCGAGGGTGGCCATATTTTTTTGGCTGCTATCTGCGGCGGCAATTCCCACCAAAATCATAAAAATCGGGACCAATGGAGCGGTGACCATTAAAATTAGGCCAGCAGCCCAGTTGAGCGGAAATACAGCGATTAAAATCACCATTGGCACAATGGCGGAAAGGCTTTGTTGCGGCAAATAGCGGGCATAAAAATTATGTAGGTTTTCGACCTGTTCCAACATAATGCTTGCCCAACTCCCAGCCGGCCTGCCTTGAATCACGGCGGGACCAACTAGGCGGATTTTGTCCAAAATTTGTTGCCGAATATGGTTACGCAGGGCTTTACCTGCTTGGAAACCGATCTTTTCACGCGCCCATAAAATGCCGGCGCGTAACCCAAACCCTACAATTAAGCCGAGGAAATACGGCCAAAGCGTAGTGGCAGAAGCCTGTTGCATGATCAATTGATCAAGCAAGGTAGCAAGAAAATAGGTTTGCGCCACCAGAATGAGCGAGGAAAGTGTCGCTAGAGCAATATTGGCTCCCATGAGCTTTTTAATGGGCTGTTGCTGGGCTTTGAGCCATTTTTGCAAATATTTTTGACGGGATTTGTCCATACAATGTGCGGTATTGTGTTTTTTAGACATTAATTTGGAGGCCGGTGGTTTTAAAATGCCATGCCATTTTTTCAAGTTTTTCCGAAAATTAATGCTAAGTTATTGATTTTATTAGGGTTGGTGTGAAAATTAAATTGTCGGGAAAAAGGCGCCCGTTATTCACGTGCGCCTTGCGCGTTGGATTAGCCCTGCGCGTCGAGGAAACGCTCGGCATCTAAAGCAGCCATACAGCCTGAACCTGCTGAGGTGATCGCTTGACGATAATTGTGATCCATCACATCGCCTGCCGCAAATACGCCTTCTACGGAAGTTGCGGTAGCATTGCCTTCAAGACCGGATTTCACCACGATATAGCCATTATTCAATGCCAACTGACCTTGGAAGATTTCCGTATTGGGCGCATGGCCGATGGCGATAAATAGGCCATCTAGAGATAATTCTTCGGTTTCTTGGTTGTTGACATTTTTCAGCCGAACGCCGGTAACGCCCATGTTATCGCCTAACACTTCGTCCAAAGTGCGTTCGGTGTGCAGAATAATTTTGCCTTCTTCGACTTTTTTATAGAGACGGTCGATTAAGATTTTTTCTGCACGGAAGCTGTTACGACGGTGAATCAAATGCACTTCGGCGGCAATGTTGGCCAAATACAAAGCTTCTTCCACGGCAGTGTTGCCTCCGCCCACAACGGCTACCGGTTTATTGCGATAGAAGAATCCATCACAGGTGGCACAGGCAGATACACCGCGACCTTTATAGGCGCTTTCCGACTCCAATCCGATATAGCGGGCGGAGGCACCAGTAGCAATGATTAAGGCATCACAGCTGAAGGTCTGGGTGTCACCGTAGAGTTTAAATGGACGGCTGGATAAATCGACGCGGTTGATATGATCGAAGACGATTTCCGTCTCGAATTTTTCTGCGTGTTGTAACATACGTTGCATTAAGCCAGGACCGGTGGTCATTTCAAAATCGCCCGGCCAGTTTTCAATTTCATCGGTGGTGGTCAATTGGCCACCCTGTTGCAGACCGGTAACCAATACCGGTTTTAAATTGGCGCGAGCCGCGTAAATGGCCGCGGTATAACCGGCTGGGCCGGAACCTAAAATGAGTAATTTGCTGTGTTTAACGTCTGACATAAAAATCCTACTTATTTCATCTGTTTTGTGGCCGACCATTATAGGGGCTCATAATAAAAAAGCGATCTTTCAGGGATGAAAATTACTAATAAAGTAATGAATAAAGCAATCGGCGATATTTATTAGTGAGCGGTTCACTATTCCCAAGAGCCGCTAAAATGGACAAAAATTGTTGTTTAACTTCACCGCCAGCAGCCCCTAAATCACTTTTTAAGATCCCAAACAGCAGTTCCAGCGCTTCTTCGTTACGATTGGCTTGATGCAGTTGAATGGCTAGTTTTAGGGCAATTTCCGCAGTTGGATGATTGGCATAATCGGCCTGTAATTGTTGTATTTCCGGTGTGTTGGCTGCTTTGATGAGTAACTCGATTTGTGCCTGTAAACCATTCCAACGACTGTCTCTATCTTGGATAGGAATTTGCGCCAATATTTCACTAGCTGGTTCAGTTTTTTTCATGGCGATGTAGGTTTCAGCGTAGAGCAGGGCAACATCGGAATTTTTCTTATCGGAAAGTTCCCAAGCTTCTTTTAATAGTGGTAAGGCTGAGGCGTAATCTTCTAATTGCAAAAAATCCAAGGCTTTCTGAAATTTGAGATCCTCTTCCTTTGGCAAAATAACACTTAAACGTTGTAATAAAGTGGTTTCGTCCAAGGCTCCTGGAAAGGCATCTAAGGCTTGAGCTTGTTTGAAAAGGTAGGTAGTCGGTAAGGCCTGAATGCGAAATTGGGCTGCGATCATTTGTTCTTGTTCGCAGTTGACTTTAGCCAATATAAATTGCCCTTGATAGCGTTCGGCAATTTGCTGTAGCAAAGCGCTAAAATTAGCCGATTCGGGATGACTTGGCGCATAGAACGTTAGAACCAAAGGGGTTTCCAGGGAGCGCTGTAGAATGTCGTTCAGATTTACTTCAGTAACATCGACAATAAAAGAAAAATCAGCCATTTTTATTCCTTGTTTGAGAAAAAATAATGGCTGATTTTAGCAAATCATCTCAGCTTTTTAAAAGCTGAAAAGAAGGCTTAGAGAATAATGCTACCGATGAGGGAAAGACCAAATCCCACTAAACCGATTAATGTTTCCTGTACAGTCCAAGTTTTGAACATGGTTTTGGTATCAATCTCCAAGAAGCGGCTGACTAACCAGAATCCGCTATCGTTCACATGAGCAAGTACGGTTGCGCCGGAAGCGATAGAAATTACGATAAAGCAGAGGTCAAATTGGCTTAAACCTGTAGTGGCTGCCACGGTTGGCGCAATGAGTGCCGAGGTGGTAGTAATTGCCACGGTAGCAGAACCTTGTGCCACCCGTAATGCGGTAGAGATTAAGAACGCTGCAACGATCACCGGCATACCTGTATCGGTTAGCATTTGTGCTAATACATCGCCAATACCGCTAGCACGCAATACCCCACCAAACATACCACCGGCACCGGTAACTAGTACGATGGCACAAATTGGGCCAAGGGCGTTATCACAGATTTTTTCAATTTGCTCGTAAGAACGTTGTTCTTTTAATAATAGAATGGATACAACCAAGGTAATCAATAAGGCAACCGGGGTTTTACCAAGTAAGCGTAAGCTTTCTACCCATAATTGTGAACCATCGACTACTTTCGCTACGGATAGGGTATTTAATACGGTATCCAACATGATTAATACCAATGGCAATAAGAGGATCAATAAAACCTTCCTAAAGCTTGGTGGATTTATGACGGCAGTTTCATTAATTGGCATCGAATTAAGGAAGCTTTTTGGTAAATCAAGGTGTAATTTTTTACCTAAATAAGTCCCGTATAAATAGGTGGCGAAGTACCAGGTTGGAATAGTGAGTACAACTCCCACTAAGGTTAGTAGACCAATGTTGGCTCCTAATAGGTCACCTGCGGCAACTGGACCTGGATGCGGCGGTAAGAATGCGTGGGTTACCGCAAATGCACCGGCAGCCGGAAAGGCATAGCGATACAGCGAACCACCAAATTGTTTTGCTACGCTAAAGATAATCGGTAGCATCACAACCAAACCGGCATCAAAGAAAATCGGGAAACCAAATAGCAAAGAGGCAACACCTAACGCAAAAGGTGCCCGTTTTTCACCGAATTTATTAATCAGCGTATCGGCCAATACTTTGGCGCCACCGGTAATCTCTAATAGACGACCAATCATCGCGCCAAGCCCCACCAATAAAGCAACTGAGGCTAAAGTATTACCGAAACCGGTTAATAAGGTCGGTAGAATTTGATTCACCGGAATGCCGGCAGCTAAGGCAGTCAGTAAACTGACGGTAATCAACGCAACGAATGCATGCACTCTGAATTTGATAATCATCACCAAGAGTAATGCGATGGATGCGACTAAAATGAAAATCAGCATAATATCCTCCAGTAAATCAAACGGCAGCCAACATACCGCCATCAACGAAGATCAATTGTCCGTTGACAAAATCGGATGCTTTGGATGAGAGGAATACTGCCGCGCCAATCAACTCTTCAGGATTTCCCCAGCGAGCCGCTGGAGTCCGTTTGCATAACCAGTCGCTGAATTCTTTATTCTCAACCAAGGGTTGGGTGAGCTCCGTTTTAAAGTAACCAGGGGCGATACCATTCACTTGGATGTTATAGCGGGCTAATTCGACACACATTCCGCGAGTTAACATTTTGACCGCACCTTTAGAAGCGGCATAAGGTGTGATGGTATCGCGACCTAATTCGCTTTGCATGGAGCCAATATTAATAATTTTTCCTTGTTGGCGTTTTACCATGTGTCTTGCTACCGCCTGCGATACGATGAAGACGGCTTTTTGGTTGACTTTAATGATGTCGTCAAAATCCTTTTCCGGGAAATCGCAGAATGGATGACGACGTTGAATGCCCGCATTGTTTATTAATACATCAATCGGGCCGATTTGCTGTTCAATTTGTTCAATAGCTTGGTGGACAGCCTCAGTGTTTGTTACATCAAAGGCTACGGCATGAGCTACATAGCCTTTATTACGCAATTCTTCGGCTACGGCTTGGGTTTTTTCTTGATTGGTACCATTAATAATGACTTCGGCGCCATATTCGGCTACGCCTTGAGCCAAGAGATTACCAATACCGCGGGTAGAACCGGTGATTAATATCCGTTTTCCTTTAAGTGAAAATAAGTTATTCATCATGCATCCTCAATCGTTAAAATGTGAGTTGAACTTTGGAAATAACGGATTTATTACCCGCTACTTCAAGGGCTTGTTGGAAATCGGTATAAGGGAAAACCGCGGATAACAGTGGTAACGGATCCACTTTACCGGAGCTTAGCCATTCAACCGAGGTATTGAATTCTTCAATAAATCGGAATGAGCCTTTCCAGTTAATTTCTTTGGCTATTAAAGTCATGACAGGGAAATCTGGCACATTACTGCCCATGCCGATTTGTACGATAGTGCCGCGGGCTTTGGTGACTTCAAGACAGCGTTGAATTGATGATGGATGGCCGGCAGCTTCGAAGGACACATCGAATACACCTTTATGGGCAGAATATTGGCTGAAATCCTCGTTAGCATTTAATATTTTGGTAGCTCCCATCTGGGTGGCGATTTCTAGGCAGCGTTCACTGAGATCGCTACACACAATTTCTTTCGCGCCTAGGGCTTTTGCGGCTGCAACAACTAAACAACCGATAGGACCGACTCCGGAAACAAACACTGTTTTATCGGTTAAGTCACCTGCTTGCTTGGCCGCATGAATGGCTACCGCAAAAGGTTCGGCAAATGCCATTACATCATCTGGAGCATCTTGCGGATAATCAATGCATTGGCTATTGTCAACCACTTTAAATTGGGTAAAACCACCGTCGACATGTGGGTTATACATCGCACTACCAAAGAAACGCATGGATTCGCATTGGTTGGTGTCGCCCGCTAGGCAGTATTTACAAGTCAAACAGGGTTTACTTGGATTAATTGCGACTTTTTGGCCGACATAGAGATTTGGTGCATTGGTTTTGAGGACTTTACCGATCACTTCATGCCCCAAAATCATAGGGTGTTTGACTGCATAGTTACCGACTTTTCCGTGTTGATAATAATGTAAATCGGAACCACAAATTCCGCCGCGGGTAATTTCAACTAAAGTATGCTCGCGATCCGTTTCATCATAATCAACGGTTTGTTTGATGATATCGAGGCTTTTGGCCCCTTTCACAACACAAGACAACGTTTCTATGGACATAATTTCCCCCTGCAGGTGATAAAGTTACGGGTAACATACCGTTACGCAGAAAATGGGTAAAGGTGAAATGATCAGAAATGTGACAAACTTCAAAATATTTTAAATATGGTTTAATAAAAATTTATTCCATTAGAAAAAAATAGTGATCTGTATCACAGAAAATAATGTTACTGGTAACATTTCTAATAAAATTCAGGTATGTTGACGGAAAAAGATGGAGGAATATCCAATGGCAAAAGGTAAAAGCTTTATTTTAATGGGAGTTTCCAGCACCGGTAAGACATCGGTTGGAACAGAAGTTGCCCGTCGCTTGGGAATTAAATTAATTGATGGAGATGATCTTCACCCGAGAGCCAACATTATCAAAATGGGACAAGGATACCCATTAAATGATGCGGATCGCGCGCCTTGGTTGGAACGTATCCGCGATGCGGCTTTTAGTTTGGAACAAAAAAGCGAAGTCGGCATTATCGTGTGTTCGGCTTTGAAGAAACAGTATCGGAATTTGATCCGTGATGGTAACGACAGCGTAAAATTCCTATTTTTAGAAGGTCCATTTGATTTAGTGTTGGCACGCATGAAGCAGCGTAAAGGGCATTACATGAAAACGGAAATGTTGAAAAGTCAGTTCGAAACTTTAGAGATTCCTGGAGCAGATGAACCTGATGTCATGCATATCGATATTGATGGCTCCTTTGAGGAGGTTGTACAGCGCTGTATTGATGCATTACGCCCATTATTGGCTTAAGTCCGCTATTAGTCGGATTAAATACTTTCCCCTAGATGGATTTGGTAGCCCAAATCCATTATTTTTTGTTCTATAGGTTGGCCCTCTAGACGAGCCAATAATTCCTGTGCCGCTAGGCGTCCCATTTCCAAACGTGGTGTAACCACGGTGGCAAGCTGTGGGCTGACCGAATAACCAACATCATGGCCATGGAAACCGGCGATAGCAACTTGCTCAGGGACTTTTATGCCTAAGCGCTGACATTCAAATAGAGCACCAATCGCTAAGTCATCATTCGTACAGAAAATACCATCGGTTTGCGGACGGCGTTGCAGAATTTTACGCAATTGCTGCGCTCCCAAAGTAAAAGATGAAGGTTGTTCGGTAATTAAACTATAGGGTTCCAATCCATGTTTTTTCATGGCTTGTTCGTAGCCCTGCATTTTAAGTTGAGTGCGTTTATCCATACGGGCGGTAAAATACACCACATGTTGGTGTCCCCGCATAATCATGGTTTCTACAATTTCCTGAGCAGCTGCAACATTATCAAACCCAATAACCTGTTGAATGCCCGGTTGTGAGCTATCCATGATTTCAATAACCGGAATATTGGCGATTTGCAACATTTTTAGGGTTCTCAAGGAATGAAAATTTTCCGATAAAATTAATCCATCAATATTGTAGGAAAGCAGACTTTCAATACGTTCTTCTTCCTTTTTCGCACTATATCCGTAGTGCCCCAACATGGTTTGGTAGCCGGCTTGATCGGTAACCAGCTCAATGCCTTTGAGCACATCGGCAAATACATGATTGGTGAGTGAAGGAAGCAACACGCCGATCGCTTTACTTTTGGCATTGGACAAAATGTCTGGTGCGCGATTCGGAATATAGCCGAAGTGTTCGATTGCCGCGGCAATTTTTTCGCGGGTTTCTGGGGCGACTGCAGTTGGGTTACGCAAATAACGGCTCACGGTCATTTTGGTGATGCCGAGGTGGTTGGCAATATCTTGTAAAGTAGGGCGTCGATGCTTCATTAGAAATTAAACTACAAAAAATAATCGGGAAGTATAGCAAAAACTCCGTATTTTCCACCGCATTTTTCACTAAAAGCAGGTATAATCGCGACTCTTGTTGTTAATAAAAGGAATGCTAATGACTGAAGATATTCGTTTAACTCAGTACAGCCACGGAGCGGGTTGAGGCTGTAAAATTTCGCCTAAGGTGTTAGGGACAATTTTACAAAGCGAACTGGAAAAATTTACTGATCCGCGCTTATTGGTGGGTAATGAAACCGCTGATGATGCCGCGGTATATGATTTAGGCAATGGTATTGGCATTATCAGTACCACTGACTTTTTTATGCCCATTGTCGATGATCCTTTTGATTTTGGCCGTATCGCTGCAACCAATGCGATTAGCGACATTTTTGCTATGGGCGGCAAGCCGATTATGGCGATTGCGATTCTTGGTTTCCCGATTAACGTATTACCGCCGGAAGTCGCGCAAAAGATTGTTGATGGTGGCCGCGCAGCTTGCCATGAAGCCGGTATATCATTGGCTGGAGGACACTCAATTGACGCGCCAGAGCCTATTTTTGGTTTAGCGGTAACCGGTGTGATTGATACTGCAAGGGTCAAACGTAATGCTTCCGCACAGGCTGGTTGCAAACTGTATCTCACTAAGCCATTAGGTATTGGTGTGCTTACTACGGCCGAGAAGAAGGGGAAATTAAAACCAGAACATCGGGGATTGGCGACTGCGGCGATGTGTCAAATGAACAGTATCGGTAGTCAATTTGCTGATTTACCTGGCGTGACTGCGATGACCGATGTTACCGGTTTCGGTTTATTAGGACATTTAGCAGAAATTTGTGAAGGCTCCGGCGTGAATGCTCGGGTACACTTTGACCAGGTGCAAACCCTTGATGGAGTACCGGAATATATCGCTGCAGGTTGTGTACCGGGGGGAACAAATCGTAATTTTGAAAGCTATGGCCACAAAATAGGTCCGTTAAGCGATTATCAAAAAGCGGTGCTTTGTGATCCGCAAACCTCTGGTGGGTTGCTGGTGGCGATCAAACCGGAAGCTGAACAGGCACTGCTAGCTATCGCTGAAAAGGCGGGGATTGCGATTTATCCGGTGGGAGAATTGATTGCACCGCGGGATGGCGTCGTGGTCGAGGTGGTGTAAAACGCCCCCTCGATTTTTAGAGTTTTTGCTAAAAATAAGCCTAAACCATTGATTTTACTAATATTTGTCTAAAAATCGCTTTTTCCTGCGATAATATAGGCTAAGTAATAAAAAACGCGCTTGAGGAATATCCTCAGGCGCGTTTTTTATGCCATTAAAATTTATTTTTTCGGATTTTCGTCACATTTGTTGATATCGCTACATTTACCATACAGATACAAGCTGTGGGCTTTTAGCTTGATGCCGTATTGTTCGCTGATTTCCTTTTGGCGTTGTTCGATAACACTGTCGTTAAATTCAAACACTTTGCCACAATCTTCACAAATAATGTGATCATGATGCTGGGTTGGTGCCAATTCAAAGACGGATTTGTTTCCCTCAAAGTTGTGGCGGATTAAAATATGGGCTTCATCAAACTGATTGAGAACGCGATACACCGTTGCAAGACCAATCTCACTTCCTTGCTCCAACAAAATTTTGTACACATCTTCCGCAGAAAAGTGCTCATTTTTGCGACCTTGCATTAATTCCAAAATGGTTAATCGCGGTTCAGTAATTTTTAAGCCGGCTTTTTTCAGCAGTTTAACATTTTCTTCAGACATAGCGTTCCCTTAATTTTATTGTGTTTAGCGTTAAGCTAATTCCGCCAAACACATTTCGTCATAAATTTGTTTCGTCCATTTTTCGACACGTTCGGCAGTCAATTCAGGTTGACGATCTTCATCAATGCACAAACCGATGAAAGTACCTGGTTCTAATAATGCTTTGGACTCTTCGAAACTATAACCATCGGTTGGCCAATGGCCGACCACAATTGCACCACGAGGTTCAACGATATCGCGAATTGTGCCGATGGCGTCGCAGAAATAATCGGCGTAGTCTTCTTGGTCACCGCAACCGAAAATAGCCACTAATTTGTCGGTGAAATCAATTTCTTCTAAGGTTGGGAAAAAATCATCCCAGTCTGCTTGTGCTTCACCGTAATACCAGGTTGGAATTCCGAACAGTAGAAAATCATAGGCTTCGATATCTTCTTTACTGCTTTTGGCTATATCGCGAATATCGACTAATTCGCTACCTAATTGTTTTTGTATCATTTTGGCAATATTTTCTGTATTGCCGGTGTCACTGCCATAAAATAAGCCAACAACTGCCATTTGTTCTTTCCTTTTAATCACATAAAATTGGTTGAAAATAGAGGTAATAACCTCACAATTTGCGTGGCACTATAACATAAAGTGATTATCATTTAAACATATTCATTCTTATTTAGAAATCGCTCAATCGCTCGAATCACAAAGGGCGGTTTTTCGGCATGAGCCCAGTGTCCGCAACCGTTGATCGTGAATGAGGAGGCATTCGGAAACTGCGCTAAAATCTGTTCGCTAAATTGTGGTTGGATATAGGATGAATTGCCACCCTTAATAAATAGTGTCGGCACTACAGCATACACTTCCTGCCATCCCATGAGATGATCGTAGTTGGCAAATAAGCCACTCAGATTAAAACGGAAGGATTCCGGTGCTTGAGCCGAGAAGGATTTAAGCATAAATTGCACGACGCTTTCATCGTTTATGGCTTTTTCTAAAATCGGTTTTGCCTGTTGGCGGGTTTCTACCTTAGCATCTTTGACTGCAAATAATCCTTGGAAGATTGGAGCGTGTTCGCGATGGCTATAAGTCACAGGGGCGATATCAATGACAATTAGCTTGCTGATCCGTTGTGGTGCCATGGCCGCTAAAGTCATTGCGGTTTTTCCGCCCATCGAGTGGCCGATTAAAATCACTTGCGATAAATGCAAGTTATCCAAGACTGCCAGCAGATCTTGTGCCATCAAAGCGTAGTTCATTTCAGTAGTGTGAAAACTCTCGCCGTGATTACGTAAATCGACGCGTAAAATATTGTAGTGATCGCTAAACGCCCGAGCGATTATTCCAAGATTATTCATATCGCCGAATAAACCGTGAATAAAAACCAGCGTTTGTGGATTAATTGCTTGTTTTGCTTGATGAAATTGGAAGTTTAATAATTGGCTTGCAGACATATTTTTTAGGTGAGAAATTTTCCGAAGTCGTTATAATAGAGTGAAAATTCTAGCAAATGGAGCATAAGAAATGAAGATTATCGAAGTGGATGAAGAGTTATATCAATATATTGCGGGTCAAACCCAATCGATTGGCGAAAGTGCATCCGATATTCTTCGTCGTTTGCTCCATTTACCACAAGCCGCTGCATTGGGTGAGGTGTTTACCTTAGTGCCGCCGGAAAGCAAAGCCGCCGAACAAACCGTATCGGTTAATTCTCCAAAATCAGAGCCTGAAAAGCCGGTTGTTGATTCTCCAGCCTTTGATGAGCCGGTAAAAACGATCAAAAAACAATCTGATGGTGCTATTCAACAAACCGTTGATAAAGTCTTGGCATTATTGAATTCCACCGAATTTAAGGAAGAAACTAAAGCTGTGATTCGTTTCTTGGCTATTTTACGGGTGCTTTATCGTACCGATCCGGAAAGTTTTGCCTTAGCTACCGAATCATTACAAGGCCGCACTCGGGTTTATTTTGCCCGCGATGAAGGAACCTTATTGATGGCTGGTAATCACACTAAACCAAAACAAATTCCGGATACGCCTTATTGGGTGATTACCAATACTAATAGTGGCCGTAAAATGCTGATGCTGGAGGGGGCAATGCAATCCATGAATTTACCTGAATCTTTGATTAATGAAGTGCGTAACTACTTTGTCGCCAACTAATTTACCTTGGCTGCAATATTCAGCCGATTCGCAGTTTTCCCATAGACCCGCCTTGCGCACCACGCAGGGCGGCGTTGTTAGTTGGGGGCAAGTAGCAGAAAAAATTAATTTAACCGCGGGATTTTTACAGCATAAAGGTGTTGCTCGTGGAAATTTAGTCGCGTTTTGCGGAAAAAATAGTGAAAAAGGGCTATTTTTATATCTAGCAACAATTGCACTTGGGGCAAAAGTCGTGGGGATTAATCCGGCTTTTCCCGCAGATAAAATAGAATTGTTGTGTAGTGAATTAGCGGTTGATTTTTGTTTTTCCGAAGCGGATATCGACGAATGCGCTTTGATTGCTCCCTTACCAAATTTCTCATCAGCCGAACCGGCAACCTTGACCCTCACCTCCGGCTCCTCCGGGATGCCCAAAGCAGCGGTTCACAACGTATCTGCACATTTAGCGAATGCTCTAGGTGTTTGTGAATTAATGAATTTTACTGCGGATTCTTCCTGGCTATTTTCTTTGCCGCTTTATCATGTATCGGGGCAAGGCATCGTTTGGCGCTGGTTATCTGTCGGTGGTGAATTAGTTTTTCCACAGGCGGATTTTTATCAAACATTAAATAGTGTAACCCATGCTTCTTTAGTACCTACTCAGGTGCAACGTTGGTTAGCTTATTTGGCTCAGCATTCACAAAAACCGCAAACTAAAGCAGTATTGCTCGGCGGCAGTCGGATTCCACTGGAATTAGGTAATCAATTGGCTCATTGGGATGTGATAGCATTCAATGGTTATGGTTTGACGGAAATGGCTTCAACGGTTTGTGCTAAAGTTTTTAACGGTAAAGAGGGAGTTGGGTTGCCGTTATCCGGTCGACACCTCAAATTAGTTGGAGATGAAATTTATTTAAGTGGTGCCGGTATGGCGTTAGGATATTGGCAGCACGGTGAAATAGTATCCTTGGCAAACGCAGAAGGTTTTTTCCCAACTAAGGATAAAGGCGCTTGGTTGGACAATGAATGGCATTGCCTAGGACGTATCGATAATATGTTTATTTCCGGTGGTGAAAATATTCAACCGGAAGAAATTGAACAGTTAATCTTACAATGGCCAGAAGTAAAACAGGCTTTTGTATTACCACAAAATGATTCGGAATTCGGCCAGCGGCCGGTTGCGCTATTGGAGTTTGTGGATGATTACTCAGAATCTGCGGTAATCCGTTTACGCGATTTCTTACAAGGGCGTTTGGAACGTTTTAAACAACCAATTGCCTATTACCCGTTACCCCAATTTAATGATGGCGCGATTAAACTTTCGCGTAGCCGCCTTGCCGATTGGCTGGCACAACAAGGAAAATCAGCAAAATAATGAGTCTATTTAATTCTTCCAGTAAATGGCGGAGCCTCTGGGCTGTAGCCGGTTTGGCATTGTGTATCGGTTTACCGGTAAATGCAGATACTGCAGCGAATACGTTGCCGACAGAAAAAGCCCTTAAAAGTGATTTGACTAATGCGCAAAAATTGCCGGATGGCGATGATAAAAACACGCTTATTTCGACGATTCAAGGCTCTTTGGATTTATTAAAACAAATTCAAACTCAACAAAAAGCCAATGATGACCTACAAAATACGATTGCGGCCGCTGACGCTGAAATTCAAAAAAATAATAATGACGCGCAAACCTTTAAGAAACAATTGGGAACAGCGAAAAGCAGCGATTACAACAATGTTTCCGTGGATGACTTACAAGAGTTATTGGAAAAACTCACTGCTCAACAACAGCAGACACAAACGGATTTAAGTACTGCTAATGGTTTATTAAGTAGTCAAAATTCAGTTTCTGAACGGGCACAAACCGCATTGACCGAAAATTTACAACGCACCCAAAATATTAATCAAGCACTCGCCAATAGCTCAACCTCTTCAGCACAAAAACAGCAATATCAATTAGAGTTAAATTTAATCGAGCTCAAAAATGCCTATAACCAAATTATGTTGAAAAATAGCGATTTGCTTACCGTGCTATATCAAAGTCGTTATGATTTGCTCAACCTAAAATTACAGCTACAGCAACAGCAATTCAGCGCCGTACAGGAGCAAATCAACCAACGTAATTTGGCTCAATCGAAGGATCAGGTTCAACAGGTTCAACAGCAGCAACAAGGAGCTTCTACTACCAGCGATTATGTTCAACAGGAATTGGATCGTAATGCTCAATTAAGTCAGTTATTGCTGCAACAAACTGAAAAAACTAACAGTTTGTCGCAGGATGAATTACGCATGAGTAATGTGTTGGATAACCTGAAACAGACCCAACATACTATCGATGAGCAGATCAGTGCATTGCAGGGTACTTTAGTGCTTTCCCGGATTATCCAGCAACAAAAACAGCGATTACCAACCAATCTGAATATCCAAGGACTTTCCAAACAAATCGCCGATCTGCGAGTTAAGATTTTTGATATTACGCAGAAACGTAACGAACTTTACGATGTGGATGCTTACATCAATAAATTACAACAGGATGAAGGACAAACCTTTAGCAATACTGAAAAAACGCAACTGAAAAATTTATTGACGGAACGCCGCAAGATTTCTACGGATGTGATTAAGTCCTTAAATAATCAGTTAAATTTGGCAATTAACTTAGAACTGACCCAACAACAGATTACGCAAATTAGTGATCAGTTACAGTCTAAATTGGATCAGCAAAGCTTTTGGGTAAAAAGTAACAATCAAATCAATCTGGATTGGTTCAAAATGTTGCCGGGAGCCTTAAGAGCCCAATTTGATGGCATTGGTAAAAAACTTGGTTTTATTAATGATCCGGGTGATGCCCCTTACTTATTTGGTTTTGTATTTTTATTGGCGGCCATTGGTGGGGTTATCTTTAAATTTAGGGAATGGATTAAGCATCGTTTATCGTTAATTCATGGAGAAATCAATACTTTACGCGGCGATAGTCAATGGCATACACCGATTGCACTGTTGTTGACGGCGTTGCTTTCCCTTTCCGGTGCACTATGGTTTTTAGCATTCTGTCTACCGATAGGCTTTTTCTTCTTTAAAAACCCGTCGGAATTTTGGAATTGGTCGTTGCAAATGGCGGTTTATTGGTGGTTTTTCTCCTTTGCCTTAGCCATTTTACGTCCTAATGGTATTGCGGTACGCCATTTCGGTTTTTCACAAGATAACGCAGATCGCATGCGGGGCGTTACTAAACGTATTATTGTATTAGTGGTAATGCTGTTAAATACCTCCATCTTCAGTAATGCGGTGGATAGCGGCATTACAGGTGATGTCATGGGCGAGATCATTACCATTGTGGCGTTATTATTCTGCATCATTATTGTGGCGCCACGTTTCCGTAAAGCGACCGAAAATCTGCAGGACAGTTTAGCGCAGACAGATGGTGATTCGATCATTATGCGCTTGGTGCGGATTGCGATTCTATTGATGCCGATAATCCTAATTGTGTTAGTGTCGGTCGGCTATTATTACACCGCCCTTATTTTGATTAACCATATTATTAAAACCTACATTGCTTGGGTGGTTTGGATATTAATCCGGCGCACTATTTATCGGGGCATTTCCGTTGCTTCCCGTCGTTTAGCGTATCGCCGTTTACAGGAAAAACGTCGTCAACAGCAGGCGTCTAGCAGTAATGGCGAAAATGGTTCCGGTGAAGATGTGGTACAAATTAGCGAGCAGGAAGAAGGATTGGCAATCAATCAAGTACGTAGCCAATTGACCTCCTTTGCCGATCTCTTTATTTGGACAGCATTACTGGTCATCTTCTATTATGTGTGGTCAGATTTACTCACGGTGGCAAGCTATTTGCAGGGCGTAACCCTTTGGTCTCAAACCACCACCACCGATGCGGGAACGGTCACCGAAATTATTTCGTTGTTTAATCTATTAGTTGCTTCAGTTATTTTATTGATTACCTATATTTTGGTGCGCAACCTTTCGGGGATTTTAGAAGTACTAATTTTCTCACGGATTAAACTCTCACAAGGAACGCCTTACACTATTGTTACCTTGCTCACTTATGCGATTGTTGCAATTGGGGGAGCTTGGGCGTTTGCGACCCTAGGGATGTCCTGGTCTAAATTACAATGGTTATTTGCCGCGTTGTCGGTGGGGTTGGGTTTCGGTATGCAGGAAATTTTTGCTAACTTTGTGTCCGGTATCATCTTGTTATTCGAACGGCCGATTCGGGTGGGCGATACGGTAACCATCAATGGTTCCACCGGTACGGTATCGAAAATCCGTATTCGCGCTATCACCTTAATTGATGCGGATCGTAAGGAAGTGATCGTACCGAATAAATCCTTTGTGACCGGAGAGGTGACTAACTGGGCGTTAACCAACCCAATTACCCGCGTGGTAATTTCCGTTGGGGTAGCCTATGGCACAGATTTGAATTTGGTGAAAAAATTATTATTACAGGCAGCCGCGGAGCAACCGAATATCCTTAAGGATCCAGAACCCCGTGCTTTGTTTATGGCCTTTGGTGCCAGCACCTTGGATCATGAATTACGTGTGTATATTGCACAGGTGGCAGAACGAACCAACACCATTGATGCGCTGAATCGTCGGGTGAATGATATTTTGACGGAAAATGGTGTAGATATCGCCTTCAATCAATTGGATATTTTTATCAAAAATAAAACCACCGGTGAGGAAATTCCTTTTGTTGATGCGACCAAATTAGGGATCATCAAGGAATAAATCGATTTTTAAGTCAATTATAATAAAATCAATGACTTAGGTGTTATTTTTAAGAAAACTTATTTTTTCAAGGGGGCGTTTATAAGCTCCCACACACATAAAAAAGAGAGCATATTATGGCAGGCAACAGCATCGGACAATTATTTCGGGTGACCACCTTTGGTGAGTCACATGGTATCGCTTTGGGCGCTATTGTGGATGGCGTACCTCCCAACATGGCATTATCGGAAGCGGATTTACAACCGGATTTGGATCGCCGTAAACCGGGCAGTTCGCAATTTACGACAGCGCGTCGTGAAGCGGATGAAGTGCAGATTTTATCCGGTGTGTTTGAAGGAAAAACCACCGGCACGAGCATTGGTTTGTTAATTAAAAATGGCGATCAACGCTCGCAAGACTATGGCGACATCAAGGATCGTTTCCGGCCGGGACATGCGGATTTTACCTATCAGCAAAAATACGGTATTCGCGATTATCGTGGTGGTGGTCGTTCTTCCGCGCGAGAAACGGCAATGCGGGTTGCGGCGGGGGCAATTGCCAAAAAATATTTACGCGAGCAATTTGGGATTGAAGTCCGGGGTTTTTTAAGCCAAATCGGTGAGGTGAAAACACCAGTATTAGATTTGGCGGAGATTGATTGGGGCTTTGTGAATAGCAATCCGTTTTTCTGTCCAGATCAAGCAACCGCAGAAGCCTTTGAAGAACTGATTCGCGATTTGAAAAAGCAGGGGGATTCGATTGGTGCCAAATTGACCGTTGTAGCAGAACATGTACCGGCGGGACTAGGCGAACCGGTATTTGACCGTTTGGATGCCGATTTAGCCCATGCTTTAATGGGCATTAATGCGGTGAAAGGTGTGGAAATCGGAGATGGTTTTGGCGTGGTAGAACAACGTGGTAGCCAACATCGTGATGAATTAACGCCACAAGGCTTTTTATCCAATCATGCCGGTGGCATTTTAGGCGGTATCAGTTCCGGTCAACCCATTGTGGCTACTATAGCTTTAAAACCAACTTCCAGCATTACTATTCCCGGACGTTCAATTAATTTGGATGGTGAACCGGTGGAGGTCATCACCAAGGGACGTCATGATCCCTGCGTTGGAATCCGCGCAGTACCGATTGCCGAGGCGATGATGGCAATTGTGTTGTTGGATCATTTATTACGTTTTAAAGCCCAGTGCAAATAGGACATATGATGAAGTTATTCAGTAAAGGGTTAGGGCTAATCATTGCTTGTTATGCTGCAGTAAGCTTGGCATCCCCACAGGAATGGCAGGCGATTAAATGGCCGATTCCGGCACAAGATGGCAAGGCACAACCGATTGGTAGTTATTCCAATGGTTGTATTATTGGTGCCCAAGCATTGCCTTATAAAGGTGATGGCTATCAAGTCATTCGAATGAATAAAAACCGTTATTACGGGCATCCGGAGATGATCGCCTATTTACAGCGTCTTGGCGAGCGGGTGAAAGCGGCCGGTTTACCAACCATGTTGGTGGGCGATATTGCTATGCCCGGCGGCGGACGGTTTTTGACGGGACACGCCAGCCACCAAATGGGGTTAGATGCGGATATTTGGTTGCGTATGGGCACAATGTCCGATAGTGACGCGCTAAACTCTGACGGTAAAGGCCTCTTGGTTGTCGATCGGCAGGCCCAGCGGGTGGATGAACAGATTTGGAATAATAATCATGCTAAATTAATTAAATTAGCAGCGGAAGATCCCAAAGTGACACGGATTTTTGTTAATCCGGCAATTAAATTAAAACTTTGTCAAACCGCAGGCAATGATCGGAATTGGTTACATAAAATTCGTCCTTGGTTTGGTCATGACTCGCATTTCCATGTGCGTATAGCCTGTCCGAAGGATGCAACCTATTGTGAAGATCAGGCGCCTGTACCGGCGGGAGATGGTTGTGGTGATGAGCTTTATTCTTGGTTTGAGCCGGCCAAACCGAGTAGTGGTAGCAATAAACCGAAAGTAACTCCGCCGGAGCCGTTTTTATGCCAACAGGTTTTAACTTCACCAAATCGTGCTGAGTGGTTGGAGTAAGGCATGATGATGGAGTTGGGATTTGAGGTCTTTGCCCTGTTATTTATGGCCGCTTTTGTTGCCGCATTTATTGATGCGATTGCTGGTGGTGGTGGGTTGATTACTATTCCTGCCTTATTAATGACCGGTATGCCGCCAGCAATGGCATTGGGTACGAACAAACTACAGGCATTTGGTGGCGTATTATCGGCCAGTGCGTATTTTTTGCGGAAAAAGGCGGTGGATTTAAAGTCCTTTTGGTTTATTTTACTGATGATTTTTATCGGTGGTCTATTAGGTGCTTTGGTGATTCAGCGTTTGGATCCGGGATTTATAAAGATGCTGTTGCCGTTTTTGATTTTGGCAATCGGCCTTTATTTTTTATTTACCCCTAAATTGGGCGCAGATGATCGCAAGAATCGTATATCCTATGCCGCCTTTGCCTTAATTTTTGGTATAGGGCTTGGTTTTTATGATGGTTTTTTTGGACCTGGGACAGGTTCATTGATGAATTTGGCTTGCGTGCTGTTCTTGGGATTTAACTTGACCAAGTCAACTGCCCATACCAAGGTAATGAATTTATCCTCCAACTTTGCTGCATTATTAATGTTTTTGGGCGGAGGGCATATTGTATGGTCTGTCGGTTTGGTGATGATGGCCGGGGCGATGCTCGGTGCCAATTTGGGGGCCAAAATGGTGATGAGCCGGGGGCGACAACTGATCCGCCCAATGGTCGTAGTGATGTCCTTTATAATGACTCTCAAATTGTGCTATGACCAAGGTTGGTTTAATTTTTAATTTGATAATGTATGACTGATTCTCAACAACACCTTCGTTTAACTGCCCGAACCGGTTACCAACCCCATTTTACTTGGTCTTATTTATTACCTAAGTATTGGGGCATTTGGTTGGGTATGTTTTTCCTCTTATTGTTGGCTTTTGTGCCTTTTCGCTTACGCGATAAATTGGCTGCAGCTGTAGGCCGGTTGGTTGCTAAGCGGGCAGGAAAACCCAAACATCGTGCTATGGTGAATTTACGCCTGTGTTTTCCTGAATGGTCGGAAAGCAAACGTCAACAGGTGATTGAAGATATGTTTGTCGTGGTGGCGCAGGTCATGCTTGGAATTGGTGAAATTGCTGTCCGTTCGCAGCGGCATTTACAGCAACGCAGTGAGTTTATTGGGTTGGAATATATTCGCCAAGCTAAAGCGGAAGGACATAATATTATTTTAATGGTGCCTCATGGTTGGGCAATTGATGCCTCAGGGATTATTCTGCATACCCAAGGCATGCCAATGACATCTATGTATAACCCCCATCGAAACCCTTTAGTGGATTGGCTTTGGACTTTAGCCCGTCAACGCTTCGGCGGACAAATGCATGCACGGCAGAATGGTATTAAACCGTTTTTAGCGCATATTAAACAGGGACAGCTTGGTTATTATTTACCCGATGAGGATTTTGGTGCGGAGCAAAGTGTCTTCGTAGATTTTTTTGCCACCTATAAAGCCACTCTGCCAGGATTAAATAAAATGGCTAAACTGGCTAAAGCGGTGGTTATTCCTATGTTCCCTCGCTATAACGCGTCACGCGGCAAATACGAAATGGAAATTCACCCTCCAATGCAGCTGACTGACGATCCACTACAGTCGGCTCGGGCAATGAATGCTGAAATTGAAAGTTTTGTGACTCAGGATCCTGCGCAATATGTGTGGATTCTACAATTATTGCGTACCCGTCGGGATGGTAGCGATATTTACAAAATGGATTAAGCCGAGGTGTTTGGGGTTAATAGGATTAGCAAACTATGAAAAATTTAAAGTATTTTGCCCAACGTTATATCGATTGGGTGATTCGTTTGGGGCGGGTTCGCTTTTCCTTGCTGGGAATTGTGATCGTGGCTGTGTTGGCTTTATCTGTGCAGATATTATTAAGTTTGGCAATTAGTAATACCGTGCATTGGCAGGATATTTTACGTTCTATTGTTTTTGGTCTATTTACCGCGCCATTCGTAATTTATTTTTTTACATTGTTGGTCGAACGTTTGGAACGTTCCCGTCAAGCCCTCTCTAATTCCGTAGTTTCTTTACGTAAGGAAGTTGCTGATCGTATTTGTGCCGAACAGAAGTTATCGGAAGCGCTAGCCCGCTTGGCAAAAAATAATCGTGATAAGACAACCTTAATGGCAACTATTAGCCATGAGCTACGCACCCCCTTAAACGGTATTATTGGCTTGAGCCGTATTTTGTTGGATGAACCCTTGACGCCACAACAACGGGATTATCTGCAAACCATCAATGTTAGTGCCTCAAGTCTTGGCTATATTTTTAGCGATATTATCGATTTGGATAAAATTGACAGCAAACGTATTGAATTACATCCACAGCCTACAGATTTTCCCGCCTTACTCAATGATGTTTATCATATAGCCCATTTAATGGCCCGCCAGAAAGGCTTGGCATTTCATTTACATTGTCCGGAGAATTTACCGCAATGGTTGATGCTGGATCGTACGCGGGTATGTCAGGTGTTATGGAATTTAATTAGCAATGCGGTGAAGTTTACCGAGCAGGGGGAAATTATCTTAACCCTAGAGAAGCAGGGGGAAAATGCTTATGTATTTCAGCTTGCCGATACCGGAAGCGGTATTGCTGATGAAGAATTAAAGAATATTTTCACCATGTATTATCAATCGCAGGATAGTCAACATAGAGCGGCTGGTAGTGGTATTGGATTAGCTATTTCGAAAAATTTAGCCAAATTGATGCAAGGGGATTTAACGGTGAAAAGCCACTTAGGCGAAGGCTCCACATTTTCCTTTTCATTTCTTGCAGAATCGACGACCGCACCACAACAAGCAGAAGCTCAAACTATTTCAGGATTACGGGTCTTGTTGGTTGAGGATGTGGAACTTAATGTGATTGTGGCACAAAAAACTTTAGAAAAATTAGGCCAGCAAGTCGAGATTGCTCGCAATGGGGCGGAAGCTATTCGCTTATTTGAGCAAAAGAGTTATGACCTCATCCTATTGGATATTAAATTACCCGATATGTCGGGATTTGAGATTGCACAATATTTGCGTGAGCGTTATGAAATGGGCGTTTACGATTATTTACCTCCATTAATTGCGTTTACTGCCAATGTCATGCAAAGCGAGCGGGATTATCAGACTCAGGGGATGGATGCGGTATTGCGTAAACCACTTGATGTAGCCGAACTCAAACAATGCTTTAGCCGTTTTTTTGATGATGTTGAATTTTCTTCGGTTGAATCTGATGCAAACGTTGTTAGCCATGAGCTGAATCGGCAGCTAATTGATTTATTAGGAAAAACGCAAATGGAACAAAATTTGCGTTTATTTCAACAACAAATGCCGCTTTATCTGGAAGAATTACAACAAGCGTATCGGGATTATTTACAAACCGGGCATAACGCACAAGAAGTGGCTGATATTGCTCATAAAATCAAAGGTGCTTGTGCATCTATGGGATGTTTATTGTTACAGCAAACCGCGCAAAAGTTACAACAAATAGATGAGAGTTGGGCGTTGATGTTGGAAGATCGCATTCACTGGCTGCAAGCTCAATATCCGTTGCAAATACAACAATTGCAGGATTATTTACGGACAAGCTGATGCACCCCCGTCAATTACTTATTTTGTTTTCTGATGAACCCCGACCATTCAATGAGGATGTTTTATTAATCGGGGGAGAGGGAATCGCATTTAATCAGGCTGCCAATTTGTTGGGGCAGGAATTTTCAGCCATTGAATTTGATGCCCGTACGGGTTTTCATTTGGAAGCCTTAGCGATTGCCGCAGGAACCATTAAGCAAGGGGGAAAATTATATTTACGTTTGCCGTCTTGGCATTCGCTTGAGTCTCGACTAGACCAAGACAGTTTACGTTGGGCTGGCGAGTCGACAGCGATAGCCTCGCCCACCTTTGCGCTGTATTTCAAACGCTTGATAGAACGCTTTGGTTTTTATCCAGTACAGCAAACGACGCCATTACCAGTCCTAAATAGCTTAAATGGGGCAACAGATAATCCTTCAGCGACTACCACAACAGATACACTACAGGCCACCGATGAGCAACAGGCCTTGCTTGAACAAATTTTACGGCGACAAAAAGAAATTTATTTGCTCACCGCTAAGCGTGGGCGGGGTAAGTCGGCATTATTGGGGTTACTGGCCAATCAATTACATGAATCTATTTATTTAACCGCTCCTAATAAAAATGCGGTAAACACTCTGCAGCATTTTAGTGAATATCAGGTACCTTTTATTGCCCCGGATGCATTAGCCGAAAGTCTGCAAAAAACACCGGGATTTGCCGATAATGCGTGGTTATTAGTGGATGAGGCTGCAATGATTCCATTACCTCAATTGGCCTTATTCAGTCGCTATTTTAAACATATTGTTTTTAGCACCACGATTCATAGTTATGAAGGAACAGGGCGGGGTTTTGCCTTAAAATTTCAACGGATTCTGCAACAATATGGACGTTCCTTTGTTTCGCTTTCCTTAGATAAACCACTACGTTGGCCGCTTAATGATCCCCTGGAAGCCTTTATTGAGGAATTGTTATTGTTAAATGCGGAGGATACCTTTCCTCAATGCGCCTTTAATCCACAGGATGTGCTTTCGTTTAAAGAAATGACACAGCAAGAAATTAGCTGCCATCCTGAGGTATTTTATGGACTATTGACAATTGCTCATTATCGAACTTCTCCTTTAGATTTACGACGTTTATTGGATGGGCGGCGACAACATTTTTTTGTCTTGGAGAACCAAATACAAGCTCTTTTAGGCGCGCTTTGGATGCTTGAAGAAGGTGGTTTATGTGATGAGCAATTAATCACAGCAATTGCGCGCGGAGAAAGACGACCAAAAGGTAATTTAGCCGCACAGGCCTTATGCTTACAGCATCATTTGCCACAGGCATGCGGTTTGCGCTCATTGCGTATTTCACGTATTGCGTTACTGCCGGATTGGCAACGCAAGGGATTGGGTTCTAGGCTACTTGATTATGCTAAATCCCAAGCAGAGGTAGATTTTTTATCGGTTGCTTTTTCTTATTCGCCGGAATTGGCGGCGTTCTGGTGTCATAATGGTTTTACTTTGGTGCATTTAGGCGCACACCGAGAAGCTTCATCCGGTACTTTTAGTGCAATCGCACTACAAGGCATTACTCCGGCAGGTAAGGCGCTGTGTCAACAAGCTGCAGATTATTTTGTACGGGATATCGCTCTTTCTTTTCATCCTTTACGGGTACAATTCCACTTTCCGGAGGATTGGCAATTAACGACCATTGACTGGACACATTTGGACACTTTTGCCTTTGCCTATTATCCCTTGGAATCTGTTGTACCGGCTTTACGTCGTTTAGTGGCAAAAGCTGGAGAGACGGCTTTACCTAAAATTGCGACATTTTTAGCTATAAAAAAACTACCCTCACCGATGAAAAATCACTTAAAATCACTGCGTTTGGAAATAGCGCAATATCTGGAGGAGCAGCGTGCAAGAACAAGGTAAACCGGGGTTATTAAAACGAGCTTGGCTGGCGTACGACCAATTTTGTAAGGAATTGGGCTTGGATAAGGGCGGTTGTCGTAGTTGTATGCCGAAGGTGGAATTTGATGAAGATGGTAATTTAAAAAAAGATCCACCGTTAGAGGATTTAGATAATAAAAAAGCAGGCTGAAGGCCTGTTTTTTTATACAGATTCTAACTTTCAAAAAATGGGGGATTAAGCTAAACTAAACACAACTTTTTCATTTTTTGAATGTGGTATGAAGCATTATTTTTTTGATTTTGAAATTCCTAATACAGCTGCCGATCATAAGACTCTAGGCAATATTATTGGTAGTGCCGATGCATTGGTGATCAGTGAAACCGCTAGCCGCCATCAAGGGTTAACTGTAGTTGTTACACCAAATAGCCAAAGTGCCCAGCGGCTTACTCGCGTGCTTAAAGCATTATCGTCACTTACGGTGCAATTTTTCCCTGATTGGGAAACATTGCCCTATGATAACTTTTCTCCCCATCAAGATATTATTTCCAATCGGTTGAGTGCCTTATTTTATTTACAAAATAGTCGCCAAGGGATCTTGATTCTGCCGATTAGCACATTGATGCAACGTCTTTGTCCACCACAATTCCTGCAACATAATGTCCTTTTAATCAAAAAAGGCGACCGCTTAGTCATCGATAAAATGCGTTTACAGTTGGAAGCAGCCGGCTATCGAGCGGTAGAACAGGTATTGGAGCATGGTGAATATGCCGTGCGCGGAGCGATTTTAGATCTTTTCCCAATGGGGAGTAGCACACCTTATCGTTTAGACTTTTTTGATGATGAAATTGATTCGATTCGTACCTTTGATGTGGATACTCAGCGTACTTCAGCCGAAATTCCTTCTATCCAATTATTACCAGCTCATGAATTTCCAATAGATGAGAAAGGAATTGAATTCTTCCGTAGTCAATTTCGCGAGACATTTGGTGAAATTCGTCGTGATGCGGAACATATTTATCAGCAAATTAGCAAGGGTACTTTAGTAGCTGGGATCGAATATTGGCAACCGTTGTTTTTTGCGGAAATGGCGACTTTATTTGATTATTTACCTGAGCAAACCCTGTTTATTGATATGCTGGCGAATATTGAACAGGCGGAACGTTTTTATCAAGATGCCGCTAATCGCTATCAGCAACGTAAGGCTGATCCGATGCGCCCATTACTGCCCCCGGAACGGCTTTGGTTGCGGATTGATGAGCTCAACCGACAGCTCAAACAATATCCGAAAATTACCCTGAGCCCGGAAAAGGTTCGTCGTAGTGCTGCTAAACAGAATTTACCGTTAGCCTCCTTGCCACCTTTGACCTTGCAATCTAACCAGAAAGAACCCTTGGCTCAATTGCGTCATTTTGTCGAAAGTTTTCGTGGCAATTTGTTATTTTGCGCAGAAACCGAAGGGCGACGGGAAACCTTATTGGATTTGTTAACGCCGTTAAAACTCAAGCCGAAAAGTGTGCTTCACCCAACTGCTGCTCTTGCGGAGAAATATGCGCTATGGATTAGCGCCATGGAACAGGGATTTATTATTGAACCAACGGATAATCAACCGACCGCATTGGCGCTGTTAACGGAGAATGAAATTTTAGGTGAACGGGTGCAGCAACGCGCACGCGATAAACGAAAAAGTGTCAATCCCGATACCTTAGTGCGCAATTTAGCCGAATTAAAAATAGGTCAACCGGTAGTGCATTTGGATCATGGGGTGGGACGTTACGGCGGTTTGGTCACTTTAGATGCGGGTGGCATTGCTGCAGAATATTTGTTACTGAATTATGCCAATGAGTCCAAGTTGTATGTGCCGGTCGGTTCATTACATCTGATTAGTCGCTATGTGGGGGGAAGCGATGAAAGTGCGCCATTACATAAATTAGGTAATGAAGCCTGGGTGAAGACCCGTCAGAAAGCCGCCGAAAAAATTCGGGATGTGGCTGCCGAGCTATTGGATGTGTATGCTCAGCGAGAAGCTAAAAAAGGTTTTGCCTTTAATTATCCGCGCGATGAATATCAACAATTTGCTGCAACTTTCCCATTTGAAGAAACCTATGACCAACAAATGGCAATTAATGCGGTGATTTCCGATATGTGCCAACCGAAGGCGATGGATCGTTTGGTGTGTGGCGATGTCGGCTTTGGTAAAACTGAAGTGGCGATGCGGGCTGCCTTCTTGGCGGTGATGAACTCCAAACAGGTGGCGGTATTAGTGCCAACGACCTTATTGGCACAACAACATTACGATAATTTTAAAGATCGTTTTGCTAATTTGCCGGTGAATGTGGAAGTGTTATCCCGTTTTAAAAGCGCTAAAGAACAGAAACAGGTATTGGAAAATGTTGCCAATGGCAAAGTAGATATTCTGATCGGAACCCACAAGTTATTACAACCCGATGTTCATTTTCATGATCTTGGCTTATTGATTATCGATGAAGAGCATCGCTTTGGTGTTGGACAGAAAGAAAAAATCAAACAATTGCGCGCCAATATCGATATTCTCACCCTCACCGCAACACCGATTCCGCGCACTTTGAATATGGCGATGAATGGCATTCGTGATCTTTCGATTATTTCCACACCACCGGCGCGTCGTCTTAGCATTAAAACCTTTGTGCGACAAAAAGACGATTTGTTGGTGCGGGAGGCTATTTTACGGGAAATTTTACGCGGTGGTCAGGTATATTATTTACATAATGATGTGGCAAGTATTGATAATGCAGCGGAAAATTTAGCCACACTGGTGCCGGAAGCGCGCATTATTATCGGCCATGGACAAATGCGTGAACGTGAATTGGAACGGGTGATGAGTGATTTTTATCATCAGCGTTATAACGTGTTGGTCTGTTCCACCATTATTGAAACCGGGATTGATGTGCCGACCGCGAATACCATGATCATCGAACGGGCAGATAATTTTGGTTTGGCTCAGTTACACCAATTGCGTGGACGGGTTGGGCGTTCCCATCATCAAGCCTATGCGTATTTGCTTACTCCAAATCCAAAACTCATGACGAAAGATGCTAAACGTCGCTTAGAGGCCTTGGAAAGTTTGGATAACCTCGGTGCTGGGTTTATTTTGGCGACCCACGATTTGGAAATTCGTGGTGCCGGTGAATTATTAGGTAATGAGCAAAGCGGACAGATCGAAAGTATCGGATTTTCGCTCTACATGGAATTGTTAGATGCCGCAGTGAAGGCTCTGAAAGAAGGACGAGAACCGTCCTTAGAAGAGCTGACCCAACAACAGGCGGAAATCGAATTGCGTTTACCGGCCTTGTTACCGGAAGCCTATTTGGGGGATGTGAATATGCGTCTTTCATTCTATAAACGAATTGCCGCAGCGGAAAACAAAGACGAATTAAATGAATTGAAGGTGGAATTGATCGACCGTTTCGGTGCCTTGCCGGAAGCCGCGCAAAATCTGTTTGCTATTGCTGCGATGCGGTTGGCGGTGACACCGCTGAAAGTCGTGAAAATCGATGCGGGCGCGCAGGGAGGATTTATTGAATTTGCCGCCAATGCCCAGGTTGATGCGGAGAAATTAATTCAATTAATTCAACAAAATCCAATCGTCTATCGGTTTGATGGACCGCTTAAATTTAAATTTGTGAAACCGCTGTTGGAAAATAAGGAACGTTTGGCCTTTGTTGAAGAGTTGGTCGAGCGACTCAGCTAATAATGGATTGAAAACGCCCTACCGAAAATCAATATTTCGGCTAAAATCAATCGTAAGTCATTGATTTTATTAGATATGGTTTAAAAATGAAAAATTAGACGACTTATGCTTTTTCGCATAATCCAAATTATTGATTAGGGAATATAGATGTCAGCACAAACCTTTGAAAAATTGATAGCGCTTTTAGAGGCGCAGCATGCGCGCTATCGCGTGGTGGAGCATCCTACGGCAGGAACATCCGAGGAAGTTGCCAAGATTCGAGGAACCGCCTTAGGACAAGGCGCAAAGGCTTTAGTATGTAAAGTGAAGGGGAATGGGGTTAAGCAGGCGGTTTTGGCGATTTTACCGGCGGATCAGCAAGCGGATTTAAGCAAAGTTGCGGCACACTTAGGTGGTAGCAAAGCTTCGCTTGCCAGCCCGGCGGAGGTGGAAAACTTAACCGATTGTGTTTTTGGTGCGATTCCACCGTTTAGTTTTCATCCTGATTTGTTGTTGATTGCCGATCCGACATTACTTTCCCGTTATGATGAATTGGCCTTTAATGCCGGTACCTTGGAGCGTTCGATTATTCTTAATACGCGGGATTATGCAAATGTAGTGAATCCACTGTTGGTTGATATTCTGAAGGATTAATTGGTACAGCCTGCTTTTTTGAGGGGATTACAAATATAAAGATATTGGCCAATAAAAAAGAGGGAGTGTTTTAAACGCTCCCTCTTTTTTCAGAGTTTTCTTGAAAATCAACCCTAACTCATTGATTTTATTAGGGTTGATTGAAAAATCTTATTGTCAGCAGATTATTCGCTTTGCGGTAGGCAAGGCTGAATTTTAGCTAACATTTCTTTTAGCACGCGGGCTGGTGCGGCGACGATATTACCGCTGCGTAAATAGCTATGACCACCGTCAAGTTCGCAAACCAATGCGCCGGCTTCACGTGCAATGAGTTCGCCTGCTGCGCAATCCCAAGCTTTTAAGCCCATTTCAAAATATCCGTCCACTCGCGCTGAAGCTACATAGCACAGATCTAGCGCAGCAGAACCGGTGCGGCGAAAATCGGCACAGTCTTCAATCAAATGTTGCATGATGGCAAATTGAGTTGGCATACGTTGCGGTTGTTTAAATGGAAAACCGGTGGCGATGATGGCACCGTTGAGTTCCTGTTTATTGTCAACGCGTAAACGTAATTCATTGAGTTTGGCGCCTTCACCACGAACAGCGGTGAATAATTCATTACGGATAGGATCGTAAACTACGCCCACTTCGGTGCGGTTTTTCACGCGGATCGCGATGGAAACGGCAAAATGCGGTAGTCCTTTCACAAAATTGGTGGTGCCATCCAAGGGATCAATGATCCATTGCACATCGCCATCTTGGCCAGCGAGAGCGCCGGCTTCTTCGCTAATAATTGTGTGCTCAGGATAGGATTTACGGATGATTTCGATGATTTCCGCTTCAGCGGCTTTATCAACGCTGGTGACGTAGTCGTGAATGCCTTTGCGTTGGGTTTCGATATCATCGCGGCGTTCATAATTTTTAGCAATTACATTGCCCGCTTTTCGTGCCGCACGAATAGCGATATTTAACATTGGATGCATAGTTCCACCGGGTGTAAAAGAACAAAGTAAGAAGTCGCTTATTATAAACAGCTTTTCTTAAATAGCCAGCCGAAAATCATTATTACCCGCTTTTTCACAGGGATTTCCCGTATGTTGTGCGGATTATCGTAGATTTTATTTTATTCCTTGTCGCTTGGTTGGGACATCGTTAAGTTGTTTCGATAAACCGGGAGGTGTGATGAAAAAAGGCGTGACCTTATTGGAAAGTTTGTTGGTGCTATTGTTAATTAGTTGGGTATTAATGCTTAGTAAACCCTTATGGCAGCTGAATGATGCTTGGTTGTTAGCGCAGGAACAACAGCGTCTTTATTATTTTTTACAGGCAGCATTCAATCGGGCGGAAAATTCATCGGGGACTTGGGTGTTGTTGGCTAATCGGGATCCAGTGACGGCGGATTGGTGTTTTACTTTGCAGCTAGCCAATGCATCACATCGCTGTAATTGTTTGCAAAAAAATCATTGTCCGACAGAACTTTACGCTCAATTTTTTTATCCACGACAAAAGGGCAAAGTCAATTTATCGGCCAACAGTTTGTATCCGCAGGAGATTACCCGTCTCAATAGCGTTCGTCATAGCGAAAAGGCTGCCTGTTTCCGTTTACAACTTGGTGAGCAAAAAGTGATTTTTAGTTTTGCTAATTATCGCCTAAGTATGGGAGATGAAGCCGCTGGTGCTTGTGCTTAGGAGGGCGAATGTATAAAGGTCAGAGTTTATTGGGATTAATGATTGCTTTGAGTTTATCGGTGTTGTTGCTTTTAGCTATGAGTCATTTTTATAGCCGCATTTTGGGGGCTCAACAACAATGGTCGGCTCGTTTGGAACTACAGAGTGAATTGCAGCGTACTATTCGCTTAATTGCTAAAGAATTGCGACGTAGTGGATTTCGTGCAGCACCGAAAAATACCTTAAAGAGTAATTTGGCCTTATTTAATTTGGATGAGCGACAAAATTATGTGACGCTTGCCGATAATTGCCTCTTATTTTTTTATGATCGCCAACAAGATGGCTGTGTTGGAAGCCCGAGCCTTGAGGGCTGTGTTCGAGGAAAACGCAATATTGCGAAGAATACCGGAGAGGATTTAATCGGTTATCGCCTGGAAAATAAAAATTTACAACTCAAAACTCGTTTGGAAAGTGATTGGGATAGCTGTAGCGGTGATCGGTGTCGGGATTTTCTTGATAGTAAAAGCTGCAGTTCAGCAGGACGTTGGAATAATTTATTTGATCCGAAGAAAATTGAAATTAACCATTTTTCTAGCCATTGGGTTATAGAAAATCGCCTCCTTGAAATTCGTCTTAAGGGGAGTCTGCGTAGTCATCCCAAGCTCGTTTATGAAAGTGCCGTAGTAGTTCCGTTGTTGAATGGAGATGCTCCATGAAAAGAGGAATTGTCAGCTTAAGCGTATTAATTATTTTAGCGGCCTGGTTAACGTTAGCGTTGTTGTTTGCTGAGGATAATCTTGCTTATTTACGCCAACAAAGTGCGTTACGCTCAGATTATATGGATTCCTTTTGGGAGTTGCAGCACAAGTCGGCTGATACGAAGAGCGATCCCTGTCTTGGTATAGGGGCTGAAAATGAGCTTACTCAGCGCATAGAGATTGTTGGGAATGCTCGCTATAGTGATGCACCATTGCATTATATTTGGTGCGAACGAAAGGCGCTTTTTAAAAAGCCGATAACCAAGAAAGGTCATATTGGTGAACTAAAACAATTTGTGACGGTAACCCAACTGTTGGCCGAGCCAGCAGCTTTTGTCAATGCACCTCTATACTTGGAACCGACAGCAACACCGCAAATCTATTGGTTTCCACGTAATAAGGGATATACCCGGCTAAATGGTGAGGTATATGGCATCATTTTGGCCGAACAGGATTTTGAATTAAGTGGTAAAGGTACCTTTCGCGGTTCGATTATCACCGGCGGTGCATTGCAGGTGAATGCGCAGGCAGCATATGCTTATCATGCAAAAACAGTAAAAGCACTGTCTTACGGAGCTTGGCATCGTTTGGCGCGGAGTTGGATTGATTATGATGTTAAAGATTAAGCCTATGTCGGGGCATGGTTTATTAGGGTTGTTGTATGCGTTAGCAATTTCGGCATTTTTGATCTTATTGTTTAGTCATTGGAGTAGTGGGTTAAATTATGAGGCAATGCGTCGTTATCAGCATAATCAAGCGATTGAAATCGCTGAAAACCAACTGAATCGCCGTTGGGCCGGGATGCGCTGCGAAAATGCCTTACGCGAAAATTCCATTGAATTTCAAATCAGCTGTACATCGGATGATGTAATGGTGAAGTATCCCTTGGGTGAATTTCGCTTTAAAAATCGGTAGAATAGCGCCATTATTCAGCCGTCTAATTTGCCATGTTTATCACCTATTATTCCAATCAACCCGAACAACAAAAAGAAACCCTTCTTCACTTACTGGAAAATACCTTTCCGTTAGATGATCCCTTTAGCCAAGAAGTTATTTTGGTGCAGAGTCCGGGAATGGCACAGTGGCTACAGATGGCTATTGCACAAAAGCGTGGTGTTGCAGCGAATTTTACTTTTCCGTTACCAGCCAGTTTTATTTGGCAACTTTATGCTGACAATCTTCCCGATGTCACTGCGCAGAATCCATTTAATAAAACAGCAATAACTTGGCGCTTGATGCGTTTAATTCCTGAGTTTTTGCATCAACCTCAATTTGCTGCCCTTAATCATTATCTGGCGGCATCGCCTCAGTCGGAACAGCAGAAGCTGTATCAATTAAGCGCTAAAATTGCAGATTTGTTCGACCAATATTTGGTGTATCGCCCTGATTGGATTACAGCCTGGGAACATCACCAGGATGAGCGGATCCAACAAGCGATCCTAAATCAACAATATGTAGCTCAAAATATATCCGTGGAACAATTGGTCGGTAGTATTTGCTGGCAGGGGATTTTATGGCGGGCATTGATCGCTGATTGTCAGCAGGACCTGGGTTCCCAGGTGGCTCATCGTGCTGAATTAAATCGACAATTTTTAGCTCTTTGTGCAAGTGATGCACCGATGCGATTACCGGAGCGCATTTTTGTATTTGGTATTCCGGCACTGCCGGGCGCCTATTTTAGCTTGTTACAGGCGTTGGCGAAGCGTATCGATGTTCACTTCTTCTTTAATAATCCTTGTCGGGAGTATTGGGCTGAAGTAAGCCAGGGCGAGGTACTGAATACACCGCCTACGGCGGCGATTGGTTCTGGTAATCGGTTGTTATCTGCTTGGGGAAAAATGGGACGGGATTTTCTATATAGCCTTAGTCAGGAGGATGGCAGAGTAATCGGGCATAGTTTGGAAACCTATCGAGAATTTAAGCCGAATTCATTGTTAGGACAAATTCAAAATCAGATCCTCAATTTGATGGAAGGTCCGCTGTTAAGCTCGGCTCAGGATCGCTCTTTAACCTTTAATTCTTGTCATAGTGCGATGCGAGAAGTGGAAGTCTTGCATGATTATTTATTAGGTTTATTTAATCAAAATGCGTCCAAACCGCAAGAGGAGTGGATTACCCCCAAAGACGTGGTGGTGATGGTCGCTGATATCAATCAATATACCCCTTATATTCAAGCAGTATTTGGGCAAGTGAATGATGAAAAAACGGCAATCCCTTTTTCCATTTCTGATAACCGCTTAGTGGATAATGATGTGTTGGCGGCAACCTTGATAAGCTTGCTACATTTTAAGGAAAACCGTTTTGCAGCCGAAGATATTTTAGCCTTACTGGATGTGCCGGCAATACGTGAACAATTTTCCATCGGATTAAATGATCTAGCGCAAATTCGCCAATGGGTTGCAGATGCAGGCATTCGTTTTGGGGTGGAAAAAAATGACGGCGGGATTAATTTCAATGCGTGGCAGGCCGGTTTGGAACGCATGAGCCTTGGTTTTGCAATGCGTGAAGAACATGGCGTTTGGGGGGAAAGCTTGGGGTTAGATGGCAGTTTTGGTTTAAAAGGCCAATTAGTTGGCGGACTCGCCGCGTTTTTTCAGCACTTAGCCGCATGGCATCGCACCCTACAACAAGATTTTACCATTGAACAATGGCAGTCCCATCTACTGAGCTTGTTGGATACTTTCTTCAGTGTAAGCCGAGAGAATGCCGATAGCTTGTTTTATCTGCAGGATTGTATTAATCACTTTAGCGAAACCTTGGCCGATGTGCATTTTGATTTACCAATTAGTGCGGAAGTGGTCGCTGACGTCTTGACCGCTCAGCTTGCGGAAATCCCTAATAATCAACGTTTTTTAGCCGGAAAAGTGAATTTCTGTACGCTCTTACCAATGCGCGCGATTCCTTTTAAAGTCGTTTGCCTGTTAGGTATGAATGATGCTGATTATCCACGCCAACAAAGCCCAAATAGTTTTGATTTAATGCAATATCATCATATGCGCGGAGATCGGGTACGCCGAGAGGATGATCGTTATTTATTTTTAGAAGCTCTACTTTCCGCCCGTGATTATTTTTATCTTAGCTATATCGGGAGTTCGATTATTGATAATCAGGCTCAGGAGCCATCGGTTTTGGTTAATCAGTTATTAAGCTATTTGCAACGAGGACTACAAACCAATGCTGCCCTAGTACAAACACAGGCGATGAGCGCTTTTTCTGCACAAAATTTTGATCTGCAAAATCCGCAACAACAAAGTTTTGCAGCAAAATGGTTGCCGCTCGCCCAGGGCGACATAACAGAGCATGAGTTCATCGTACCTTTTGCTGAAATTGAGCCTTTTGATGAAATAGCGATTGAGGATTTGATTCGTTTTGTTGAACGCCCGTTAAAATTTTTCTTTGAACGACGCCTTGGTGTGTACTTCAGAGAAGAGGATGAACAAATTGCTGATCATGAAAATTTTCAATTATCGGGATTAGATAATTATTCTCTTAATAATCAGTTGCTTGATTTATCAGAAGAGGAGTTTGATGACTTTTTTACTCGTCAGGCAATTAAAGGCATATTACCAAGGGGCGGTTTTGCTTCAGTCTATGCAGAGAAGACTATTAAACAGGTGCAAGAGTTTAAAAATAAGATTGCCGATTATCGAGCATTGGAACCCGCTCATGAAGATATTGATCTTGAGCTTGCAGGAGAATTTGGAACATTCCGTTTAACCGGGCAATTGAGTTCCTTGTTAGGGGAGCAAAAACAATGTGTCATTTGGTATTTTGCGAATGATAAGGAGCGTTATCGGGTACGTCCTTGGATTTATTATTTACTGCAATTACAGCATAGTGAGGATGCTCCAACACCACTATTGTTCGTAAAAGATAAAGTTAATCCCATAGGTTTTAAATCAATCTCCAAGGAAGAGGCTTTATTTCAACTAAAAATTTACCTAGATGGGTTTTGCCGGGCAGTCTACCAACCGTTACCGATTCCGACGGAAAATATTTCTAAATACTTATCGCTTATCGGGCAACAGGATATTCAACAGAAATTTACATCAGAGTTAGCGGTCTTGGCGGAAAATGATCCCTATTGGCGACGTTTATTGGGGCAAACTCAATTTTTTTCTAAAGATGAAAATATTGAGCATTTATTGCAGCAAATGCAGCAATGGTTTGCCAACATGTTGCAAAAGTAAGGCTTAGGGAGACTTACGCAGCGATCGTCAAGCTCATGATTTTTTGCTAAGATAGCCATGCTTTATTTATTGAACGGATTAGTCCGTTATTTTTATTCTTGTTTCATCCAAAAGGAAAATTATGCGTTGTCCATTTTGTGCCACCGAAGAAACTAAGGTGATTGATAGCCGCCTGGTGTCCGATGGTTATCAAGTTCGCCGCCGCCGTGAATGTGGAAATTGCCACGAACGTTTTACTACCTTCGAAAGTGCGGAACTTGTGGTACCAAAAATCATTAAAAGTGATGGTTCGCGGGAAGCTTTTAATGAAGATAAATTACGCCGCGGTATTCAACATGCCCTTGAAAAACGGCCGGTCAGTGCCGATGATGTGGAGAAAGCTATTAGCCATATTATCATTCAATTACGAGCTACCGGTGAACGGGAAGTTTCTAGCCAAGTGGTCGGCAAGTTGGCAATGAATGAACTTAAAACTTTAGATAAAGTTGCCTACATCCGTTTTGCTTCCGTGTATTTAAGCTTCGATGATATTAATCAATTCACTAAGGAAATTGAAAACTTAAAGGATTGATTATGCCAACCTCCATTTTTTCTAGCGCCGATCATAACTTCATGCAACAAGCCATTGCCTTGGCGAAACAAGGTCAATATACCGCAACACCTAATCCAGCGGTCGGCTGCGTTTTAGTCAAAGATGGCGCAATTGTGGGACGGGGATTTCATGCAAAACCCGGCTTACCGCATGCCGAACGCATGGCTTTAGCCGATGCAGGAGTTGCCGCACAGGGCGCGACCGCTTATGTGACCTTAGAGCCTTGTGCCCATTATGGTAGAACACCGCCCTGTGCACTAGGCTTAATTGAGGCTGGAGTGCGCCGCGTGGTTGCGGCAATGCTCGATCCTAATCCGTTGGTGGCCGGGAAAGGGATTCAAATGTTGCAAGAAGCCGGAATTGAATGTCAAGTAGGACTCTTGGGCGAACAGGCTGAGGCATTAAATCGAGGCTTCTTAAGCCGCATGCGATATGCTCGGCCTTTTGTACAATTAAAATTAGCTATGAGTCTTGACGGTCGCACGGCAATGGCTAATGGCGAAAGTAAATGGATTACCGGAACGGCTGCGCGAGCGGATGTACAGCATCATCGCGCGATGGTTTCGGCAATTTTGTCTACGTCTGCAACAGTATTGGCGGATGATCCCGCATTGAATGTCCGTTGGGCTGATTTTCCACCAGAACTGCGGGAATGTTACCCTGAATCTCAGGTGCGCCAACCGGTACGGGTAATTTTAGATTCTCAGCATCGGGTAACACCACAGCATCGCCTATTTGCTACGCACTCTCCTGTTTGGTTGGTGAGCAGTCAAGCGCGTGATATGAGCGGCTTTCCGGCATTTTGTGAGGAGTTATTATTGCCTGAAGGTTTTACCTTGGCGCAACTGATGCACAGCCTAGCCGAGCGCCAGATTAACAGTCTTTGGGTGGAGGCAGGCGCTAATTTTGCGGGCAGTTTGATTGAACAAAATCAGGTGGATGAGTTGCTCCTTTATGTCGCGCCTAAATTATTAGGTGATAGCGCCCGTGGCTTATGTCACCTACCACATTTACAGCGTTTGGCCGATGCCCCCTTATGGCGTTTAATTGATATCGAACAAATTGCCGATGATCTTAAATTAATTTATCAACGATACGACAATGCTTAAAAAATATATTTATCCGGCCCTTTGGGGCTTAGTTGCTGCGGCAATTATTTTATTTGCTTTACCGAGGTTTAACGGCCTGTTAACCAACAATGACATTATGTCTTTTAAAGAAGCCGTGCGTATTGCTTCACCCGCCGTAGTAAATGTGTATAACCGTTCCTTTTCTTCCGCCAGTATTAACGATAGCGACCAGTTAGCCGTAAACAACCTTGGTTCGGGGGTTATTATGACGAAGGATGGTTATATTCTCACCAATAAACACGTCATTCAAAATGCTGATCAAATCGTCGTGGCGCTACAAAACGGCAATATTTATGAAGCCAGTTTAATTGGTTCCGATAATTTGACGGACTTGGCCGTGCTTAAAATCAAAGCCGATAATCTATCCACTATTCCACAAAATAAAAATCGCCAAGTACATGTTGGCGATGTCGCATTAGCTATTGGGAATCCATATAACTTAGGACAAAGTGTTTCCCAAGGGATTATTAGTGCCGTGGGACGTAATGCGGTAGGCGAGTCCGTTGGCCGCCAAAACTTTATCCAAACCGATGCTTCGATCAATCGAGGTAATTCCGGCGGTGCATTAATCAATTCGGCCGGCGAATTAGTGGGGATTAGCACTTTAAGTATTGGAAAAACAGCCAATGAAATCGCTGAAGGTTTAAATTTTGCCATTCCGATGGATATTGCCAATGATGTATTGCACAAAATCATGCGCGATGGACGAGTGATTCGTGGCTATTTTGGTGTACAGAGTGATATCAGCGGTAGCAATGAGCAAGGTATTATGGTGACCGGTGTTAGACCGGAAAGTCCGGCAGCCAAAGCGGGTATTCAGTCAGGAGATGTGATACTGGCATTGAATCAGCAAAAAGGTATTTCTGCCCGCCAGATGATGCAAATTGTCAGTGATACTAAGCCAAATACTGAAGTGCGCGTCACTATTTCCCGATTTGGTCAGACTTATGAATTGCCGGTAGTTATTGAAGAATTACCGTCAAATTAGGAAACGTTGTGGAAATTAAAACCAGTCACTTTTTTGCCTGTTTAGATCGTCTTCGTTTGATTCAGCGCTGGTCGTTGATGCGTAACATCGAGGCAGAAAATTTAGCCGAGCATAGTCTGCAAGTGGCCTTTGTTGCGCAGGCATTGGCGATTATCAAAAACCGTTTTTTCGGCGGTACGGTGAACCCCGAACGGATTGCTGTACAGGCGATGTACCACGATACCTCGGAAATTTTTACTGGGGATTTACCAACGCCAATCAAGTATTTCAATGCTGAAATTACCCATGCCTATAAGGAGATTGAAGCAGCAGCCGAGTTGCATTTGCTCAGTTTGCTGCCACAGGAGTTACAGCAGAGTTTCGCGCCTTATTTGGATAGCACACAATTTAGTGCAGAGGAAAAACACATTGTAAAACAGGCGGATTTATTGTGTGCTTATATCAAAGCTCAGTTTGAGTTGGAGCATGGCAATTTAGAATTTAAAAGTGCCAAACTCCGTTTAGAGGGATTGATGGAGCAATGGCATAGCGATGAAATGGCATATTTTCTACAGGTTTTTCTGCCTAGCTTTGGGAAATCAGTGGATGAACTAACACTTTAATGGCTATTAAAAATAAAAAGGAAATGTCACATTGGGCATTTCCTTTTTTATTGGTAATGAATAACAATAAAAATTATTTTGATTCAATTTCAATTCAAAAATAGCATCAAAAATGTCCTTTATGCCTAATTTTTAAACACTCATAATAAAATCAATGGGTTAGGTGGTATTTTGGGAAAAATTCTTGAAAATGGCAGGGCGTTTCTAAAGTGCTTTACGTTTATTTGCCGGTAGATAAGGCATCATGTCAGGCAAAGGACATGTATAAAACCTGTCCCTACAATTCCATATTCATTAGAAAATTATTTGGGATTAAACCGATGAGCTTGTAGGGACAGGCTTTATGTCTGCCTTGCACTATTAACTCAGCTCAGAAGAACGCACCAAGGTGCGCGATGCTGCGAAAGCGATAGCCGGTATATCTAAAGAAGGAGAGCGAAAATGGGTGGGAACAACACGATCTGGTGTTGAAGTTGAGTGGTTCTTCGATAAGAAGGGAAATATATCAACCGTTTATCCGGTAAGGGGACAATAATGATAGTTGAATTTGGATATTATGATTCTTTTGGCAAGCTAGCTCCTATCTGTGCAACTAAGGATTCGTTATTTGATTCAAGTGTTATAACTACATATATATCAACATTAAATGAGATAAATATTGTTCGCCTTGTTTTAGATGACTTAAAAAATTTAGAACTCACATGGGAATATATCGGCACGGAAGCTTTTGATGCCTATATCGATCATGATAGGGTGAAAGTGGGTTTCGATCTTTTAGATGGATACGATGAATATGATGAAATTGATGATGAAAGAGATCATACAGAGTATTTAATACCTCGTAAGGAACTGACTTATCTTTTAGAAAGATGGTTGGCATTCATACAAAAACCAATAACAGAACCGAACTACATAGAAATTGTTGATTCAATTGAATTTGGATATTGTGATTCTTCTGGCAAACTAGCGCCTAGGTGTGTAGCTAAGGATTCGTCAGACAATGCAAGAAGAGCTATAGCCACATATATGTCAATATTAAATGATATAGATATTGTTCGTCTTGTTTTAGATGATTTAAAAAATTCAGAACTCACATGGAAATATATCGGCACGGAAGCTTTTGATGCCTTTATCGATCATAATAGGGTAAAATTGGGTTTAGATCTTCTAGATAAATGCGATGAAATTGATGATGAAAGCGATCATACAGAGTATTTAATACCTCGTAAGAAATTAACTTATCTTTTAGAAAGATGGTTGGCGTTCATACAAAAACCAATACCAGATCCGGACTACATAGAAATTATTGATTCAGAGGATGCTTATAAATGACAGTCATGATTGGTGGACATTCCGCCTTAGGCAATATACGTGTTGATCGGATATTATACACTTATCCAAATGGCGTATATCTTGCACAGATTTCCGCTTTTGATAGTGAAACTAATCAATATATTGTGAAGACCAATAATAATGGGGAGACCTTGATGTTTCCCCAAACGTGGACGGCAGATCGTATTAAAGTTGAAATTAATTCTGCTTATATGAATCAAGTAGATGATTTAGATCCTATTCGTAAGGCCGAGGGTATGTGGGCTGGTATTTCGAATTCAGGTGTGCGCATAGAAGGTTATACCTATCCTGTCGTCACGGCTTTTCCAAGTGCTGAGCAGGAGTAAAGATGAAACTTATTTTTACGTATATTCAGCATAAAGGACAAATTATTCCAACTTGCCATTTAGAGGAAAATCACCAACTAAATCCATTAACCGGCTATTTGAATGATCCAATGGGTGGCCCAAATTATTTCTCTTTTTTAGATCATTCATTGGCAATTTTGACGGATGATATAATTCAAGAAGCGGATATTTCTTCCAATTCTTGGGGGGCAGAGGTGATGAATGATGAAGTGAATTTTTATTTTCTCTTTGCTCAAGAAGAGGAGTCTCTTTATCTTACGTTGCCTCGTGGAATTATGATTGATGTGTTGAGATTATGGCTGATTTTCCGAAGTCAAGAATCCGAAGAAGGCTTAACACAGCGCTTAGAGTTTTAAGTTGAAAGTGTGGTCAATTTTCCAGGAGTTTTAAAACCTCTTAAAATTGACCTCACTTTTTTATTGCTTAACGAACATCTTAAAAGCCTAGAGTGTGATTGTGAATTGGGCTATTTATTGGTGTAAAGCCTAAAAAATGTCCTTTATGCCCCAATTTTATTGATTGTCAATGAAATCAATGGGTTATATTGGATTTCAGTTAAAACTCTGTAATTGAAAGGGGCGTTTATATGTCACGTTTAGTATAGGGATGGCATATCTTCCGTTGGACGGGTTTTAAAACGACGGTGCAGCCACATATATTGTGCCACGCCTTTCAGAATTTCCTTTTCCACCACGCGATTCATGCGCGCTGCAATGGCCGTTTCTTCATCTAAATCAGTAAAATCAACCGGAGCAGAAATACTCACCGTATAACCTGAACCATCTTCATTACGTAACGGTGCAAATGGAATCACTGCCGCTTGCGGTACTGATTTCAGCAAATAATAACTGCCGGTGGTAGTGGCGGCTTCAGGCACCGCAAAGAAGGGGACAAACACGGCATTTTTACGGCCATAATCATGATCCGGCGCATACCAAATGGTTTCCCCATGCCGTAAGGCTTTGATCATTCCTCGTAAATCCTTACGATCGAGTAGGGCGCGATTAGAACGTATGCGGCCGCGATATTGGATGTAATCGAATAGCGGATTATCGTTTGGGCGATAGACCCCGACTCCAGGGTGGGCTAAGCCAAGGATGCGGGCACCAAGCTCAAGGGTTAGAAAATGTACCCCGACTAGAATAATTCCTTTTTCAGCATTGTTTTTCAGGTAATCCAGTCCTTCAATTTTTGACCAATTTTTGATTCTGGCATCAGACCAAAACCAAGCCATACCGGTTTCAATTATGGCCATACCAACGGCTTGTAGATTTTGTTGCAGAATTGCTTCGCGTTCTTCGCTAGATTTTTCAGGAAAGCATAACTCAAGGTTGCGGCGGGCAATGGCGGCACGCCGACGGCCAATTTTTAGACGGGAAAACAAACGCCCTAAGGCGTTGCCGATGTGGCGTAAAACAGGATAGGGAAGCAGTAAAAGCAGCCGCCAACAGAACAATCCAAAACCAAGCACCCAATATCGTGGGGCTAGAAAAGACCATTGAAATTGCGGTTGTTTTACGTTTTTCATAATTCATCCCTTAAACATCGGGGCGTAGTTTATCGCAATTTTTAGTTGTGGTAAAATCGCCGCCAATTTTTTGATTGTCAGAGAGAGTGTGCAAAATGGCGCAATATTCAGCGGATTTTAAACAGGCAAAAGTGTTGGTGTTAGGCGATGTGATGCTCGACCGTTATTGGTTTGGCGCAACCAATCGAATTTCTCCGGAAGCACCGGTGCCGGTAGTACGGGTACAGGAGAGCGAAGAACGCGCAGGTGGTGCGGCAAACGTGGCGATGAATATCGCTTCGCTGAATGTGCCGGTGCAATTACTCGGTTTAATTGGTCGCGATGAAGCGGGCAATGCATTGGGCGCATTATTGCAAAAGCAAAAAATTGATTGCAATTTTGTGGCCTTGGGAAGCCATCCGACAATTACCAAATTGCGCATCTTATCTCGTCATCAACAATTGTTACGTTTGGATTTTGAAGAAGATTTTAATAATGTGCGATGCGAGGAATTGCTGAGCAAACTGGCTAATGAGATTAAAAATTTCGGTGCGTTAATTCTTTCTGATTACGGTAAAGGCACGTTGGCTGATGTACAACAAATGATCCAAATCGCCCGTGAAGCGAAGGTGCCGGTGTTAATCGATCCGAAAGGAACGGATTTTGAACGCTATCGTGGTGCCACCCTGTTAACTCCAAACATGTCGGAGTTTGAGGCAGTAGTGGGATGCTGCGAAAGCGAACAGGAGATTATTGACAAAGGTTTGCAATTAATTGCCGATATTGATTTAAGCGCGTTGTTGGTGACTCGTTCGGAAAAAGGCATGACCTTATTGCGTCCAAATCAACCACCGTATCATTTACCGACTGTTGCCAAAGAAGTGTTTGATGTAACCGGCGCCGGCGATACTGTGATTAGTGTATTAGCTACTGCCTTAGCTGATGGTCGTTCCTATGAGGAATCCTGCTATTTAGCCAATGTGGCAGCCGGTATTGTGGTGGGTAAATTAGGAACGTCGACGGTTTCAACGGTGGAATTAGAAAATGCGATTCATGGTCGTGCTGACAGCGGTTTCGGCGTGATGAGTGAAGCCCAACTCAAAAATGTGATTGCACAAGCCAAAGGGCGTGGCGAGAAAATCGTAATGACCAACGGTTGTTTTGATATTTTGCATCCGGGTCATGTGTCTTATTTAGAAAATGCGCGTAAATTGGGGGATCGCCTGATTGTTGCCGTGAATTCCGACGACTCGGTGAAACGCTTAAAAGGTGAGTCTCGTCCGATTAACGATTTAGCTGCGCGTATGGCGGTGTTAGCCGGCTTGGCATCGGTGGATTGGGTGGTTCCGTTTAGTGAAGATACGCCGCAGCGTTTAATTGGTGAAATTTTACCGGATTTATTGGTGAAAGGCGGCGACTATCAACCGAATGAAATTGCCGGTAGCCAAGAAGTGTTAGCCAATGGTGGCGAAGTCAAGGTGCTGAATTTTGAAAATGGCTGTTCCACCAGCAATGTAATTGCCAAAATTCAATCCTTGAAAGATTAATGGATATAACCAATGGGGCGACTTAGGTCGTCCCATTTTTGTTTGTTTCCCTTCATATTTAAAACGCCCCTTAGTTTTTTGACGTTTTTCTTAAAAATACATCTAAGTCATTGATTTTATTAATGTTTAATTTAAAACCTGAATTTCCAGCACGATTTGGCGCAAAATTACCGTTTTTTGCTTAAATCACCCTGCCATTTGCGGTATCATAGGGCGCAGTTTTAACTTGAAGTAACCCAATGTTATGGCATCGCAACCGCAACAAATTCCATCCTCCGATCAGAAGACCGCACAACTGAGCGTCCCTCCTCATTCCTTAGAAGCTGAACAGGCCGTATTAGGCGGCATTATGTTGAGTAATCAACATTGGGACGGTATCGCCGAACGAGTGATTGCCGACGATTTTTATACCAAAGGCCATCGCGAAATTTTCCGTGCTATGGAAGATTTGATGCGGGCTCAGACGCCGATCGATTTAATCACGTTGGATCAAGCTTTAAAAAGCAAAGGTATCAGTGATCAAGTGGGTGGTTTTGCCTATTTGGCTGAGCTTTCCAACAATACACCGAATGCCATTAATATTTTGGCCTATGCTGATATCGTGCGGGAAAAGGCGGTATTACGAGAACTGATCGCGGTCGCCAATGATATTGCTGAGGATAGTTATTCGCCGAAAGGGCAGGATGTCAAAATGATTTTGGATGAGGCGGAGCGCAAGGTATTTGAAATTGCCGAAAAGCGTAATACCTCAAGCGAAGGCCCACAAAATGTGATTAATGTGTTAGAGAACACCATTGCGCGCATTGATATGCTAAGCAAATTGGAAAATCACAGCGGCGTCACCGGCGTGACTACCGGCTTTACCGATTTGGATAAGAAAACCGCAGGATTGCAACCTTCCGATTTAATTATCGTCGCGGCCCGGCCATCCATGGGGAAAACCACCTTTGCTATGAATCTCTGCGAAAATGCAGCAATGGCCAGCGATAAACCGGTCTTGGTGTTTAGTTTGGAGATGCCGGCGGAACAAATCATGATGCGGATGATCGCCTCTTTGGCGCGCGTAGATCAAACCAAAATCCGTACCGGACAAAATCTTGATGAAATCGAATGGAGTAAAATCGGTAGCGTATTTGGAATGTTTAAACAGAAAAATAATCTGTATATCGATGATTCCTCCGGTTTAACTCCGACCGAAGTGCGTTCGCGTGCCCGTCGGGTCTATCGGGAAAATGGCGGTTTGAGCATGATTATGGTGGATTATTTACAATTAATGCGGGCGCCGGCATTTTCCGATAACCGAACCTTGGAAATTGCTGAAATTTCCCGTTCCCTAAAAGCCTTGGCAAAAGAATTGCAGGTACCGGTAGTAGCACTTTCGCAGCTCAACCGTACCTTGGAACAGCGTGCCGATAAACGTCCGGTGAACTCGGATTTACGGGAGTCCGGCTCTATCGAGCAGGATGCGGACTTAATTATGTTTATCTATCGCGATGAAGTGTATAACGACAATTCGGAGGACAAGGGCGTGGCGGAAATTATTATTGGTAAGCAGCGTAACGGTCCAATCGGTCGAGTGCGTTTAGCCTTTAACGGACAATTCTCCCGTTTCGACAATCTTGCCGAACAGCGTGAATATCGAGATGATTATTAATAACGGAATAACAATATGAACGTCAAACCGGCCACAGCGAAAATCAGCTCCCTGGCCTTAAAACACAATTTACGGATTATTAAAGAGAAAGCCCCTCACAGTAAAATTATTGCGGTGGTAAAAGCCAATGCATATGGCCATGGTGTGGTTTTTGTCTCGCGTGCGGTCGAGCAAATGGTTGATTGCTTTGCGGTAGCTCGTTTACAAGAAGCGTTAGCGCTGCGTTCCCATGGTATTACTAAGCCGATTTTATTGTTGGAAGGCTTTTTTAATGACAAGGATCTGCCTGTAATGGCGGTGAATAATATCGAAACTGTCGTGCACAACCGGGAACAATTGGAGGCCTTAAAACAAGCGAATCCTCCGCTACCGGTAAAAGTCTGGTTAAAAATTGATACTGGGATGCATCGTTTAGGCGTGTCGCTCGATGAAGCGGATGAGTTTTATCGTGAATTAAAAGAATTACCACAGGTACATCCGCAGTTAGGATTTGTCAGTCATTTTAGTCGGGCCGATGAATTAGATTCCGATTACACTGAAAAACAGCTTTCCCGCTTTTTATCCGCCACCGCTGGCAAGCAGGGTGAGCGCACCATTGCTGCATCGGGAGGTATTTTATTTTGGCCGCAGGCGCATCTTGATCTGATTCGACCGGGAATTATTATGTACGGTATTTCACCGACAGATACGGTGGGCGCCGAATTTGGCTTGATTCCAGTGATGAATTTAACTTCCTCATTGATTGCCGTGCGTAATCATAAAAAAGGTGAGCCGGTAGGCTATGGGGGTATTTGGCGTGCACCACAGGATACTAAAATTGGCGTGGTGGCTATCGGCTATGGTGATGGCTATCCGCGCGATGTTCCTGAAGGTACACCGGTGTATTTAAACGGTCGTATCGTGCCAATTGTCGGACGGGTTTCAATGGATATGTTGACCGTTGACCTTGGTGCGGATAGCCAAGACAGAGTGGGCGATGAGGCGATTCTTTGGGGGAAGGAGCTGCCGATTGAAACCGTCGCTAAATATAGCGGTATTTTAAGCTATGAATTAATTACCAAACTGACGCCCCGCGTGTTAACGGAATATGTGGATTAACCGATTTATTTTTCTAAAAGGATAACATTATGCAAAATATCAATCCAACCCAAACCGCCGCTTGGCAAGCCCTTGAACAGCACCATCAGGCAAATAGCGACCGCACAATCGCTGAACTGTTTGCCCAACAGCCGGATCGTTTTAAGGATTATTCGTTAACCTTTGATAACCAGATTTTGGTCGATTTTTCCAAAAACAATATCAATCAGGAAACTTTAAACCTGTTGCGTCAATTGGCTAAGGAATGTGCCTTAGATGAAGCTAAACAGGCCATGTTTAATGGTGAAAAAATCAATCGCACAGAACATCGTGCAGTATTGCATACCGCATTGCGTAATCGTTCGAATAGTCCGGTATTGGTAGATGGCCAAGATGTGATGCCGGAAGTCAATGCCGTATTGGCAAAAATGAAAGCATTTTGTGAACGAGTGATTTCCGGTGAGTGGAAAGGTTATACCGGCAAAGCAATTCGCGATGTGATCAATATCGGTATTGGTGGTTCCGATTTGGGACCTTATATGGTGACTGAAGCATTACGTCCATATAAAAATCACTTGAATATGCATTTCGTATCCAATGTGGATGGCACGCATATTGCGGAAACCTTGAAAAAAGTCGATCCGGAAACTACCTTGGTTTTAGTGGCTTCAAAAACCTTTACGACACAAGAAACCATGACGAATGCTTTAACTGCACGTGATTGGTTATTGGCTGCAGCAAAAGATCAAGCTGCGGTCGCCAAACATTTTGCTGCGCTTTCCACGAATGCAAAAGCTGTAGCAGAATTTGGTATTGATACCGACAATATGTTTGAGTTCTGGGATTGGGTCGGTGGCCGTTATTCCCTTTGGTCAGCGATTGGTTTATCTATTGCACTCTCTATCGGGTTTGAAAACTTTGAAGCGCTTTTAAGCGGCGCGCATGCGATGGATCAACATTTCGTAAATGCACCGATTGAGCAAAATATTCCAACTACGCTGGCATTAGTCGGCCTATGGAATACTAATTTCTTAGGTGCACAAACTGAAGCCATTTTGCCTTACGACCAATATTTGCACCGTTTTGCCGCTTATTTCCAACAAGGCAATATGGAATCCAACGGTAAATATGTGGATCGTAACGGTCAACGCATTCGTAACTACCAAACCGGTCCAATTATTTGGGGGGAACCGGGTACCAACGGTCAGCATGCGTTCTATCAATTGATTCACCAAGGCACCAGTTTAATTCCTTGTGACTTTATTGCGCCGGCTCAAAGTCATAATCCGTTGGGCGATCATCACAATAAATTACTTTCCAACTTCTTCGCGCAAACCGAGGCGCTAGCGTTCGGTAAAAGCCAAGCTGAAGTGGAAGCAGAATTTGTCAAAGCGGGTAAATCCCTGGATGAAGTGAAGGATATCGTGCCATTTAAGGTATTCCTTGGTAACAAACCGACTAACTCAATTTTGTTGCAAAAAATCACTCCGTATAGCTTAGGTGCATTAATTGCTATGTATGAGCACAAAATTTTTGTACAAGGCGTACTTTTCAATATCTTCAGTTTCGACCAATGGGGGGTGGAATTAGGTAAACAACTCGCCAATCGAATTTTACCGGAATTAGCAGGTAGCGAATCCATTAGTGCTCACGATAGCTCGACTAACGGTTTGATCAATCAATTCAAAGCCTGGCGCTAAGCATAAAGGTTGAGATAAAAAAGAAAGCCATCGTTTATACGATGGCTTTCTTATTGCTAATTTAAAAACGCTCTACCGATTTTCAATGTTTTTCTTAAAATCAACCCTAACTAGTTGATTTTATTAGGGTTTATTTAAAAACTTAAATTTCGGCCGAGAACACGTTATTTATTGTCGTAATCCGCTGGGTTATAGCCGTAATAGGCGCGACGAAGAATTTCTTCCATATCAGCAACCAATGGCAAGCGCGGGTTAGCCGGTGAACATTGGTCTTCAAAGGCTAATAGGGAAACATCACGGCGTGCTCCGAGCCATTCTTGTTCGTCTAATCCCTGTGCTTTGAAGGACATTTGAATACCGCAACGTTCCGCTAAGTCATAGCAGGCTTGTGCATAGGAACGAACACCTTCTTCCGGAGTTGCACAAGGCAAGCCAAGCATACGGGCGATTTCTTGATATTTCACATCGGCTTTGTAGTAATTGTATTTCGGCCAAGTCGCAGTTTTTTCCGGACGGGTACCGTTATAGCGGATTACATGCGGCATTAAAATTGCGTTGGTACGACCATGTGGAGTATGGAAACGGCCGCCAATTTTGTGTGCCAAGGAGTGGTTCATACCAAGGAATGCATTAGCGAAGGCCATACCCGCCATAGTGGAGGCGTTATGCATTCTTTCACGTGCTTCAGGATCTTTTTGCAACACGGATTTTTCTAAGTGTTCAAACACCAATTTAATCGCTTGTAATGCCAAGCCATCGGTGAAATCGTTAGCTAAAATCGATACATAAGCTTCGGTTGCATGGGTGAGCACATCCAAACCGGTATCTGCAGCAACATGTTGCGGTACGCTCATAACCAAAGATGGATCGACGATAGCGATGGTTGGTGTGAGTGAGTAGTCAGCGATTGGATATTTTTTATCTCCTTCGGTAATTACGGCGAAAGGTGTTACTTCTGAGCCTGTACCGGAGGTTGTTGGGATGCCAATAAATTTCGCTTTACGCCCCAATTGTGGGAATTTAAATGCACGTTTGCGGATATCCATGAATTTTTGCACTAAATCGCGGAAATCCACTTCCGGTTGTTCATAGAATAACCACATCACTTTAGCTGCATCCATGGCTGAACCACCACCTAAAGCAATAATGGTATCCGGTTGATAGTTACGCAACAATTCAACACCGCGACGAACGGTTTCGATAGACGGATCTGGTTCTACATCGGCAAATAATTGATAGGTGACGTGATTACCACGAGCGGTAATTTGTTTTGCGATTTTTTCCACAAAACCTAAATCAACCATGGTACGGTCGGTTACGATGACCACGCGTTCCATGCCGCGCATGGATTGTAGATATTGAATTGAATCCCGCTCAAAATAGATTTTTGACGGCACTTTAAACCATTGCATATTGTTTCTCCGTCTGCCAAGGCGTTTGATATTGATGAGATTGACTGCGCTGACATTATTACCAACGGAGTTTTTACCATAGGAACCACAGCCTAAGGTTAGTGATGGCAAGAAGGCATTATATACATCACCAATACCGCCAAAGGTGGATGGAGAATTCCAGATAACTCGAATGGCTTTCACACGCTCACCAAAGTGTTTCGCCAATTCAGCATCGGTGGTATGGATGGCTGCAGAGTGGCCAAGACCGTGGAATTCCACCATTTGTTCGGCTTTGTTGAGACCGTCTTCGCGGGAGTCGGCTTTTAAAAGAGCTAATACCGGAGAAAGTTTTTCGCGGGTTAATGGTTCTTTTTCACCAACTTCGCTACATTCGGCCAATAAGATATTGGTACGTGGAGGAACTTTAAAGCCGGCTTGTTCGGCAATCCAAGAAGCAGGTTTACCGACCACGTTGGCATTGAGTTTGGCTCCACCACAGTTTTTGCTATTGGCTTTGGCTCCAAACATGAATTCTTCCAATAAGGCTTTTTCTTTTTTATTGACTAAGTAAACACCGTAGGAAAGCATCTCTTTCACGAAATCTGCATAGATTTCTTTATCTACGATAGCCGCTTGTTCGGAGGCACAAACCATACCGTTATCGAAGGATTTTGACATGACGATGTCATGCACCGCTTGTTTAAGGTTAGCCGATTTTTCGACATAAGCTGGTACGTTACCCGCACCTACGCCGAGAGCCGGTTTTCCGCAAGAGTAGGCGGCTTCTACCATGGCATTCCCGCCGGTAGCTAAAATAGTCGCGATACCAGGATGTTTCATTAAGGCTGAAGTCCCTTCCATAGAGGGTTTTTCAATCCATTGAATACAATTCTTCGGCGCACCAGCTGCAACAGCTGCCTCATAAACGATTTTGGCTGCATGAGCAGAGGATTGTTGGGCAGATGGGTGGAAGGCAAAAACAATTGGGTTACGGGTTTTTAATGCAATGAGTGATTTGAAAATTGCGGTAGAAGTTGGGTTGGTGGTTGGGGTAATACCACAAATAACACCAACAGGATCGGCAATTTCGGTAATCCCGGTCACATCATCTTCGCTAATAATGCCAACGGTTTTAAGATGGCGCATATTATTCACCACATATTCACAGGCAAATAAGTTTTTGGTCGCTTTATCTTCAAAAACGCCACGGCCGGTTTCTTCATAAGCATGCATAGCCAACACCCCGTGTTGATCTAATGCCGCAACTGAGGCTTTAGCCACGATAAAGTTAACCTGCTCTTGATTGAGCTGATGGAACTCTTCGAGAGCCACTAGGCCTTTTTCAACCAAAGCATTGACTTCCGCTTGGGCATCACTTGGCTTGTTTACAACATTACTCATAATGTTTCTCCTAAAGTTTAAAAAATTAAAATCTAACTAGATGTGAGTATATCGGAATAATTTGTGAGTTTGATCACATTTTTACACTTTCCGGGAAAAAGATGATAAAGATCAAATTAGATAAAAAATGTTCATCGGAAGAAATCTATGTAAAAACAAAGGATTGGCAAGGGTTATTTTGTCAATCTTAATAAAATCAATCGCTTACATTGTATTTTTGAAGAAACTTTTATTTTCTATGGGGCGTTTATTCCTTCACTTCTTGCTGGAGTACGGAAATCCCTTCGTCAAATGCCCCGTGTTCGGCCATTTCGACTATTTGCTGTGGGCTATAACGATTTCCCGGATACACCGCGATAATGGCGATGTCCCCCGGTTTGAGAAAATTATGTTCGCCAAATTCGGTATATCGGGTTGCACCGATGGAAATAATGGTTTGTTGTGGATAGTTGGCCGCTTGGAGCAATTCACGAATATTATTCATTGGCCCTTGATCCGGCTGATTATTCATGCGATCAACAATCCAATTTAATAATTGTTGGTGAAAGTAGCTATATCCCAAGGCTGGACTATCAATGCCGTAGATGTTTAATTGATTATCCCGTTTATGGAAACAGGCAATGCGATATTGATCGATTTCGCTCCCCGCAATAAAAGAGGAAAGAGGCAATAATTGAGAGGCGATCCCTTTACTGGCACTTCCCCAATTTTTTTTCTCACAAATTTTTTGTGCATTTGGCCGGCGAATAGAGCAGTCGTTATAGGCGGCAAAAAATCGCGGTGTTAGTGCTTTAACGCTATGATCTACATCATAATCAATATCACAAATAAGAGCGATTTCCGGTTCGATTTGCAAATTGTCCGCACCTTGTGGAAAGCGAATAGTATTATTGCTTAGCGGATAATCAGCAAGAAAACCGGCGGACTCGGCCGGTACGTAAAAAGGAAAGATAGCTTTAGGTTGGATGTGATTGTCGGTTTTTACTGCGACAAAATCGGCGGCTTCTCCCGCCTGTTCAAGATGGCCGGCAAAATTTCCGGCTACACCAAAACCAATCATTTTTTCAAAATTCATTGCGGGACTCCCTTAAGTTAAGAGACTAACACTTTAGCGGTAAATCGGCTGAATGACAATGTAAATAGGCTATTCTTTACACAGTTAATAAAAAAGATCGATTTTTTTGTAAAAAAAGGTTGCAAAGGATTCTGAAATCCCTATAATGCGCCCCACACAACGACGCACTGTTGTGAAACATCAAAAAGTGCGTCGTTATTTTTTGCTCTTTAACAATGTATCAGACAATCTGTGTGGGCACTTGTTGATTGACTTGATTTAAAAATATTTTTTAATTTTGAAGTCTTAATAGGTGCTTAAACTAGAAATTCATTTACTTAATGTAAAGTGACTTTAGCTAAGCAGTTTATTGAGCGATTGAACTTGAATTGAAGAGTTTGATCATGGCTCAGATTGAACGCTGGCGGCAGGCTTAACACATGCAAGTCGAACGGTAACAGGAAGAAAGCTTGCTTTCTTTGCTGACGAGTGGCGGACGGGTGAGTAATGCTTGGGTATCTGGCTTATGGAGGGGGATAACTACGGGAAACTGTAGCTAATACCGCGTAGTATCGGAAGATGAAAGTGTGGGACCGTAAGGCCACATGCCATAGGATGAGCCCAAGTGGGATTAGGTAGTTGGTGAGGTAATGGCTCACCAAGCCGACGATCTCTAGCTGGTCTGAGAGGATGACCAGCCACACCGGGACTGAGACACGGCCCGGACTCCTACGGGAGGCAGCAGTGGGGAATATTGCGCAATGGGGGCAACCCTGACGCAGCCATGCCGCGTGAATGAAGAAGGCCTTCGGGTTGTAAAGTTCTTTCGGTAGCGAGGAAGGCATTTAGTTTAATAGACTAGATGATTGACGTTAACTACAGAAGAAGCACCGGCTAACTCCGTGCCAGCAGCCGCGGTAATACGGAGGGTGCGAGCGTTAATCGGAATAACTGGGCGTAAAGGGCACGCAGGCGGACTTTTAAGTGAGGTGTGAAAGCCCCGGGCTTAACCTGGGAATTGCATTTCAGACTGGGAGTCTAGAGTACTTTAGGGAGGGGTAGAATTCCACGTGTAGCGGTGAAATGCGTAGAGATGTGGAGGAATACCGAAGGCGAAGGCAGCCCCTTGGGAATGTACTGACGCTCATGTGCGAAAGCGTGGGGAGCAAACAGGATTAGATACCCTGGTAGTCCACGCTGTAAACGCTGTCGATTTGGGGATTGGGCTTAATGCTTGGTGCCCGTAGCTAACGTGATAAATCGACCGCCTGGGGAGTACGGCCGCAAGGTTAAAACTCAAATGAATTGACGGGGGCCCGCACAAGCGGTGGAGCATGTGGTTTAATTCGATGCAACGCGAAGAACCTTACCTACTCTTGACATCCAGAGAACTTTTCAGAGATGAATTGGTGCCTTCGGGAGCTCTGAGACAGGTGCTGCATGGCTGTCGTCAGCTCGTGTTGTGAAATGTTGGGTTAAGTCCCGCAACGAGCGCAACCCTTATCCTTTGTTGCCAGCGATTTGGTCGGGAACTCAAAGGAGACTGCCGGTGATAAACCGGAGGAAGGTGGGGATGACGTCAAGTCATCATGGCCCTTACGAGTAGGGCTACACACGTGCTACAATGGCGTATACAGAGGGAGGCGAAGCAGCGATGTGGAGCGAATCCCAGAAAGTGCGTCTAAGTCCGGATTGGAGTCTGCAACTCGACTCCATGAAGTCGGAATCGCTAGTAATCGCGAATCAGAATGTCGCGGTGAATACGTTCCCGGGCCTTGTACACACCGCCCGTCACACCATGGGAGTGGGTTGTACCAGAAGTAGATAGCTTAACCTTCGGGGGGGCGTTTACCACGGTATGATTCATGACTGGGGTGAAGTCGTAACAAGGTAACCGTAGGGGAACCTGCGGTTGGATCACCTCCTTACCTAAAATTGAGCGGCGATAAGTGTCCACACAGATTGGCTGATGTATTGTAGAAAAAATAGAGGAAGAAAGTGCGTAAGCATTGTGTAAGATAGAGTATCTTTACTTGTTGTCCCCATCGTCTAGAGGCCTAGGACATCGCCCTTTCACGGCGGTAACCGGGGTTCGAATCCCCGTGGGGACGCCAATTAAAGATAACTTTATGTATCTTTGTTCTTTAAAAATTAGGAAACAAGCTGAAAACGAAGAGACTTTCAAGTCCTGAAAGGGATAGAAAAAGTCTGAGTAGAAAAAATCTTGATTGAGCAAAAGCAATCAAGTGATTAGTTGATAACACAGTCTCAAGAATTTTTGAGGTTGTATAGTTAAGTGACTAAGCGTACAAGGTGGATGCCTTGGCAATCAGAGGCGATGAAGGACGTGCTAATCTGCGAAAAGCTTGGATGAGTCGATAAGAGGCGTTTAATCCAAGATGTCCGAATGGGGAAACCCAGTAGATGAAGAATCTACTATCAACAAGTGAATACATAGCTTGTTGAGGCAAACCGGGAGAACTGAAACATCTAAGTACCCCGAGGAAAAGAAATCAACCGAGATTTCGTTAGTAGCGGCGAGCGAACGCGAAGGAGCCTGTTAGTGATAGCGACAGAGACAGAGGAACAAGCTGGGAAGCTTGGCGATACCGGGTGATAGCCCCGTACTCGAAGTCCAGGTCGTGGTACTAAGCTAACGATAAGTAGGGCGGGACACGTGATATCCTGTTTGAAGATGGGGGGACCATCCTCCAAGGCTAAATACTCCTGATTGACCGATAGTGAACCAGTACTGTGAAGGAAAGGCGAAAAGAACCCCGGTGAGGGGAGTGAAATAGAACCTGAAACCTTGTACGTACAAGCAGTGGGAGCCCTTTAAGGGTGACTGCGTACCTTTTGTATAATGGGTCAGCGACTTATATTTTGTAGCGAGGTTAACCGAATAGGGGAGCCGAAGGGAAACCGAGTCTTAACTGGGCGAATAGTTGCAAGGTATAGACCCGAAACCCGGTGATCTAGCCATGGGCAGGTTGAAGGTTGGGTAACACTAACTGGAGGACCGAACCGACTAATGTTGAAAAATTAGCGGATGACTTGTGGCTGGGGGTGAAAGGCCAATCAAACCGGGAGATAGCTGGTTCTCCCCGAAATCTATTTAGGTAGAGCCTTGAGCGGACACCTTCGGGGGTAGAGCACTGTTTCGGCTAGGGGTCCATCCCGGATTACCAACCCGATGCAAACTACGAATACCGAAGAGTGATACTCAGGAGACACACGGCGGGTGCTAACGTCCGTCGTGGAGAGGGAAACAACCCAGACCGCCAGCTAAGGTCCCAAAGTCTATATTAAGTGGGAAACGAAGTGGGAAGGCTTAGACAGCTAGGATGTTGGCTTAGAAGCAGCCATCATTTAAAGAAAGCGTAATAGCTCACTAGTCGAGTCGGCCTGCGCGGAAGATGTAACGGGGCTCAAATATAGCACCGAAGCTGCGGCATCAGTGGCAACACTGTTGGGTAGGGGAGCGTTCTGTAAGCGGATGAAGGTAGCTCGAGAGGGCTGCTGGACGTATCAGAAGTGCGAATGCTGACATAAGTAACGATAAAACGGGTGAAAAACCCGTTCGCCGGAAGACCAAGGGTTCCTGTCCAACGTTAATCGGGGCAGGGTGAGTCGGCCCCTAAGGCGAGGCTGAAAAGCGTAGTCGATGGGAAACGGGTTAATATTCCCGTACTTGGATAAACTGCGATGTGGGGACGGAGCAGGTTAGGTTAGCGCACTGTTGGATATGTGCGTTTAAGTTGGTAGGTGAGAAGTTTAGGCAAATCCGGACTTCTTTAACACTGAGAGATGATGACGAGGCTCTACGGAGCTGAAGTAACCGATACCACACTTCCAGGAAAAGCCACTAAGCTTCAGGTTTATCTAAACCGTACTGAAAACCGACACAGGTGGTCAGGTAGAGAATACTCAGGCGCTTGAGAGAACTCGGGTGAAGGAACTAGGCAAAATAGCACCGTAACTTCGGGAGAAGGTGCGCCGGCGTAGATTGTAGTCCCTAGCGGGCGAAGGTTGAACCGGTCGAAGATACCAGCTGGCTGCAACTGTTTATTAAAAACACAGCACTCTGCAAACACGAAAGTGGACGTATAGGGTGTGATGCCTGCCCGGTGCTGGAAGGTTAATTGATGGTGTAATCGAAAGAGAAGCTCCTGATCGAAGCCCCAGTAAACGGCGGCCGTAACTATAACGGTCCTAAGGTAGCGAAATTCCTTGTCGGGTAAGTTCCGACCTGCACGAATGGCATAATGATGGCCAGGCTGTCTCCACCCGAGACTCAGTGAAATTGAAATCGCCGTGAAGATGCGGTGTACCCGCGGCTAGACGGAAAGACCCCGTGAACCTTTACTATAGCTTGACACTGAACATTGAATTTTGATGTGTAGGATAGGTGGGAGACTATGAAGCAGTCACGCCAGTGATTGTGGAGTCATCCTTGAAATACCACCCTTTAACGTTTGATGTTCTAACGAAGATTACGAAACGTGGTCTCGGACAGTGTCTGGTGGGTAGTTTGACTGGGGCGGTCTCCTCCCAAAGAGTAACGGAGGAGCACGAAGGTTTGCTAATGACGGTCGGACATCGTCAGGTTAGTGCAATGGTATAAGCAAGCTTAACTGCGAGACAGACAAGTCGAGCAGGTACGAAAGTAGGTCATAGTGATCCGGTGGTTCTGCATGGAAGGGCCATCGCTCAACGGATAAAAGGTACTCCGGGGATAACAGGCTGATACCGCCCAAGAGTTCATATCGACGGCGGTGTTTGGCACCTCGATGTCGGCTCATCACATCCTGGGGCTGAAGTAGGTCCCAAGGGTATGGCTGTTCGCCATTTAAAGTGGTACGCGAGCTGGGTTTAGAACGTCGTGAGACAGTTCGGTCCCTATCTGCCGTGGGCGTTGGAGAATTGAAAGGGGCTGCTCCTAGTACGAGAGGACCGGAGTGGACGCACCACTGGTGTTCCGGTTGTGTCGCCAGACGCATTGCCGGGTAGCTAAGTGCGGAAGAGATAAGTGCTGAAAGCATCTAAGCACGAAACTTGCCTTGAGATGAGTTCTCCCAGATTTAAAATCTGTAAGGGTTGTTTAAGACTAAGACGTAGATAGGTCTGATGTGTAAGCGGTGCGAGCCGTTGAGCTAACAGATACTAATTGCCCGAGAGGCTTAACTATACAACGCTCAAGAGTTTTTGAGTGATAGACGAAACGAAGACGAGAGAAAGTTGAGGGTTTTTAGCTTGTGACTAATTTTGAAGAATGAATAGATGATAGAAAGTTATCAACGGAATATTCCGGCGGCCATAATGTGATGGACCCACCTGATCCCATCCCGAACTCAGAAGTGAAACGTCATCATGCCGATGGTAGTGTTGGGCTTCCCAATGTGAGAGTAGGTCACCGCCGGTTCTACTACTAACCCCGAGCTGAATAGCTTGGGGTTTTTGCTTTTGGGAAAGAGGTCCGGCGGAACAGCGGAATAGCTAAGGAATAGAGCAACACCTTAATATCCCAATGCCCCCTTGGTAATCCGAGTTTTGTCTAAAAAAGCATGTAACTCATTGATTTTATTGATATTGAATAAAAACATTGCAATGCGTAAACTAAGATATTGATATTAACCTTCAAATTCTTCAAGCAATAAAAAAGGGAAGAAGATTCTTCCCTTTTTGTCTATTGAGATATCTATTATTGTCGATAATTTTGTAAGAAACGGGCAAGTTTACCAATTGCTTCTTCTAAGATATTTTCATAAGGTAGAGTGACTACACGGAAGTGATCCGGTGAATGCCAGTTAAAGCCTTTACCATGCACAAGCAGTACTTTTTCCTTGCGCAGTAAATCCAACACAAATTTCTCATCGCTGTGGATATTAAATTTTTGGATATCGATTTTCGGGAACATATACATGGCCCCCATCGGTTTCACACACGTAATCCCTGGGATTTGAGTAATGAGTTCGTAAGCGCGATTACGCTGCTCTAATAGACGCCCACCCGGTTGAATAAATTCGTTAATACTTTGATAACCACCTAACGCCGTTTGAATTGCATGTTGCATTGGAACATTGGCACAAAGGCGCATAGAGGCAAGCATATCTAAGCCTTCGATATAGCCTTTGGCATGTTGTTTTGGCCCGTTAAGAATCATCCAACCTTGACGGAAACCTGCCACGCGATAGGCTTTTGATAGACCATTGAAGGTAATCGTTAAAATATCCGGCGCTAGTGCGGCAATATGATGGTGAATGGCGTTGTCATAGAGAATTTTGTCATAAATTTCATCGGCAAAAATAATTAAATTATTTTGTCGCGCGATTTCTACGATCTCTAGCAATAATTCTTTGCTATAAACAGCGCCGGTTGGGTTATTCGGATTAATCACCACAATGGCTTTGGTTTTTTTGTTTACCTTCGCTTTAATGTCTTCAATAGAAGGGAACCAATTGGCTTCCTCATCACATAAATAATGCACTGCCGTTCCGCCGGCTAAGGTGACCGCTGCTGTCCATAGCGGGTAGTCCGGCATCGGAACTAAAACTTCATCGCCATCATTTAATAATGCCTGCATTGACATTGTAATTAATTCAGATACACCGTTACCGATATAAACATCATTTACGGTGGCATCATGAATATTTTTCGACTGATAATATTGCACAATAGCCTTACGTGCAGAATATAGCCCTTTAGAATCGCAATAACCTTGTGCTGATGGCAGATTACGGATCACATCGACCAAAATCTCATCTGGAGCTTCAAAACCGAAAGGCGCAGGATTACCAATATTGAGCTTTAAAATTTTATTACCTTCTTCTTCTAAGCGAAGCGCTTCTTTATGTACAGGTCCACGAATGTCATAACAAACATGTTCCAATTTATCGGATTTTGGGAATGTTCTCATGATAAAAATATCCTTTATTTTCTGTATTTTGGAGATAAAAACCTCGCTAATTTACGCTTAATTCTGAACGATGGAAAGAATTAATAAAAAAATTTTTTGAATAAATCAAAGTGCGGTAGAATACCGCAAATTTTTTGCCTGATTTTATGTATTTGTCATGGATTCTTTAGCCTACGCGGCACAGTCATTAGCGCAGCAATTACGTGAAGTTTCTCCCAAGCAGGGAGAAATCGTGTGCTTGTGCGTCACGCTAAAAGCATCGCTGGACGGTTTACAATGGCTCAAGGCACAACATGAGTATCCGCAGTTTTATTTAACCCTGCGTGATTGTGAAAAAAGTTATGCGGCAATTGGTGCTTTGCGGCAATTCGATTCATTGGATGGTGCACAGAATTTTATAGAAAACACCAATTTCCCATTAGTCGGCGGGTTAACATTTGTTGGCAGTGCGCAATTTATTTTACCGCGTATTTTACTTGAACAATCCGGCGAGACTTGCCAAGTATCACTTTTTGTGGAAGGCAATCATTCTCATGAGGCTTTGGCTGCGCTTGAAGGATTAGCCCAATCTCAATCATTAGTTCCTGTCGCGAAGGTCTGTGTTCGTCAGAAACGGTTTCGCGCGTCCCCAGCACGTTGGGAAAATTGGATTAATCAGGCACTCGATAGCATTGCCGAAGGTAAGATGAGTAAGTTGGTATTAGCCAATGAAACCACTTTCGAGCTGGAGAGTTCACTTAATCCCTATGATTTTTTGGCAGAAAGTCGTCAGCTGAATAAAGGTTGCTATCATTTTTTATGGCGCCAAACAGCAGATAGTACTTTTTTAGGTTCAACACCGGAGCGTCTGTTTGCCCGCGATGGTTTGCAATTACATACTGAAGCCTTGGCTGGTACCGCTCCAATTGGTGAAGATGCTAATGCACAGCAACGTTGGGCTCAATGGTTATTAAACGATGATAAAAATCGTTTAGAAAATGAGTTAGTTGTGCAGGATATTGCGCATAATTTACAGGCTTGGCTCGCAACTTGGCAGGTCGCTGATGTCGCGATCAAACCTTTGCGTACGGTACAGCATTTAGTGCGTAAAATTAGTGCAGAATTAATTTCAAGCTGCCGTGATGCAGATATTTTAGCTTTAATCCATCCAACTGCAGCCGTCGCCGGTTTGCCACAACAGGCTGCCAAGCAGCGTTTACAGGAAATTGAAACCTTTGAACGGGATTGGTACGCCGGTACCTTAGGGCTGATGAGCCGTGAGCAGGCGGAATTTTGTGTTACGATTCGTTCCGCTTTTATTGAACAACAACAAATTCGAGTTTTTGCCGGAGCGGGCATTGTTGCCGGCTCGGATCCGCTTGCTGAGTGGAAAGAAATTGAACGTAAGGCGGCAGGGTTAATTTCCCTGTTTGCTACGGATAACGGAGAAGAAAAATAATGTCAGTCAGCGTTTTTAATCGCGTTTGGTCAAAAGTTTTATTGGAAACCCTGGTTCGTCAAGGTGTACAACATTTTTGTATTGCCCCGGGTTCCCGTTCTACCCCGTTGACCTTAGAAGCTGTCGCCTTACAAAATGCGTCGAAAGCCCGTTGCTATGCGCATTTTGATGAGCGTGGTTTGGGCTTTTTTGCATTAGGTATTGCCAAATCTGTGCAACAACCAGTAGCGGTTATTGTGACTTCCGGTACGGCGGCTGCAGAACTTTATCCGGCTATCATTGAAGCCCGCCAGAGCGGTGTTAATTTAATTGTATTGACAGCCGATCGTCCGCCGGAATTATGGGAATGTGGCGCTAATCAAGCGATCCAGCAACAAAATATGTTTGCCGATTATCCTGTGGCGGCAATTAATTTACCGAAACCTGCGACGGATTATGCCGCTCAGTGGCTGATTGCAACCGTTGAACAGGCTTGTTTTAAGCAACGTCAATGTCCGGGCGTTGTGCATATTAATGTGCCTTTTGCTGAGCCTTTGTACGATGCCGATCCTGCACAAATTGATAATCACCCTTGGTTGACGTCAATTCAGCGCTGGCTTAGCCAAAATAAACCTTGGCAACAGCATCCGGAAGCACAACAGGAAGTGTTGATGCACGAGCATTGGGATAATTGGCGTACTAAGCGTGGCGTGATCGTTGCCGGTCAGCTTTCGCCGGAACAAGCCATGGGGATCAATTCTTGGGCGAATACCATGGGCTGGATATTATTAACCGATATTCAATCCGGTGTTGAACCGACAACACCTTATGCGGATATTTGGCTGGCCAATCAAACGGTGCGTCAAAAATTGTTACAAGCGGATATAGTGATCCAATTTGGTTCGCGTTTTATTAGTAAACGTATTAATCAATTCTTAAATGAATTTAATGGTGAGTTTTGGGTAGTTGAAGCGGGGCAAAATGATGTCGATCCTTACCATCATAATCTCACCCGTTTCAATGCTAAGGCGCATCATTGGTTGCGAGCCCATCCGCCATTACGTCAAAAACCTTGGTTATTAGAGCCGTTGGCATTGTCGAAATTCTGTGCCGGTTTTATTGAACAACAAGTTGGCGGTAATCTCAATGAAGCCTCCTTAGCACATCATATCGAACGGGTATTGCCTTATAACGGCATTCTGTTTTTAGGTAATAGCCTGTTTGTTCGTTTAGTAGATGCATTAACCAAATTGCCGGAAGGCTATCCGATTTATACCAATCGTGGTGCTAGCGGTATTGATGGCCTATTGGCTACCGCTGCCGGGATTGCGGTAGGGCGCGATCAGCCATTAGTGGCGATGATTGGGGATACTTCGACGCTATACGATTTAAATTCCTTTGCGCTGTTTAAAAACGTAAACCAACCGACTATTATTTTTGTGATCAATAACAATGGCGGTGCGATTTTTGATATGTTGCCGGTGGATGAGGAGGTGAAAGAACAATTCTATCGCCTGCCACATAATAGTGATTTTTCTCAAGTGGCTGCTATGTTTGATCTCAAATATGCACATCCTTATACTTGGGCGGATCTTAGCTCCGTGCTAAAACAGGCCTATGCCCGCCGTAAAACGACTTTGATTGAAATTAAAACCAATCCATCGGATGGCAGCGCAACCTATAAGCGTTTAATCGAACAAATCAGTCATGCGGTGATCGGAGAATAGGATAAAAATAACATTTTTAGTTAACTGTAATAAAATCAATGACTTATATGCTGTTTTTGAAAAAGCTCTGAAAATCGACATAGCGTTTTAAATTACTACAAAATCAACTTACTAGCGATGACTTCGGGTTCGGAGTCATCGTCTATTTTTATGACAACACCAATCTTAATTTTATTGCATGGTTTGCTGGGGAGTGCTGATGATTGGGCTCCGTTGCAACGCTACTTAACGGATATCCCTACCTTGGCATTAGATTTGCCGGGGCATGGTACGCAGCGTGACATTGCTGTGGCCGATTTTACCGAGGCTTCGCATTGGTTGGCTGAAAAAATTCGGCAACATCTCGGGGAAGCTCCTTATATCTTGCTGGGGTATTCCATGGGTGGGCGTTTGGCGCTGCATTATGTGCTGCAGTCTGGTATTCCCCTAGGTGATTTACGTGGGGTGATTGTAGAAGGTGCGAATTTCGGTTTGTCGAATGCGCAAGAAAAGGCGCTACGCTGGCAGCAGGATTTGCTCTGGGCTGAACGATTTTGCCATGAAACGCCGCAAGTTGTGCTACAGGATTGGTATCAACAGCCAGTATTTGCGCATTTGACAGAGGAACAACGTCAAGCATTGATTCGCAAACGTAGTGAGCAATGTGGTGCCAATATCGGCTCAATATTAGCCGCATTATCGTTGGCTAAACAAATGGATTTCCGACCTCTACTTACACAAATGCCGATACCTTTTTATTATTTTTGTGGTGCACAGGATAATAAATTTCAAAATATATCCCGCCAAGCAGGAATTGAACCTCATTTGATTGCTGCTGCCGGGCACAATGCTCATCGAGAAAATCCCGAATTATTTGCCCAAAAACTGCAAAATTGTCTGTTAAAAATTGCCGATTCAACGGGAAAATAGTGGAATGGCGGTGTTCCTTGGTAAAAGAAACCAAAATGTTGATTTAACTATAGTTTAATTTGTGGAAAAGCCGCCTTAGGTGGCTTTTTTTATGCCCGACGATCCTTTAGAATAAGGCCAAATTTTCTCCTCGGAGCTCAATCATGAAACTCAATATTCCTATTTTTCTCACCGCGTTCCGGGTCGTTTTGATTCCTTTTTTTGTGTTGGCATTTTATCTACCGATTCCTAGCGCCCCTTTTATTACTACCTTGATTTTCTTTATTGCCGGTGTAACAGACTGGTTTGATGGTTATTTGGCTCGCCGCCTCAAACAAACCACCCGTTTTGGTGCGTTTTTAGATCCGGTGGCCGATAAGGTAATGGTTGTTGCGGCATTGGTCTTGATCGTGGAATATCAACACTCATTTTGGGTAACGGTTCCGGCGATTATTATGATTTCTCGAGAAATTATTATTTCCGCATTGCGGGAATGGATGGCAGAATTGGGTGAGCGCAATAAAGTTGCCGTATCCTGGATGGGGAAAGTAAAAACGACATCACAAATGTTGGCTTTAGGCGGCCTTTTATGGCGCTATAACGTATATATGGAGATTTTGGGCATAATCTTGCTTTATGTGGCTGCGATTTTAACGGTTTGGTCAATGTTGCAATATCTCAAAGCAGCAAAGGGCAGTTTGCTGGATGATTTAGAATCTTAGCATCGATTTAAAAGTGCAGCCGATAGGCTGCATTTTTATTATTGCGTTATTTTTAATCAATTGAATTTATTTTTAATTTTTCCGTTTGACAGCATTCCATAAATAAGTAAAATACGCCCCGTTGTTTCACGACAGCAAATGCGGGAATAGCTCAGTTGGTAGAGCACGACCTTGCCAAGGTCGGGGTCGCGAGTTCGAGCCTCGTTTCCCGCTCCAATTTGCCCGAGTGGTGGAATCGGTAGACACAAGGGATTTAAAATCCCTCGCCTTTCGAGGCGTGCCAGTTCAAGTCTGGCTTCGGGCACCATTTAAATATCCACAAATTCAAAGAATAGTCGCAATAAGCGGCTTTTTTTATGCCTAAAATTTAAGTATTCACTTCTCAATTCAAGCCACAAATTTTCATTTGTAAAACTGCTTGCGCTGTTATGTTGATTTTGTAATGCTTTAGTCATTCAAATTGCTCATTGCAGGAGAGAAGCATGTCCCATATTTCAGAATTACGCCGTTTTATGGCTCAAAATCAAATTGATGCCTGGATTATTCCCTCGGCGGATCCTCATCTATCAGAATATTTACCTGAGCATTGGCAGGCTCGCCGTTATTTCTCTGGTTTTACCGGTTCGGTTGGAACATTGGTGGTGACGGCCGAACAAGCTGGGCTTTGGGTTGATAGCCGTTATTGGGAACAAGCGGCTGCTCAGCTCGAGGGGAGCGGTATCGCGCTGTGTAAATTAGGGGTGACCGATGACTATCCACAATGGTTGCTAGGACAATTAACTAAGGGGGCCAAAGTTGGTGTGGCGGCAGATATGTTATCAGTGGCGTTGCATCGTCGTTTGCTTGAGGTTTTTGCCGAAAAATCACTTCATTTAACACTATTTGATAGCTTGCCTGCCGAACTATGGAAGGCACGTCCTAATTTACCACGTTCAACGGTTTATCTGCATTTGGCTGCATTTGTAGCTCAGTCGACAAGCGAAAAATTAGCCCACATTCGCCATGAAATGCAACGTTTAGGTGCGGATTGGCATTTGATTTCCAGCTTGGATGATATTGCCTGGTTGACCAATTTACGGGCCGATGATGTGCCTTATAATCCTGTTTTCTTAGCCTATCTATTAATTGGCAAAAATTCCGCATTGTTATTTGTTGATGATTCTCGTTTAAATGATGAAGCACGTACACGTTTGAGTGAATCAGCAATTACCTGTATGCCATATGAGGCGTTAGGCCAACAATTGGCCGCATTGCCGGAAGTACAGTCATTATTATTGGATCCGGCAAAAACAGCTATGTCGAGCCGTTTGAGCCTGCCGTCAACAATGCACTTGATCGAAGATTTAAATCCGTCCAGTTATGCTAAATCCATTAAATCTGCAGCCGAATTAGCCCATTTGCGTGAAACCATGGCGCAGGATGGCGCTGCACTTTGTCGTTTTTATGCAGAGCTCGAAGCTAAATTAGCTGCTGGGCAGTGCGTGACCGAATGGGATATTGATGGCATGTTATTGGCCAGCCGCCGTTTGGTGCCGCATTTCATTTCCCACAGTTTTGGCACCATTGCCGCCTTTAATGCAAATGCGGCATTACCACATTACAGCGCTAGTGAACAGCATTCGGCACAAATTACGGGCAATGGCTTATTATTGATCGATTGCGGCGGGCAATACCAAGGAGGAACGACTGATATTACACGGGTTTCTCCGATTGGCACGCCAAGTGATGCGCAAAAAACTGATTTTACCCGAGTGTTACAGGCGCATATAGCCTTGGCTGAAGCGGTTTTCCCTGAGGGAATTGGTGCTCCTTTATTGGATGCGATTGGCCGGGAAAAATTGTGGCGTCATCAATGTAACTACGGGCATGGTACGGGCCATGGAGTTGGCTTTTTCCTTAACGTACACGAAGGACCGCAGGTCATTTCTTATCATTCTGCAGTCACGCCACAAACAGCGATGCGTGAGGGAATGGTCACGTCAAATGAACCAGGATTGTATCGTCCGGGAAAATGGGGGATTCGGATTGAAAATTTGGTCGCTAATCGTATGGTTAGCCGACCACAGGAAACTGATTTCGGCCGTTTCATGTACTTTGAAACCTTAACGCTGTTTCCAATTGATAGCCGTTTGATTGTGCGTGAATTATTAACCCAAAACGAAATTGATTGGTTGAACGACTATCATCTTGAAGTTCGGGAAAAATTATTACCACTGGTCGAAGGTGCGGCCAAAGCCTGGTTGATTGAGCGTACCGAAGCGCTTTAAAACGCCCCCTTGAAAAACAGAGTTTTTCAGAAAATAACATCTAAGTTATTGATTTTATTAGGGTTGGTTTAAAAATTGAAAAAGTAGGCTGAGGTCTGCTTTTTTATTAGGCAATTTTTATACCAAGCGTTTGCTTTCTTTGTGTCCTATGGATTTTATCATTGTCTATTGTTTCGACAGTTGAAATTGCGGTAATCTCAAGGCATTGCCGAATACGATTCCTAAACACGGCAATGCACACAACTCATTAACACAAGGAGAAAGTATGAAAAAATTTGCCAAAAAATGCTTATTTAGCAGTTTAGCGCTTTCCATTACGGTAGCTTTGGGCACTCCATTTGCTATGGCAAATCAACCAACCGCAACGCCCTCGGCGACGGCTTTAGCGGCTGCCCGCTATGATAGTGAGAAAGACATATTTCACCCGATTTATGCCAAAAATGGCATGGTGGCCAGTGAACAAGGATTGGCTAGCGAGGTTGGCGCTCAGATCTTGCGCCAAGGTGGGAATGCGGTAGATGCCGCGGTCGCAGTTGGATTTGCTTTAGCAGTGGTCTTACCGAATGCCGGCAATATTGGTGGCGGTGGTTTTATGGTATTACATGATGCTAAGAGCGGCGCGAACTATGCGATTGATTTCCGTGAAACTGCACCATTAAAAGCCGATAGAAATATGTTTTTGGACAAAGACGGTAATGTGATTAACGGCCGTTCCCTTTATAGCCATTTTGCGGTGGGCGTACCGGGTACCGTGGCGGGGATGGAATATGCATTACAGAAATGGGGCAGTATGTCCTTAGCGCAGGTATTAGCGCCGGCTATTCAATTAGCAGAGAAAGGTTTTACGGTGGGACCTATTTTGGCGAATACCCTAAAAACCGAAAAAGATAACCTAGCGCAATGGCCACAAACTAAAGCCATTTTCTTTAAAGATGGTGAACCTTTGCAAGAGGGCGATTTATTAGTGCAAAAGGATTTGGCTGCCTCCTTAAAATTAATTGCTAAAGAAGGTTCTAAGGCTTTTTATGAAGGCGATATTGCGAAAAAAATCGTTGCTGAAATGGAAAAGCATCAAGGGTTAATTTCTCTTGATGACTTAAAAGGCTATAAAGTCATCGAACGTCAACCGATTGAAGGGGAATATCGTGGCTATAAAGTAGTCACTATGCCACCACCAAGCTCAGGCGGTATCCATTTGGTGCAAATGTTGAATATTTTGGAGCGTTATCCGTTGGCAGAGTATGGTGTCAATAGTGCTAAAACCATTCATTATTTGGCTGAAACTATGAAATTAGCTTATGCGGATCGGTCCGAATATTTAGGTGACCCGGATTTTGTGAAAATTCCGGTAAAAGGTTTAACCTCGAAAAAATATGCTGATCACTTGGCTGAAGGTATTAGCGAAACCCAAGTGAAACCATCTGCCGAAATCAAACCGGGCAAACCGCAACCTTATGAGAGCGATCAAACAACCCATTTCTCGGTGATGGATAAAGCGGGCAATGCAGTAGCGGTGACCTATACCTTAAACTTTAATTTTGGTAGCGGCATTGTTGCGGAAGGCACCGGCATTTTATTGAACGATGAGATGGACGACTTTTCCGCCAAACCGGGTGTTCCCAATGGGTTTGGTTTGATTGGCGGTGATGCGAATGCTATTGCACCACAAAAACGGCCTCTTTCCTCAATGACTCCAACGTTAGTGATGAAAGATAATAAACCTTGGTTGGTTACCGGTAGTCCGGGCGGTTCTCGGATCATTACCACTGTATTACAAAGTATCGTGAATACCGTGGATCATAAAATGAATCCGGCGGAGGCAATTGTGACTCCACGGGTGCATCATCAATGGTTACCGGATGAATTGCGGGTAGAGGAAGGATTGAGCCCGGATACATTGTCTTTATTGCAAGGACAAGGCTATAGCATTAAAGAAAAAGCCCCAATGGGACGGGTACAAATAATTCAAGCCGGTGAAAATGGTTTCTATGGCTATTCCGATCCGCGTAATCCGGAGGGAAAAACGGTCGGTTATTAATCGCTAATGAAAAACGGCTCGGAGAAATCATCCGAGCCGTTTGTTTATTCGAGAGGGTTTAAGGCATTGATAAGTCGTACTTCGCTGAATTGGGGAAGCTCTTCAATCCGAATCGGACATTCAATGATTTTTCCCTCGGCCAGTAGCTTTTCCCGTTGGGTTCCTGCCAGTAGTGGGCTATCGGGAGTAAACCATTGATTTCCTTTCTTAAAAATTAGGTTTCCAATACTGCAATCGGTAATTTTTCCATCTTTGATGATCATAATTTCGTCATATTCGCCACGTTGTGCGAAGAGTACGTTGAGTTGCTCTCGGTTGCTATATTTCAGGTGATAGTCGATGTCATTGCAAATAATGGGCTTAAAGCGCCGTAGATGACGTTGTTGGTAAGGATAATAAGCTGCCTGCACAAGCTGATGATTGTAGTCTAGTCGGCAACGGAATAGCCCTTGATGGCATTCAGACGGAATCTGTAGCATTTGCGCCAAATCGAAAATTTGTATGCGTTGGTGGGCATAATAGGCGTGCAGACTACGCTCATAACGAGCCTGATGATATTCAATATTGAGAATTTGGCCGTCTTTCACGGCAAGGGTTTCAAAAAGCGGAAACATGATTTTTCCTATTTAAACGGAAGATAGATTTTTTGGCATAGTTCATCGTATTCGGCGCGACAATTACTGTGTAGGGTAATGCCTCCACCGCTGCGGAAATAATATCGGTCGCCCTGTTGCTCGATAAAACGAATAGCTACCGCACTATTTAGAGATTTGCCGTCAAACAGACCAAATACACCGCTGTAGTAACCGCGTGGTCCCTGTTCTGCCGCTTGGATAATATCTAAGGTTTTGGTTTTTGGTGCACCGCTGATAGAACCGGCTGGGAGTAGGGTAGCCAAAATATCCCCGATATGATTGGCCCAATTTTCCTCTAGGGTTCCGCAAATCTCTGAGCTGGTTTGCCAAATGTCACCACGTGCGGTGGCTATTTTTTCAGCATAGCGAAAGCGTTTGACCTGAATGTTCATCGCGACCATCGCTAAATCGTTGCGCATAAGATCTACGATGGTGTAATGCTCCTGTAATTCTTTTTGATCGTTTAATAATTGATCGAGGGAATCTTGTGTGACTGCAGAGATCGTTCCTTTCATAGGATAGGTGGTAATTTGTTGATCCTGGATTTTGATAAAGGATTCGGGAGAGAAACAGAGCAGTTGATCTTCTAAATAAAGTTTATAGGGAGCACTAATCGCCCCAAACAATTCACGCAAATGTTGATTGATTGTAATCTCGCTGGCATAGGTAAGGTTGAGTAAATAACTGTTCCCCAATTGCAGTTGCCGCTGCACCAATGTGAAACCCTGGCGGTAGTCTGCGAAGGAAATGGGATTGATGCCTAATCGCACATCAGACTGCGATATGCTTGGAAGCCTATTTGGAGTATTAGTATGATCTTCCAGAGCAAAATAAATGCCCTGCTCGGCAGCCTCCGATGGCGACATTATCAACGGTTTTTGTCCTTCAAAATCAATGAGAAAGAAAAAAGGACGTTGTTGTCGGCCAAATTCGTTGGCCTGTTGAATGAATTGCTGCATGACAAATAATTGGGAAATAAAGCGGATTCTAGCGTAAAATCGCGCAATTTCAATTTTGAGACCACAAAATGAAACTCTTGGTTGTAAACAATCACGATTCTTTTACCTATAATTTAGTGGAATTGGTACGTCAGTTAAATGTGCCATATCAAGTAGTGAATGTAGAGGTACTGACGGAGGATACACCGAAGGACTTTAGCCACATTCTTATTTCACCAGGGCCGGATGTGCCGAGTGCCTATCCACAACTTTTTAAGTTGCTACAGAATACCTATCGGGAAAAATCTATTTTGGGTGTTTGTTTAGGGTTACAGACCCTCGGGCAGTTTTTTGGGGCGCATTTGTATAATTTGGCAACCCCGCGACATGGTTTGCAAAACCAGATAAAAATGTTGGTAAAAACACGTATGTGGCAAGCATTACCGGAACAATTTAAGGTTGGTTTATACCATTCTTGGGCCCTTTCTAAAGAGGACTTTCCTACGCAGTTGCAGATTGTTGCTGAAGATGATGCGGGAGTCGTAATGGCCTTTCAACATCGGGAATTGCCAATTTTTGCTGTGCAGTTTCATCCCGAATCTTATATGTCGCAATATGGTGTCGAATTATTGCGGGCATGGTTGTTTCATACCTGATGAATTTGCTTGCTTATTAAACAAAAATCCGTATTATAGACGTCTATACGTCAATACATCTAAATGAGAATTTTATGTCTAGTTATTTATTTACTTCTGAATCCGTATCTGAAGGGCATCCGGATAAGATTGCCGATCAAATCTCTGATGCGGTACTTGATGCCATTTTAGAACAAGACCCGAAAGCCCGTGTCGCTTGCGAAACCTATGTGAAAACCGGGATGGCACTAGTGGGTGGGGAAATTACCACTTCCGCTTGGGTGGATATTGAAAATCTGACCCGTAAAGTGATTTGTGATATCGGTTATGAACATTCTGATATGGGCTTTGACGGTCATTCTTGTGCTGTATTAAATGCCATCGGTAAACAATCCTCGGATATTAACCAAGGTGTTGACCGCGCCGATCCATTGGCACAAGGTGCGGGTGACCAAGGTATTATGTTTGGTTATGCGACTAATGAAACCGAAGTATTTATGCCGGCAGCTATTACTTATGCTCATCGCTTAATGGAAAAGCAAGCGCAGGTACGTAAAAACGGCACATTACCTTGGTTGCGTCCTGATGCTAAAAGCCAAGTTACCTTAAAATATGAAAACGATAAAATTGTTGGCGTAGATGCGGTGGTACTGTCAACCCAACATAGTGAAGATATTAGTCAGCAGGATTTGCATGAAGCGGTGATGGAAGAAATCATCAAACCGGTATTGCCTGCAAGCTGGTTATCCAAGGACACTAAATACTTTATCAATCCAACTGGTCGTTTTGTGATTGGTGGCCCAATGGGCGACTGTGGTTTGACTGGGCGTAAGATTATTGTGGATACCTACGGTGGTGCTGCTCGTCATGGTGGCGGTGCATTTTCCGGTAAGGATCCATCTAAGGTTGACCGTTCTGCTGCCTATGCGGCCCGTTATGTGGCTAAAAACATTGTTGCTGCCGGTTTAGCGGATCGTTGTGAAATCCAACTTTCCTATGCTATTGGGGTTGCTGAGCCCACCTCTATCATGGTGGAAACCTTTGGTACAGGTAAAGTTGCGAACGAATTATTGGTACAATTGGTACGCGAATTCTTTGACTTACGTCCTTATGGATTAATCAAAATGTTAGATTTAATTCGTCCAATTTATCGTGAAACTGCCGCTTATGGTCACTTTGGGCGCGAACAGTTCCCATGGGAAAAAATTGATCGTGCAACCGAATTGCGCGCAGCTGCTGGTTTAAAATAATTTGACTCTTTCAGATAAAGCCGCAATTTGCGGCTTTCTTTTTATTCAATGAATTCATTTACGCCATTACCACAATTAAAAATGCAGCTACGACGTCGCCTTGAGCAATGTTTGAGATTAGCTAAGGCACATTTTAAGCGAAGTTTTAAAGCGCCTGAAATTAGTTTTGAATTACGTGGTGTTAAAGCCGGTGTTGCCCATTTACAGGAAAATTTATTGCGTTTTAATCCGATCCTGTTGCAGGAAAATGCTGAAGAATTCCTTCATCAAGTGGTCCCCCATGAATTGGCACATTTATTGGTTTATCAATTATTTGGCCGGGTGAAACCCCATGGACGGGAATGGCAGGAGATGATGCAAGGAGTATTCGGTCTGCCGGCAGAAACCTACCACCGTTTTGATGTGGCTTCTGTGCAAGGGGATACCTTTCGTTATCATTGCGCTTGTCAGCAACATTTATTGAGTAAACGGCGGCATCTGCGAATATTACGAGAAAAAACCGACTATATTTGTCGAAAATGTCGGACAAAGCTGATATTTACTGATGAAAACTAGCCTTATCTGTGCTATAGTGCCCGAGATTAATTAACAAACGAGGAGCTATCCAATGAAAAAAACATTATTAGCATTAGCCGTTGGCGCCCTTGCCGTAGCTTCTACCGCAAATGCCGGTTGGTATGCGGAAGGTGATGCAGGTATTTCCCGTACTAAATTTACCTCTTACGGTGATATGAATAAAACCAAAATTGAACCACGCGTTGCAGTGGGTTACAAATTAGGTAATGTACGTGTTGCCGGTGATTATACCTATCACGGTAAATTCAGCGGTCAAGCAGCTGGCGAACAAACATCTGCCCGTGTTCAAGGTCTTGGTGCTTCCGTAATTTATGACATCGACACCGGTTCCCAAGTACAACCTTATGTAGGTGCTCGTGTTGCGGCCAACCACTTTAAAGTAAATCATTCCGATTCCAGCAATTTCCGCGAAACTTCCGAAACCAAATTAGGTTACGGTGCGCTTGCTGGTGCTAAATATAAATTAGATCACAACTGGTATGCCAACGGTGCGGTTGAATATAACCGTCTTGGTACTTACGATGACACCAAAATTAACAACTATGGTGCCAAAGTGGGTGTGGGCTACGAGTTCTAATCCTACTGATAAACAAGACCGCTATGGCGGTCTTTTTTTTGTCTGTAAACGCCCCCTCGAAAATCAAAGTTTTCTTAAGAATGTGATGTAACTCATTGATTTTATTGGTAATGATTTAAAAATCTTATTCCCCTCTTGAAATTGCCGGTTTTATTCTTATATCTGTGACACGCATTTTTATCGATAAGGAGAAAATATGTCACAAAATCAAGAAACCCGCGGCTTCCAATCGGAAGTCAAACAACTCTTACAATTAATGATCCATTCTTTATATTCCAATAAAGAAATTTTTCTTCGTGAGTTAATTTCCAACGCTTCCGATGCTGCCGATAAATTACGCTTTAAAGCTCTTTCCAATCCTGCCTTATATGAAGGTGACGGTGAATTGCGTGTGCGCATTAGCTTTGATGCCGAAAAAGGGACGCTAACCATCAGCGATAATGGTATCGGGATGACCCGTGAACAGGTTATCGATCATTTGGGCACAATTGCTAAATCAGGAACAAAAGAATTTTTAAACGCGCTAGGCCAGGATCAGGCGAAAGACAGCCAGCTTATCGGCCAATTTGGTGTTGGTTTCTATTCAGCCTTTATTGTGGCAGATAAGGTTACCGTGAAAACCCGTGCCGCCGGTGTCGCAGCAGCTCAAGGGGTACTTTGGGAATCCGCTGGAGAAGGAGAATACACGATCGCCGATCTAGAGAAAAAATCCCGTGGTACCGATGTGATCCTACATTTGCGCGATGAGGAAAAAGAATTTTTAAATGAATGGCGCTTGCGTGAGATCATTGGTAAATATTCCGATCATATTGGTTTACCGGTGGAAATGCTGACGAAAGAATATGATGAAGAAGGCAAAGAAACGGGCGAAAAATGGGAAAAAATCAATAAATCCGAAGCCCTTTGGACGCGTTCTAAAAACGATATCTCCGATGAAGAATACAAGGAATTTTATAAACATTTAAGCCATGATTTTGCTGATCCATTGATTTGGGCTCACAACAAAGTTGAGGGAAATCAGGAATATACCAGTTTGCTGTACGTACCATCGAAAGCGCCTTGGGGTTTATTTAACCGCGAACATAAGCACGGTTTGAAATTGTATGTGCAACGTGTGTTCATTATGGATGATGCGGAACAATTCATGCCAAATTATTTACGCTTTATGCGTGGTTTAATCGACAGTAATGACTTGCCGTTAAATGTTTCCCGTGAAATTTTGCAGGATAACAAAACCACCGCGGCATTGCGTAAAGCCTTAACTAAACGTGCCTTACAAATGTTGGAAAAATTAGCGAAAGATGATGCGGAAAAATATCAACAATTTTGGCGTGAATTTGGTTTAGTTTTAAAAGAAGGACCGGCCGAAGACTTTGCGAATAAGGAAAGTATTGCTAAGTTGTTGCGTTTTGCTTCCACTCAGCATGATAGTAGCGAACAAAATGTTTCCTTTGAAGATTATGTATCCCGTATGAAGGAAGGTCAAAAGGCAATTTATTATATTACTGCCGATAGCTATGCTGCTGCGAAAAATAGCCCGCATTTGGAATTATTCAATAAGAAAGGAATTGAAGTATTGTTACTTTCCGATCGAATTGACGAATGGATGCTAAGTTATTTAACCGAGTTTGATGGTAAGCAACTACAATCTATTACCAAAGCGGATTTGGATTTAGGTGATTTGGCGGATAAAGAGGAAAATGAGGCTCAAAAAGAACAGGATAAAGCCTTCGAAGATTTTATTAGCCGAGTGAAAGCCCTGCTTGCTGAACGCGTCAAAGATGTTCGCTTAACCCATCGGTTAACTGATACACCGGCGGTGATTTCCACCGATAACGATCAAATGACAACGCAAATGGCAAAACTATTTGCGGCAGCAGGTCAACCGGTACCGGAAGTAAAATATACCTTTGAGTTAAATCCGCAGCATGAGTTAGTGAAAAAAGCCTCAAATATCGCCGATGATGCTGAATTTGCGGATTGGGTAGAATTGCTATTTGAACAAGCCATGCTTGCAGAACGAGGTTCTTTGGATAATCCAACGGCCTTCATCAAACGTATTAATAAATTATTAGGCTAATCCGTTTGAGCTTAATTCAATGAATGATTAAAATCCCCTGCTATCGAGTATGGGGATTTTTTATTGAGGAGCAAATATGATTACCGTTTACGGCATAAAAAACTGTGATACCGTGAAAAAGGCCTTGAAATGGCTTACGGAACAAAATATTGAACACAAATTACACGATTATCGTGTGGATGGATTGGATGAGCAATTCTTACAGCAGGCGGAAGCACAATTCGGCTGGGAACATTTAGTGAATAAACGCAGCACAACTTGGCGTAACCTTGATGATGCGGTAAAAAACAGATTGTCAAAAACGACCGCCCTTGCGGTATTGGCAGAACATCCAACCTTAATAAAGCGTCCGATTATTTTGCAGGATGGAATTGCCTTATTGGGCTTTGATAAAGCAGCCTACGAGCAGGCTTTCATCTAGAATGTGACATTAAAACGCTATACATTTCTAAAGAGTTTTGCTAAAAAAGGATGCTAACTCATTGATTTTATTAAGGTTGACTAAAAAATCTATTTTGAAATGTGACATTATTCGTAATAAATTGATTTCATTGAGAATTTTATGCAAGAACAAGTGATTTCCTTAGCACAGGAATTAATTCGCCGGCCTTCCATTAGCCCAAATGATGAGGGCTGCCAAGGCTTGGTTGCTGAACGTTTAGAAAAATTGGGTTTTCAGATTGAGTGGATGCCTTTTAACGAAACGCTGAATTTATGGGCAAAGCATGGCTCGGGAGAACCTGTGATCGCCTTTGCGGGGCATACGGACGTGGTACCGACCGGTGATGAAAACCAATGGACATATCCACCGTTTGCAGCAGAAATTGTCGACGATATGTTGTATGGACGTGGGGCTGCGGATATGAAAGGTTCGTTAGCCGCGATGATTGTGGCGGCAGAAGAATATGTGAAAGCCCATCCGAAGCATACGGGGACAATTGCTTTGTTGATAACCTCCGATGAAGAGGCCGCGGCAAAGGATGGTACGGTGCGTGTTGTGGAGAGCCTAATGGCACGTGGCGAAAAAATCACCTATTGCATGGTGGGTGAACCTTCCTGTTCGAAAACCTTGGGAGATGTGGTGAAAAATGGTCGTCGTGGTTCGATTACGGGAAACCTGTATATTCAAGGGATTCAAGGGCATGTTGCATATCCTCAATTAGCAGAAAATCCGATTCATAAAGCCGCTCCATTTTTACAGGAATTGACGACTTACCAATGGGACAAGGGGAATGAGTTTTTCCCGCCGACCAGTTTACAAATCGCCAATATTCATGCCGGCACCGGTAGTAATAATGTGATCCCGGGAGAGCTTTACGTGCAGTTCAATTTGCGCTATTGCACGGAGGTAACCGATACAAGTATTAAGCAAAAAGTGGCTGAAATGTTGGAAAAACACCAACTAAATTACCGTATTGACTGGAATTTATCAGGTAAACCGTTTTTAACTAAGCCGGGTAAATTATTAGATGCATTAACCGCAGCAATTGAGCAAATCACCGGAATTACACCACAAGCCGAAACTGGTGGTGGCACCTCGGATGGCCGTTTTATAGCCTTAATGGGCGCGGAAGTTGTAGAATTCGGACCACTTAATGCGACCATCCATAAGGTGAATGAATGTGTGAGTCTGACGGATCTCGTCAAATGCGGGCAGGTTTATCATCAAATGTTAGTGAATCTATTGGATTAATAAAATGAAATTAACAGCTGAAATGCTTACCGGTAAATCGCGTGAGCATTTGATTCATTTGCCGACGCCTCATTCGTCCCAGCACTTTTTACAAGCGCAGGCGATAAAAGCTTTTCAAGCGCTACAACAAAGAGCGGCTCAACATGGCTTTAATTTGCAACCGGCCAGTAGTTTTCGCGATTTTGCCCGACAACAATTGATTTGGAACGGCAAATTTAACGGTGAACGTAAAGTCCATGATGATGCCGGTGAGGCTTTAGATTTGAACCTGTTGGATGATTGGCAAAAAGCACAAGCTATTTTACGTTGGTCCGCCTTACCCGGTGGTAGTCGCCATCATTGGGGCACGGAAATTGATATTTTCGATCCAGAGCTGTTACCACAAGGTAAGTCATTACAACTTGAACCCTGGGAATACGAAAAAGGCGGTTATTTTTTTGAGTTGAGTGAATTTCTCGCTGAGAATTTATCTGACTTCGATTTCGCCTTACCGTTTATGCATCAACCGGAAGGTAAAAAAGTCGGGCGGGAGCCATGGCATATCAGTTACCTTCCGCTGGCCCAACAGGCAATGCAATTGTTTACAGCAGATGTACTATTGCAAGCTTGGTATCATGAATTAGTGGAGGGAAAGGAAATCTTAGTTATGCATCTTCCTGAGATTTTTGAGCAATATATGGTTTAACAAAAACGCAGCCGGTAGGCTGCGTTTTTTATGTGATATTAGTTTTTCTTATTTCTTTCCAGGGATTTATGCTGAATCTTCACATTTTTCCCTTTGGCTTGGAAATATTCGCCGATTTGTTGGGCAATGTATACGGAGCGGTGTTTGCCACCTGTACAACCGATAGCAATGGTTAAATAACTACGGTTATTTTGTTCCAACATTGGTAACCAGGTTTCGATGTAATTACGGGTTTGATAGATAAAGTTATTTACTTCATCATGGCCACTGAGGAATTTAGCCACAGGTTCATCTAATCCGGTCATTGGACGAAGTTCTGCATTCCAATGTGGATTTGGTAGGAAACGCACATCGAACACATAATCTGCATCCAGTGGAATACCATATTTAAAGCCGAAGGATTCCACGATGATTTTAAGTTCTTTATCAGCATCACCACGCAGCACTTCGCGTAATCGCTCGGCAAGGGCATGGGTGGAGAGTTGCGAACTGTCGATAATGAAGTTAGCGTGTTGAATTAATGGTTCCAGTTGTTGGTATTCCGCATCAATAGCGGCTTCAAGGGATAGATCCTTCACGGATAACGGGTGTAGCCGGCGTGAATCACTATAGCGACGGATTAAGGTACTGCGGTCACAATCTAAGAAAATTAGGGTGAGACTGTGTTTTTGCGCCACGCTATTGAGGGTTTGTTCCAATGTCGAATCGGAATTAGGCAGATTGCGGATATCCAAGCTAATAGCCACAGAAGACTGGCTGGCTGAGAGAATTTCTGTGAGTTGCGGTAATAAATCTAAGGGAAGATTGTCGACACAGTAGTATCCCATATCTTCCAACGCCCGTAATGCTACGGATTTTCCTGCGCCGGAGCGCCCGCTGATAATGATAATTTCCATTTTCAACTCCTAAAATGGTTACTGCCGCGTATCATTTTCCTCTGCTTCGGTTGATTTATCCTCTTCAGTATGGGTATCGGCAATTTCAAATATTTGCCAAGCCTCTTCCACACTTTTGGCGCTGCGCAGTTGTTTAATAAAATTTTTATCGGTTAATTTTTCGCTAATTTCACTTAATGCGGGAATATATTGCTGACAATTATTTGCAGGAACCAATACCGCAAATACGATATCCACCGGTTTATCATCCGGAGCATCGTAGTCAATTGGGCTATCCAATTGCATAAACACGCATAATGGCTTATCTAAGCTGTCGGCGGGTAGGCGACCTTTCGGCATAGCTACACCATTTCCCAGACCGGAATTACCCAATTTTTCCCGTTCAAACAGACATTCGAAACAAACCTGTTCGCCATGTTCGCAATGGAGTTGTTCCACCACAAATGCAGCGATTGATTCAAATAGGCGTTTTTTGCTACTGAAGCTAACACCAAGTCGAATATTTTGTTGATCTAATAGCGATGTAAATTTCATGGTTAGAGTTTAAATTGTTCACCCAAGTAAACACGACGAACCTGTTCGTTATTCATCACTTCTTCCGGTGTACCGGTTGCAATGATCTGACCTTCACCAACAATATAGGCACGTTCACACACATCTAAGGTTTCACGCACATTGTGATCGGTGATTAATACACCCAGACCGCGATTGCGGAGATCAGTGATGATTTTTTTGATATCACTAACGGAAATCGGGTCAACACCGGCGAAAGGTTCATCTAATAAAATAAATTTCGGATTGGCCGCCAACGCACGGGCAATTTCCACCCGACGGCGCTCACCGCCAGATAGGGATTGACCAAGGCTATCCCGAATATGCTCGATATTAAATTCTTCGATTAATTGATTAGCCCGTTCGATACGTTGTTCTTGGTTCAGATCCTGACGAATTTCTAAAACTGCCATCAAATTTTGAAATACCGTTAAACGGCGGAAAATTGAAGCTTCCTGCGGAAGATAGCCGATCCCGCGACGGGCACGATCGTGCATCGGTAACAAACTGATGTCTTCCCCATCAATGGTGATTTTGCCCTGATCGTGGCGAACCAAACCAACAACCATATAGAAGGTTGTGGTTTTACCTGCACCGTTGGGGCCAAGTAAGCCGACAATTTCGCGGGAATGCACGTTTAGGCTTACTTCAGAGACCACTTTGCGGTTTTTATAGCTCTTCGCGAGCAATTCGGCTTCTAAAATCGACATAATTTATTTTTTGCCTTTGTCTTGTAATTGGGTTGGGATCAACACGGTTTGCACGCGGGATTTACCGTTACCGGTAGCTTTTAATTGCTGTTTTTTCACATCATAGGTAATCACTGAACCGTCAATCTTGCTATCTAGTTGTTTCAATTGAGCATTGCCGGTAAGGGTTAAGAATTCCGTGCCTAAATCGTAATGTACTTTGTTAGCGCGACCGTCAACGGGTTTGCCATCATCTAATTGTTGGTGGAAGGTGACCGGGCTGCCGTAAGCATCTACGGTGTCTTTTTTACCGGAGTTTTCCGGTGGGCGGGTAATCACCACTTTATTGGCCTTGATTAAAATGGAACCTTGGGTAATCACCACATTATCAGTGAAGGTTACCACGCTGTTTTCCATATCCAAGGATTGGTTGTCGGAAACAATATTAATTGGTTGATTGGTATCATCTTTGAGTGCTGAAGCAGAAAGAGAAACAGCACTCAAAGCGCCGATAAGCAGCAGTTTACTTGTTGTTGATTTCATAATAGGTCTTGACCTGTTCCTTTAAGGTTGCGGTTTGGTTACGTAAGTTTCCGACCATTTTGAGGCCGTTGGAATAAAAATTTAAGCCATTGATCGTCACTTGACTGTCGGAGCTGATATCCTGATTTTTCAGATTTACCAATGCGCTAGAGGTAGTAATACGTTGCAGGCGCGAGAGCGGATCCAAACTTTGCGCCAACACATCACCTTCTAAATACAGCATATTGTTTTTCGTCAAACGCGCTTGGACAGCGGAAAGCTTCCAGTTTTGCCCGTTTTTTCCATCATTTGCTAGATTGTCGGTATTTTCCTTATTACCGCTAGCATTCGTATCGCCCTTGGCATTGAATTGGGTATCTAGGGGAACATCGAATAGGTAAACAACCGGTGCGCTAAAGTCGGTATGCCCGTCTTGCGTGTAATATTCCACTTTATCCGCTTGAGCAAAATATTGTTTTTTGCCCTCTGGCGAAAATATTGTAGTCTGCATCTTAAAACCGACATATTCCGGACTGTCAGCTTTTTTGATCAGCGTTTGTAGATTTTCATCTGTCTGATTGAGCGAGTAGTACCAAGCGGCCAGGCCCAAGGCACAAACGCCTAAAAGAATATTCCAACGAAGATTTGTTGTCATAGATTTCCCAAAATGCATCGCACTATTAGGCAAATGCGTTGATTGATTTTATGTTTTCCTGGTAGGGCGGTTTTTAAAACGCCCCCAGGAAAATGAAAGTTTTTCTTAAAATTAACGCTAAGTATTTGATTTTATTAGTATTGATCTAAAAATCAAATTTCATCCGTCGTTTCGTCATCCAACATAAAGGATTTTAGCTGTTGGTAAAGTTCCCGATAGGCTTTCGCGCCTTTGCCTTGTGCCAGCTCTTTTTGTGCCGCCCGAGTAAGGTTGCGTAATTGTTGGCGTTCGGCTTGCGGATATTCACTACAGAGCTCATTTAAACGCGCATCGCCTTGCGCGATCAATTCATCGCGGACGATTTCCAGTTTATGTAACATCGCCTGCTGCTGATTATGTTTATTTTCGATTTTAGCCAAGGCTTCGCGAATAGGTTCCACATCAATAGCCCGTAGCAGTTTGCCAATGTATTGTAATTGACGGCGGTAGGCTTCTTTTTGGATCCGTTGGGCTAACGCGATGGCTTCAGATAAGCTGTCATCAAGCGGAATCTTAGCCAAATTGGCGGCGCTTAAGTTCACTAATTTGCTGCCTAATTGTTTGAGTTCTTCGGCATCCCGTTTAATTTCGCTTTTACTGACCCAAATAATTTCTTCTTGTTCGTCATCTTGCCAATCGAAATTCTCGTTGTGCTTTTTCGTGCGTTTTGCCATGGGTTATCCTTCCAAAAAATTCTGGGCATTTTAGCATAAACTTTCAAAATAAGATAAAATGCGACAAATTTTTAATAAGGAAAAAACTATGCAAGAAACAGATAATTCCACCGCATTTCTCACTGCTCAAGAACGCACTTTACGCGATGCTGTCACCTTTGCAATCGATTTGGCGGTGAAAGCCGGCGCAACGGCTGAGGTGGGGGTAACCAAGGTGAGCGGTTTGTCGGTTTCTTCCCGTTTACAGGAAATTGAAAATGTCGAATTTACCAATGATGGTGCACTCGGCATTTCCGTTTATTTAGGTAATCAAAAGGGCAATGCATCCACCTCCGATTTAAGTGAAGGTGCAATTCAACATGCCGTGGAATCTGCGTTGGCGATCGCCAAATATACCTCGCCGGATGATTGTGCCGGCCTTGCTCCGCGCGAGTTAATGGCTTTTGATGCACCAGATCTACAACTGTATCATCCGGCTAAGGTGAGTGTCGAAGAGGCCACCAGATTGACTTTAGCCGCAGAAAAAGCGGCCTTGGATTTTGATGAAAAAATCGTGAATAGCAATGGTGCCGATTTTAATTCCCATACCGGCGTACGGGTTTATGGTAATAGCTACGGAATGTTGCAAAGCTATCTTTCCAGCCGTTATTCCTTATCTTGCTCGATGATTGGTGGGATCAATAATCAATTGGAAAATGATTACGAATATACAATTTCCCGTAATTTTGCGGAATTAGCCGATCCGGTTTGGGTAGGGCGCCATTGTGGTGAGAAAGTCGTGGCGCGACTAAATCCGCAAAAATTGACAACCCGCGAAGTGCCGGTAGTGTTTTTAAACGATGTGGCAACAGGAATTATTTCCCATTTTGCGGCGGCAATTAGTGGCGGTAGTCTGTATCGTCAATCGAGTTTTCTCTTGGATCATTTAGGCAAGCAGGTATTGCCGGATTGGTTCAATATCAGCGAGCGCCCGCATTTACTGTCGCGTTTAGCTTCCACGCCATTTGATAGTGAAGGGGTGCGTACCAGCGATATGGAAATTGTGGAAAACGGTATATTGGCGCATTATTTGCTAACCTCATATAGCGCCCGTAAACTGAATATGCAAAGTAACGGACATGCCGGAGGGATCCATAATTGGTTGGTGAGAGCGAATTTAACCGGTGGTTTAGATGCTTTGTTACAACAAATGGGGACGGGGCTATTGGTGACCGATGTGATGGGACAGGGTGTGAATATTGTGACCGGTGATTATTCGCGCGGTGCGGCCGGATTCTGGGTGGAAAACGGAAAAATTCAGTATCCGGTGGCGGAAATTACGATTGCCGGCCAATTATCGGATATGTTACGCAATATTGTGGCGGTGGCTGATGACGTTGAGCAGCGTTCCAATATTCAAACGGGTTCGTTATTGATCGAAAAAATGAAAGTATCAGGAAATTAAAAATATTAAAAATGATAATAATTCTTATTGACAGATAAAGTTTTCCTGTTAAGATATGCGCCATCTGTTTCGTAGTGATTGCAGGTTACTCCGACAGGTAGAGTAGAAAGTAAATTCGTTAGGGTTAAAAGGCTGAAGTTTCCACTTCAGCCTTTTTTTTGCTCTTTTTTTCTGTGTTTTTTGTGTAGAATGACGCCCGTCATTTTCCCTAACAGCAGGATAAACCATGAAAAAACACCATATTGAAGTGCTTATTGAGGAAGCGCAGGTTCATCGTCGCATTGCCGAACTCGGCGTTGAAATCAGCCGTTTCTATCAGCAGCAAAATATCGACAAACTGATTGTAGTCGGGTTATTGCGTGGCTCTTTTATGTTTATGGCCGATTTAGTGCGCCACTTACAATTACCGGTGGAAGTCGAATTTATGACAACTTCCAGCTACGGTAGCGGTATGACCACCAATCATGATGTCAAAATCAGTAAGGATTTAGATGGCGATATTCGTGGCTGCCATGTATTGATCGTAGAAGACATCATCGACACCGGCTATACCCTGCAAAAGGTGCGGGAAATTCTTAATTTGCGAGAACCGGCCAGTCTCAGCATTTGTACTTTGTTGGATAAACCATCTCGTCGCGAAGTTGAAGTACCGGTGGAATGGGTTGGTTTTGCTATTCCAGATGAATTTGTAATTGGCTATGGTATTGATTACGCTCAACGTTATCGCAATTTGGGCTATATTGGCAAAGTTGTCTTAGAAGAATAAAAAACTGAATATATTTTCGTATAAAAAAATGGTCAGGTTTTCAGGTTAATTTATCATTAATCTTCAACGCCTGACCGTTTTTGATTGCTTTAAATAGACGATATGAGCACTATCTAAGGCAAAGAGTCATTAAAGTTTCACGTATTCAGATTGCTCACTCTTAATTGCTTCATGACAAATTTCATGATTCCTCCATGGATTAAATAAATCACCAAACAAATAGGATAGAAATAATAAATCGCGTTTGGTAAATAATTTAGCTCGAGAAATAATGTGATAATGAAACTGAGCACTCCAAATTCAATTAACCCACCAAATGTTTTTACTTTCGCTATATGTTCTGCAGCCAAACTAGGTAAGAAAACAAACCATAACAATAATGCTAAAACCAGCATAAAGGGATAGCATAATAAATCAGAATTTATATTTTGCTTTAAAAATGGATAGCTTAAAATGTCTTTGATGTTGGCATAAGACTGCGGTTTAAATATCGTGAAATAGGAGTTCAGGTTTATCCAATAAACTATAACAAGTATTAGATAGCGTATTTCTATTTGAAGATAGATTAATCCTACAGTAGATAATGCAACACTCCAAAAATACCTAATGCTATCCCGCTCAAGATATGCCGGAATAAAACTTAGACAAATTATAGCTATTCCACACCATTGATAATCCACGCTCAAAATGCAGCCTACAGCGGGGAGCACAAACATGCGAAAAAACTCATAACGCTCTTGTCCGGTATATAAAATTTTTCCGCAAAACTCAAATTTATATAGAAGTAAAAGAAGATTTAATACAATAAAAAGTATACCGGTTAATAATAAAAATATAACCAGTGGCGCAGCAATATCGCCCCGATAATATTCTTGGCCAAACATTATATGAATAAAGGAAAAAAGCAGTAGCCCACGCCAAGCATATCTTAATATTCTTGCAACATAAAAAATGTTATTTGAGTTAGGGACTTGTCTTTCCATTCCGAGATGAGAAAGCGCGGTTCTTTGATAAACAAGATAAACCCAAGCTAAAAAAGCATAAATCACGCTTAACACAACGTTAAACCGATTTCCTATCCTAGTTAACATGGCATAGTAAAAAGAATCCGTCTGCTTATTATTAGAGCCAGTTTTAATTAAATTTGGTGAAATCGATTTTAAGTAACTTGGTATTGGCGCCCAAGCAACTTCTCGCTCTGCTCGTTCTGTTTTTTCTTGTAATAAATTAAAAGCCTCTGCACTCAGTTGATCGGCAATCATGTAATCCTTGTGCCATTGGAAATAATTGGCCCAAAGCTGAATTAAATAATTATTTTCCACCGGATAGGCAAAAAAACGCTGCAATAAGGCTCTAGAAAATATCGGGCTTTCGTCAAAGGGAAGGGATTCGATACGCGTTTGCCAATTTGCCCAATTGTGCAAAATACCGATTTCCCCTTCAGTTTCAAAAACCTCATCAATTTCCATTAATAAGGTATCAACTAAATAAAGTTCTGGTGCTTCAGACGCTTCGGCATAATCAGCCTCTTCATCTTCGGTGTCATAAGACTGTTTGGCCTCTTGGTACACAAATGAAATTTCTTCAGGTGCAGAATCGGGTTCAGTTTCTGCAGCAGTCGTCTCGCTTAAATTAAAGTCAGTTGTGCTTTGTTCACAATCCGTCAAAGACGCCGACTCATTGGCAAAAAGTGACTCAAATTCGAGGGATTGTAATGCGTTTTCATCATCTGATGCAGTGCTTGAATGTGCGACATCGGCCTCATTTGCCAATAATGAAGCCGCACGATTGGCCGCAGCCTGTTCTGCAAATTCTCGCTGATAGGCTGCGTTAACTAATGCTTCATCAAAAGCCGCCCGCAAGGCTTGATAACCCGCCGGATCTTCATCCGGACGGGTAACTTTAAGTTTTTTTGCATAAGCACGACGAATGGCTTTTTCATCACCCGTGGCTTTAATGCCTAAAATTTTCCAACAATGTGCCATTTCAGCCTCTTAGAGTAACCAGCCTGTATCATAACGCGCTAAGCATTCTTGCATTTTCTTTCTGGCACGATGAATTCTGCCCTCATCCTGCGATTCCAATTCCGTTTCGAAATAAGCTAAAAATTCGCTGATGGTTGCTCGATCCTCACCCAAATAGTTTTCATATAAGCGTTTTGCTTTTTCAAGTAAATAGCGGTTTTCTTGTTGATCGCGTGGGTGAATTTTTAGTTTCGCTAATTTTTCGCGCGAAGCCTGCACTTCTGCCTCGCTCAAGTTGTGGCTGTTATGTTGGAAAACCTGGTTAACTTGAATATCGAGTTCATCATTGGTTAAATCCACCTCAAGCAATCCGTTGATATCGTAACTAAAACGAACGGTGATGCCTACTTCACCTCTTGGACGTGGTGGGACAGTGACGAACATTTCACCTAGCAAAATATTCTCACTGCTAATAGCCGATTCTCCCTGACGAATATCAAAATGAAGTTTGGTTTGATTATCCTGCGAAGTCACATAATGTTCTTCGCGTGAAATCGGTACCGGCATATTTCGTTCAATAATCGGGCTGAAACGGTCATTAACGCGTTGACCATTTGGCATATCTACACCAACAGTCGTGCCCAATGAAAATGGCATGACATCGGTAAGTACAACTTCTTCTAGATTTTGATTGCGTGCAATGAGTGCTGCTTGTACGGCGGCTCCACGTGCAATAGCTTCATCAGGATTGATCACCGAAAGTGGTAAGCGTTGGAACCATTGTGCGATCGCTTTGCGGATAATTGGCATACGGGTTGAACCGCCGACTAAAATAATCCCGTCAATACTTGCCGGATTGAGTTTAGCATCACGTAGGGCGCGTTCAATCGGTTGGCGTAAACGGGCAATCAGTGGTTGTGCGGCTTGACGGAAATCCTCTTCAGAGATAATGGCTTCATGGACTTGCTCATCTAAGGTGAGAGCAATTTTGACACTCTTTTCTTTACTCAATTGACGTTTGGCATGCTCGAAGACTTGCCAACACTCGCTAGAGGTTTGAATACGTTGTTTTTGTGCGTTACTTAAAGTGCTACATTGGGTTAAAAAGTAATGTTGTAGCACTTGAACGAAATCTTCGCCTCCCAGCTTATTATCACCGGCGCTGGCAGACACCTGCACTACGCCATCAAAATAATCCAAGATTGACACATCAAAGGTTCCGCCACCTAAATCAAAAATTAAAAAATTGGTATCATCCGGCTTATCTTGCAAGTTATAAGCAAGTCCTGCCGCCGTTGGTTCATTGAGTAAACGGCTTACTTTTAACCCTGCCATTTCGGCCGCATTTTTCGTGGCTTGGCGCTGAATCGCATTAAAATAAGCCGGTACGGTAATCACTACTTCTTCAATCGGTTCGCCTAAAAAATGTTCGGCATCTTCCTTCAAACTTTTCAGCACTAATGCAGAAAGCTCTTCCGCACGGAATTGTTGTTTGCCCAGTTTAAAAATTTTATCGCTGCCCATAAAGCGCTTAAATGCAGAAGCGGTCATATGCGGTGCGGTAGCCAATCTCTCGCGGGCGGCCAGACCGACTAAGATAGAACCATCTTCGCTAACGCTGACTACCGAAGGAGTTAATCCATGTCCGAGTTTATTGGGAATGAGGCGGGTTTCGCCATCGATAAATTGGGCAATTAAACTATTCGTTGTGCCTAAATCAATACCTATTTGTAGACTACTCATTATTGGTTTCCATGTGATTTGTTTGAAGGAGCGAATTATGCCATAAAAACAGCAACTTGCTGTGGTGATTTTGTAATAAGGAAAATTGCTTGGTTACTTGCTTATCGGGCGAAATAAAACGCCCCCTTGAAATGAAATGTTTTCCCTAAAGATGATGCTAAGTCATTGATTTTATTAGGAGAGAATAAAAAAGCAGCCATTATGGCACGAAACGCCCCTTCCAAAACCAAAGTTTTGCTTAAAAATGATGCTAAGTTATTGATTTTATTGGGGGAGAATGCAAAACGCAGTCATTACGGCGCGAAACGCCCCATGCAAAACCAAAATTTTGTTTAAAAACGATGCTAAGTTATTGATTTTATTAGGGGAGCATAAAAAAGCAGCCATTATGGCGCGAAACGCCCCTTCCAAAACCAAAGTTTTGCTTAAAAATGATGCTAAGTTATTGATTTTATTAGGGATGAATAAAAAAGCCAAAATCATGATGGATTTTGGCTTTTTTCGGCTAGCGTTTGGATTTTTTGATGAATTTCATCAAACGTTTACGTTTACGCAATTGATTTGGTGTGAGTTTGTTTTTGCGGCCGGCAAATGGATTGGCGCCCTCTTGGAAGAGTAGGCGGATCGGTGAGCCGATAATTTTCAAACTCTTGCGATAATAATTGGACAAGTAGCGTTTATAGGAGTCGGGCAGTTTGTCCATTTGGTTGCCGTGTACCACGATAATTGGTGGATTATAGCCACCCGGGTGGGCATATTTCAGCTTAATGCGGCGTCCGCCGGCCATTGGCGGTTGGTGCTCATCGGTGGCCATTTGCAAAATGCGGGTGAGCAACGATGTTGTCATTTTCTGTGTTGCGCAGGCATAGGCTTCTTTTACCGAATCAAACAAGTTACCCACACCGCTACCATGTAAGGCGGAAATAAAATGCACACGGGCAAAATCAATGAAATCCAAACGGCGGTCGAGCTCTGATTTCACGCGATCCTTCACATCCTGATCTAAGCCATCCCATTTATTCACCACGATGACCAAGGAACGGCCGGCATTGAGAATAAAACCAAGGAGAGAAAGATCCTGATCGGAAATATTTTCTCGAGCATCGATGGTGAGCAACACCACATTCGCATCTTGAATGGCTTGAAGAGTTTTGATCACCGAGAATTTTTCCACCGCTAAATTGACCTTGCCGCGTTTACGTACGCCGGCAGTGTCGATCAGCGTGTATTGCTGGCCATCGCGTTCCATTGGGATATAAATAGAATCGCGGGTAGTCCCCGGCATATCGTAAACCACCACACGATCTTCGCCTAGAATACGGTTAGTGAGAGTGGATTTGCCCACATTCGGGCGGCCAACAATGGCGATTTTGATATTTTTATCGCGTTCTTCTTCAAGTTCTTCATCAAAGGATTCTTCCAACGCATCGTCCAATAACGCGGTGTCTTCCTCTGAATCGAAATCAAATTCAGCATCCCATTCATCACTTGGTTCATCTTGCTCTGCGTTTGCTTCTTCATTTTGTTGCATGGCTTCGGCAAGCGGTGCTAATACTTGCTCCATTAATTGGGTCACGCCGCGGCCTTGTGAGGCCGCGATTTGTTCCACTTCACCTAAGCCTAATTGGTAGAATTCGGCACAATGGGAATCGGCATCGATACCATCGGTTTTATTAGCGACTAATACCGTGGTTTTATTGGTGCGTTGACGCAAATATTGGGCTATGCCGATATCGGCTGAAGTTAGGCCGGCACGGGCATCCACTAAAAATAGCACCACATCGGCTTCTTCAATAGCCAATAAGGATTGTTCCGCCATTTTTTCTTCCACGCCTTCTTCGCTGCCATCGATCCCGCCGGTATCGATCACAATGAAATCATAGCCGGCAATGTTGGCTTGGCCATATTTGCGATCGCGTGTTAATCCCGGGAAATCGGCGACTAGCGCGTCACGAGTACGGGTGAGACGGTTAAAAAGGGTGGATTTTCCTACGTTGGGACGGCCAACTAAGGCCACGACAGGCGTGCTCATAATGATTCTCTTTGTTTGGACGATTAAAAGTACGGCAGATTATAGCGAATGTGGCCGCGCGGGTAAAATGAGGCATAAAAAAGGCACCTTTCGGTGCCTATTTTATATCTGTAGTATTGGCGGAATGGACGGGACTCGAACCCGCGACCCCCTGCGTGACAGGCAGGTATTCTAACCAGCTGAACTACCACTCCGCAAGTGGCGCGTATAATAATCGGGCTTCACGGGAGCGTCAATCTTTTTTTTCGCATTTGCGTTTGCCCGCTCAATATATCGCCATTAATGTTCCGTAGGTTCTGTTGGTGGATTGAGGCGTTGTTCCCATAGCGAGATTTTATTGCCGCTTTTTTTCGCGATTATTTGTAATAAATTGAGATGCGCCTGTAGCTCTTCTTGATTGGGTTGTAGACGACATAAATCCAGCGTATCGGTACGGATGATTTGCTGGGCTTGTACGCCGTTTCCGGCCTGGGATTCAATGATATGCTCTTCATCTCCAAATAGGCTGGTTTGGCCGCCGGTCATTGCCAGATAAACATCCGCCAAAATTTCCGCATCCAGTAATGCGCCGTGCAGGGTACGTTTACTGTTGTCAATACCTAAGCGATCGCATAGCGCATCCAAATTATTGCGTTTGCCGGGATACATTTGGCGCGCCATTTGTAAAGTGTCGGTGACCGCACAAATATCGTTAGTTTTGACATCTAAATTCAATTTGCGGAATTCATAGTCCATAAATCCCACATCGAAGGGAGCGTTATGAATCAGCAGTTCGGCACCGCGGATATAATCTAAAAAATCTTGGGCGATCATGCGGAAATCCGGCTTATCAGCCAACATTTCATCTGTGATGCCATGTACTTTAATCGCATCGGGATCGACCGGGCGGTCGGGCTTAATATAAAGATGAAAGTTATTACCGGTAAATTTGCGGTTAATTAATTCCACCGCACCGATCTCAATAATACAGTGGCCTTCGTAATGGGCACCAAGTTGGTTCATGCCGGTGGTTTCCGTATCCAGTACGATTTGCCGATTGCTAGTAATCATTGTTTAGCCCTGTGCTTTCCCTTAAAATGGCCGCCATTTTACACAAACTCCCTTTCTTTATGCAAAAACGAATCGACATTTTTACCGACGGCTCTTGCTTGGGAAATCCCGGCGCCGGCGGCATCGGTGTTTTATTGCGCTATAAACAGCATGAAAAGCAAATTTCCCAAGGCTATTTTCAAACGACCAATAATCGGATGGAGTTGCGGGCGGTGATCGAAGCGTTGAATGCGCTGACCGAAGCTTGCACGGTGACCCTTTATTCCGATAGCCAATATATGAAAAACGGCATTACTCAGTGGATTTTCAATTGGAAAAAAAACAATTGGAAAGCCAGCACCGGTAAACCGGTGAAAAATAAGGATTTATGGCAATTGTTGGAGCAAGCTATTGCCCGCCACCATATTGAATGGCGTTGGGTGAAAGGGCATTCAGGGCATCGGGAGAATGAAATTTGTGATGAATTGGCCAAAAAAGGAGCGGAAAATCCGACATTAGAAGATATTGGCTATCTCGCCGAATAGGTTTTTTTGGCCAATACTTCCTAAAAAATACACTGTTTGTATTTAAAAGTGTGATCTGGATCAGATATTTATAACTCAATTCGAACTCCCCGTTGACAGCTAAAAAGGCTTTTGTAATGATGCGCTCGCCAATCTAGGCGAGCGGACATTTCCTGTGGGGGAAAGTTCAATCAATCTAGCATCGTTAAACCATAAGGAATAACAAAATGAAAAAAACACTAGCAGCGTTAATCGTATCAGCAATCGCAGCAGGCTCCGCAAATGCTGCAGTCATTTATGATAATGAAGGAACTAAAGTTGATTTGAACGGTTCCCTTCGTTTAATTCTTGAAAAAACTAACAAAGAAGGTGCAGGTCACACTCACTCCGGTTTACGTAATGCCGGTTCTCGTGTTGCTTTAAAAGTAACTCACGATTTAGGTGATGATTTCTATGCTCTTGGCCGTTTTGAACTTCGTTTCAACGGTAAAACATCAAGTACTGAAGATAGTTTCGGTGATGTTTATGTGAAACGTGCTTATGTTGGTTTAGGTAACAAAGCATTAGGTGAAGTGACTTTCGGTCGTCAATTATTAATCGCGGATGATTTAAGCACCGCTAACGACTACGAATACGGTCTTCTTAACAAGAAACACTATATTCCAACTGACGCAAACTCTGCGATCCGTTATGACTATCGTGGTGTGAAAGATCTTCAACTTGGTGCAAGCTATCAATTCGCTGACAAACGTGATGCTCACAATGAAGTAACATCAGGTACTGTATCTAACGGTTACCAATTCGGTGCTGTTTATGATGGTAAATTTGATGATGTAAACGGCTTAATCGCTAAATTCGGTTACGGTCGTACTGTGTATAAAACAGATTTAACCAACACCAAAAAACATACCGACGGTTTCTTAGCAAGCTTAGGTTACAGACATGCTGATTTAGTACTTTCTGTAGACGGTGGTTATGCACGTGATAAACACGCTCAAGGTGAAAACTCTGTAAGACGTTACTTTGTATCTCCAGGCTTTAGCTTCCCTGTAATCGCAGATAAAAGCAACTTCTACGGTAACTACAAATACGAACAAGAAAAAGATGGTGCATCTAAAGATAAAACCCACGGTTTCTTGTTAGGTGTTGACTACAAACTTCACAAACAAGTAGTTACTTTCATCGAAGGTAAATACCAAGTTACTAAATCCTACGTTAACGGTGATTACGTGAACGGTAGCAAAGTTAAAGATAAAGCTATCGGTGTAGGTATGCGCGTATTCTTCTAATCCTTCCGGATTATTTAATGAGGCAAGCTGTGAGGCTTGCCTTTTTTTATGCTGTTTTTTAGTAATTTCCGCACTTAATATTAGGTTTTGAAACTAATGCTAATAAAATCAATGGGTTAGATGCTGTTTTTGGAAAAACTCTGATTTTCGGTAGGGCGTTTGGAATATTAAGGTAGGATTGTCAAGAATCATCGGGCGGAGGTGAATCCGTCCGATGGATGTGCGCTTTATTGATGGCAATGCTGCAAAATAATGTTTTTCATCATTTCGATATGCAGCGGTTCGGCATTGAGCGCCGGAATATATTGATATTGTTCCCCGCCATGGGAAAGGAAAATTTCCCGATTTTCTTCGTTGATTTCCTCTAGCGTTTCTAAACAGTCCACGGAAAAGCCCGGACAAATAACCGCTAGTTTTTTAATACCTTGCGCAGCCGCCTGTTGCATAAAATGATCGGTGTAAGGTTGTAACCATTCTTCACGTCCAAAACGTGATTGAAAACTGATGGCCCATTGGGTTTCTGCTAAGCCTAATTTATCCACGATGGCTAGGGTTGTTTGTTTGCAATGTTGACGGTAATAATCACCTTTTTCCTCATAGCGCAATGGAATGCCATGGTAGGAAAACAGCAGAAATTCATCCTCTTGCATGCGCGCTTTAATTGATTGGCAGAGGGCGCTTAGATAATCTGGGTGTAAATGATAGGAATGTACAAATTCAAAGGGCAGAATATTGCGTTGATTTTTCAAGGCATTTGCAAAGGCATCAAATAAAGCGCCGGTGGTTGTACTGGAATATTGCGGGAAAAGCGGGAGTACGATCATTTTTTCAACATTTTGAGCCATCAGGTTTTGAATGGCCTGTGACATCGACGGATTACCGTAGCTCATAGCGATTTCTACCGTAACATCCTCACCGGCACTCCACAATGCCTGTTGTAATGCTTGTTGCTGCTGACGGGTAATCGCCAACAGCGGCGAGCCGCTTGGTGTCCAAATAGCCTGGTAGTTGCCGGCAATTCGTTTAGAACGTAACGGTAAAATAATGCTTCTAAGCAACGGATACCATTTGTAACGAGGTAAATCAACCACGCGCGGATCAGTTAAAAATTGCCATAGATAACGGGAAATTGCAGATGGAGTTGCGGCATCCGGAGTGCCAAGGTTGGCTAATAAAACGCCAATTTTTGTTTTTTTTGTCATAAATTTATCAGAGACAGGGTCAATCTTGAAACGCAGCAAAGTTTATCTTGCTCATTGCGAATGTCAATTTGCCAAACTTGGGTATTTTTTCCTAAGGCAATTGGTGAGGCTTTGGCAATAACCCGGCCGGCGCTGACCGGGCGTAAATGATTGGCGTTAATTTCTAGTCCTACTGCGGCGCGGCCTTCCTCTAAGGTGAGAAAAGCACCGAGGGAACCGAGGGTTTCCGCTAAGGCGCAGGAAATCCCCCCGTGTAATAGACCGAAGGGTTGGGTGGTTCGGTGATCCACGGGCATGCTGGCTTCTAACCAATTATCACCAAGCGCGGTGATTTCAATGCCGAGATGGCCGACGGCGCAATTGCGCCCCATTGTATTGAGTTGTGCGAGACTGAGTTGTTTTTTCCAGATCATAATTAATCCAACAGCGTTAATAATGCTTGTACCGGGTGTTTTAAGGTACGGTGGGCAAAACGTTTTACTTGGCTACGGCAGGAATAGCCGGTGGCCAAGCAAAATTCAGCATTTTGGCGTGAAAGTTTTTCGCCCCAGGACATGGCATAAATGTCGTGGCTCATTTCTTGGTTTTGAACTTCATGGCCAAATACCCCAGCCATACCGCAACAACCTACTTTTTCCACTTCCAATTGTTGCCCGAAAGCGGCAAAGATTTGTTGCCATTCCTTCGGACTGTTTGGTAATTGGGTGGATTCGGTACAATGTGGGAAGAAATGCCATTCGGTATTTTTTGATTTAACTTCCACATGGAGTTTTTCCTGCCGATCGGTTTGCTTTATTTGTGCAAGTAGCCATTCATGGGCGGTAAGTACATGGAACGTTCCGCGTTTTTCCGCCAAGATTTCCTGATATTCATCCCGATAGGACAGCACTATGGCCGGATCTACACCAACCATTGGAATATCTAATTGTGCAAGGCGATTTAAAAAATCCGCCTGATTTTCAGCAATGTGGCTAAAATGCCCCAAAAAGCCTTTGATGTGCATGGCTTTGCCATTTGGTTTGAATGGCAGCAAAATTGGTGTAAAGCCTAATTTTCGACAGAGCGCAATAAAATCGGCAACCACTTTGGCATCATAATAAGAGGTGTAAGGATCTTGCACGATTAACAGCATCTTGGCTTTTTCCGCGGCACTTTTTTGTGCCAATGCATCGAGATTCGGCGCCTGATAACCTTGTTCATTTAGCTGGCTTTGCAAATTTGGCTGGGACAGGAGCGGTAAATCCGTCATGCCGATGGTTTTTTCGACTAAATTTTGAGTAAATTTCAACGAGGTAATGCGATTGAATAATCCGGGTTGTTTAGCCAACCAAGGCGCAGCAATTTCTAAATTGGCAACCACGTAATCTTTTAATGGGCGCAAATAACGTTGATGATAAAAATAGAAGAACTTCGCGCGGAAACTCGGTACATCGATTTTAATTGGACATTGTGAGGCACAGGCCTTGCAGGCGAGGCAACTATCCATCGCGGCTTTTACTTCATGGGAAAAATCATAATCGCCACGTTGTTTTCCTAAACTATTGCGCAGTTTGCCGACGAATTCGCTTAATTTGATTTTCGATTGACGGAAGTCCAGTTGTTCCGGTTGTACATTTTCGTTAGCCATAAGGCGTAACCATTCACGCACCATCGCAGCCCGGCCTTTTGGTGAGAATACCCGATTGCGGCTAACCTTCATTGATGGACACATGGTGCTGTGTTGATCAAAATTGAAGCACAAGCCGTTACCGTTACAATTCATCGCACCTTTGAATTCATCGCGTATCGCAATAGGAATTTGGCGGTCCTGATCGGCTCGCATGGGCGAAAGAATGGAGTAGAGCTCATCTTCGCATTCTAGCGGTGTGCAAATTTTGCCCGGATTTAGGCGATTATGCGGATCAAATAGGAATTTGATGTAGCGTAGTTCACGCCATAATTCTGGGGTGAAGAAGGTTTCTCCATAGTGGGAACGTACACCTTTACCATGCTCCCCCCATAATAAACCGCCATATTTCGCCGTAAGTTCGGCGACTTGGTCAGAAATTGTTTTAAATAGCGCGACCTGTTCTTTGTCGCATAGGTCAAGTGCCGGCCGAACATGTAATACACCAGCATCCACGTGACCGAACATACCATATTGCAGATTGTGGGCATCCAATAGTGCGCGAAATTCGGCAATATAATCGGCCAAATGCTGTGGCGGTACGCAGGTATCTTCCACAAACGGAATAGGTTTAGCTGTGCCTTTGGCGTTACCCAATAAACCTACCGCTTTTTTACGCATGGCATAAATACGCTCAATCGATGGTAGATCATCACAAATTTGATAGCCAATAATGCCATCACTACCGGCAGCTATTTTTTCGTCCAATGCCTGGCATAACTTTTGCAACTGATGACTGATTTTACTTTTATTATTGCCGGCAAACTCCACAATGTTGAGTCCAAGAATTGGGGCTTGTTCGTCTTCGTGTAATAGCTCTTTGACCGAATGCCAAATGATGTCTTGTTTGGCAAGATTCAACACTTTGGAATCTACGGTTTCTACGGATAGTGCATTAGCCTCTACCATAAAAGGAGCGCTGCGCAATGCAGCATCAAAGGAATTGTATTTAATATTGATTAAGGTGCGATATTGCGGAATTGGTAATAAATTCAGTTTGGCTTCACAAACAAATGCCAATGAACCTTCTGAGCCGGTAATGATGCGGGTGAGATTAAATTCGCTTAAATCATCATTAAAGACATTTTTTAAATCATAACCGGTAAGAAAACGGTTCAGCTGCGGCATATCATCGAGAATCGCTTGGCGTTTCTTTTTGCAACGATTGAAAATCAGCTGTGGCAAATTTTTACTAGTGCTTTGTTCCTGAGGGACATCATTAACTTGTTCTAATTGCTGGCTAGAAATCGAATCAGTATCTAACACTTCGCCATTAATTAATACGCTACGTAAGGCTAATACATGATTAGAGGTTTTGCCGTATTGTAATGAACCTTGACCGGAAGCATCGGTATTAATCATACCGCCTAAGGTTGCGCGGTTACTGGTGGATAGCTCCGGAGCAAAAAATAAACCATGGGGCTTTAAAAATTGATTGAGTTGATCTTTTACTACACCAGCCTGTACCCGTACCCAACGTTCTTGCACATTGAGTTCAAGAATTTCGGTCATATGGCGGGAGAGATCAACAATAATATTGTGGTTAAGTGATTGTCCGTTGGTTCCGGTACCGCCACCACGCGGAGTGAAGGTTAAGGATTGGTATGTTTCCCGATTAGCTAATTTTGTTAGACGCACCACGTCTGCGACAGTTTTGGGAAACAAAATAGCTTGTGGTAATTGTTGGTAGACACTGTTATCGGTAGCTAAACTCAGGCGTGAAGCATAATCGGTGGCAATATCGCCTTCGAAGTGTTGTTTTTTTAATGCGTCAAGATAGTCAATAACAACAGGCTCAAGTTGAGGAACAGCGGCAAGACGGGGTAGCATATAACTCCTCTTATATATAGCAAAAGAATGAGCAAGATAATATATGAAGCGCTTTTGAATGTCGAACCTTGATCGGAGATTTTAAGGAAGAGAATTTTTAAATTAAAGGTGTATAATTTACTCGTTTATTTGAATTTGGAGTGTATTAAATTGTTTTTTTCGATGAAAAAAGGGAAAAGAAAATTTGTGCTAGATTGACAAAATATCTCTTTTTAACCCATAAAATAAGCTGAATGTGCGTTCATTTTGGGGGTTAATTGGTTACAAAATAACCAAAATAGGCAAAAAAAGTTTGATCTTTGACTTTTTTATAGGATAATAGCCCCACTTTTGAACGTTCCTTTGGCTATGCAAAGGAATTGAATTTGTCAAAAGGTACAAGTTAGGGCAAATTCAAAACCCTAGTTAAGCAATGTTTAGGATGAATTTATTATAAAAAAGTTCATAATAAACAAGGAAACTTTTCTTATTACGATGACTAAATAGAGGACATCAAAATGAAAAAAACTGCAATCGCATTAGTAGTTGCTGGCTTAGCCGCAGCTTCTGTAGCTCAAGCAGCTCCACAAGAAAACACTTTCTACGCTGGTGCTAAAGCTGGTTGGGCATCTTTCCACGATGGTATCAAATACACAGCTGATCATTTTGTATATACACAAAATGGTGTTGCGTATGAGCTTGGTTTCAACCGTAACTCTGTAACTTACGGTGTATTCGGTGGTTACCAAATCTTAAACCGTGACAACTTAGGTTTAGCGGTAGAATTAGGTTACGATGATTTCGGTCGTGCTAAATTCCGTGCTGAAGGTCAAAACGTACTTAAACACACTAACCACGGTGCTCACTTAACCTTAAAAGGTAGCTATGATTTAGGCGGTGTTGCTTCTGCATTACAAGGCTTAGACGTTTATGGTCGTGCAGGGGTTGCTTTAGTTCGTTCTGACTACAAATTCTACAACTTAGAAGGCGAAAAATGGCATAAAGAACACAGCTTGAAAGCATCTCCAGTGTTCGCTGCTGGTTTAGAGTATGCATTACCATCTCTTCCAGAGTTAGCATTACGTCTTGAATACCAATGGGTTAACAAAGTTGGTAAATTAAAAGATCAAAATGGTGATCGCGTAGATTACGCTCCATGGATCGGTTCTGTAACTGCAGGTTTATCTTACCGTTTCGGTCAAGGTGCTGCTCCAGTAGTTGCTCCTGAAGTTGTAAACAAAACTTTCAGCTTGAACTCTGATGTAACTTTCGCTTTCGGTAAAGCAAACTTAAAACCAGAAGCTAAAGGTGCTTTAGACGGTATCTACGGCGAAATCGCTCAAGTTAAAAGCGCTAAAGTAGCTGTTGCTGGTTATACTGACCGCATCGGTTCTGAAAAATTTAACTTAAAATTATCTCAACATCGTGCTGACACCGTTGCTAACTACTTAGTAGCTAAAGGTGTTGCTGCACAAGACATCACTGCTACAGGTTACGGTAAAGCTAACCCTGTAACTGGCGCAACTTGTGACGCAGTTAAAGGTCGTAAAGCTCTTATCGCTTGTTTAGCACCAGATCGTCGTGTTGAAATCGCAGTAAACGGTACTAAATAATTAATACCTTTGCGAAATAAAGCATAACGTAGAAAGACCTAAACTTCGGTTTAGGTCTTTTCTTTATATGTAATTTATCGTTCATTTTATAGGAACTTTATATGAAAAAGTGGATTGCTATTATTGTGGCAGCGGTTGCCATTGGAATGACTTTAATGTCCAGCTATAACGGTTTAGTTAAAGCTGAAACCGAAATTGACGCTGTTTGGGCTAACGTGGAATCAGCCTACCAACGTCGTGCCGATTTAATTCCTAACTTGGTGAATACGGTGAAAGGACAGGCCAATTTTGAGCAACAAACCTTAACCAATGTGATCGAAGCCCGCGCTAAAGCCACTCAAACTCAAATTGATCCATCCAATTTAACGGAAGAGCAATTAGAACAATTCCAACAAAATCAAAATCAGGTCGGATCTGCCTTATCTCGTTTATTGGTAACCGTTGAGCAATATCCAGAATTGAAAGCCAATGAAGGTTTTATGAATTTACAGGCACAATTGGAAGGCACTGAAAACCGCATTAATGTAGCGCGTAATAAATTTAATGAAGCGGCTAAAGTATATAACCAAAAAGTGCGCGAATTCCCAGCAAAAATTACTGCAATGCTCTTTGGCTTTAAAGCTAAACCTTATTTTAAAGCAGCTGCAGGTGCGGAAAATGCACCGGTTGTGAATTTTAACTAAGGATCCAATCATGGGATTTTTCTCACGCATTCCCGTGGATAAAAAGCAAATCGAGGCGGCTATTAGTCGCCTTGAAAGCCACACCTCAGCCGAGCTACGGGTTTATATCGAACGTAAATATCCCAAAGCAAGTCGCGATTTATCTGTGATGGAGCGAGCATTACAGGTTTTTGATGAATTAAATATGGCAAATACTGCTGAGAAAAATGGTGTATTAATTTATCTCAACTATAAGCAGCACCTATGTGCCATTATCGGCGATCAGGGTATTGATCAGCATCTTGATGCGGCCTACTGGCAAACTCAATGTGACTTAATGACCGCTGATTTTAAACAGCGCCAATACACTGCCGGGATTGTTGCCGCCATTGCACGAATTACTGATGTGTTAGCTAAACATTTTCCTATTCAGGCAAATGATCAAAACGAATTACCAAATGAGGTAATTGTCCATGAATAATGCTGTTAAGAAGATTTTTGGCTTTTTTCTGCTTTGTTTTGTGCTGAGTTTTTCCAGTCAGGCAGCGTATTTTCCACCAAAACCTAGCCCGTTTCATTATGTGAATGATTACACGAAAACACTCACTACAGCAGAAACGCAAACATTGGAAAATAAACTAATTCACTATGGCCAACAAACCAGTTCACAAATAGCTGTCGTATTAGTACCGACAACCAATGAATATGAAATTGCTGAATATACCTTTGCATTAGGCGATAAATGGGGGATCGGCCGTAAGGAACTCAATAATGGCGTATTGATGCTTATTGCGAAAAATGATCGCAAGGTATTTATCGCTACCGGGCAAGGTTTGGAGGCCGTATTGCCCGATGCTTTTTTATCTTCGGTCATTCGCAATGCGATTTTGCCGCAATTTAAGCAGGAACAATACGCACAAGGTATTAGCGATGGTTTAGATGCCATCATTGCGGCTAGCCAAGGTGAATATGGTGCTTACCAAGCGGAAGAAGAAAGCACATTCGATCAATATATTCCATTGCTGATGATCCTGGTATTTTTTACTTTTGTCGCATTTGGTGAATATCAATATCATAAAAATGAAGTTTATGTTAGCCCATCGCAACGTGATCAATTGGAACAAATTATTCGTCAAGTTGGCCGCTCTCGACGCAATAATAATGGTGATGGTTTTGGTGGAGGCTTCGGAGGCGGTTTTGGCGGAGGCTCATCCGGTGGAGGCTTCGGCGGAGGTGGTTTTGGTGGCGGTGGAGCCGGCGGTAGTTGGTAAAACCTACTCTTTCACTCGACTTCTATCTTGTGATAGAATGCACGCTCTTTTTACATCACAAGGAACATTATGGAAACTTTAGAGAAAATTAAAAAGCAGATCGCTGAAAACCCAATTTTAATCTACATGAAAGGCTCGCCTAAATTACCTGCTTGTGGATTTTCTGCGCGTGCGGTAGAAGCGTTGATTAATTGTAACGTACCATTTGGTTATGTTGATATTCTGCAACACGCGGATATTCGTGCTGAATTACCGGGCTATGCAAATTGGCCAACCTTCCCACAATTATGGGTTGAAGGTGAGTTAATCGGCGGCTGCGACATCGTGTTGGAAATGTTCCAAGCCGGCGAATTACAAACGTTGTTGAAAGAAGTTGCCGAACGCCATAAAAACGCATAATAAAGCCAAAGAACGCCGTCATTGATATCACGGCGTTTTTTATTGCTCAAAGTTATGGCAAACGCCCCTATGATTTTCAGAGTTTTCTTAAAAATCACATGTAACTCATTGATTTTATTAGAATTGATTTTAAAAACAAATTTTTAACATTTTTTTCTAAAAGCGCTTGTCTCAGATGCCCGCTTTCGTTAGACTTTGTCACTGTTAGTCGGGGTGTCAGATGATGGCTGAGAAATACCCGTGAACCTGAGACAGATAATGCTGGCGTAGGAAACTAATCTAATCGTTCATTATGCTGTTTCTTTTTTCATCTTCAACAAGGAGCACATAGTGAAAAATCTAAAGAAACTCAGCGTATTACTTACCGTATCCATTCTTCCTTTGCAATCTTTTGCCGCACAACCACAGCCCTTAAACGTCTATACCTATGATTCGTTTTCGGCAGATTGGGGCGCTGGTCCACAGATTAAAAGTGCCTTTGAAAAGGCTTATCCGCAATGCCAGGTTAATTACACATCCTTCGATAATAACGGTACCTTATTTAATCGGGTTCGTTTGGAAGGCAAAAAACTCAAAGCCGACATCGTATTGGGGCTCGATCAACACCAAATTGATGAGGCTGAAAAACTGGCTGTATTTGTACCGAATAAGGTCGATTTGAATGCCTTGGCATTGCCATTAAAATGGCAAAATCAAACCTTCTTACCTTATGATTTTGCGGAATATGCGTTTATTTACGATAAAAATAAACTTGCCAATCCACCAAAAAGTTTTCAGGAATTAATCAATAACCAAGAATTAAAAATTCTTTATCAGGATCCACGTACCAGCAGTATTGGGCGTGGTCTATTGTTGTGGCTAAATCAAGTGTATCCAAATCCGCAAGAGGCGGCACAGGCGTGGCAAACCTTGCAAAAACACACGGTGACCGTGACTAAAGGCTGGACCGAAGCCTATGGTGCCTTTTTAAAAGGGGAGGGCGATTTGGTATTAAGTGAAAATACTTCCCCGATTTATCATCGCTTAGCTGAAAATAAAACCCATTATGCTGCAACTGATTTCCCAGAAGGTGGTGTATTGCAAATCGAAGTGGTGGCGAAAACCCAAAATGCCCCGGCAGAATGTAGCGATGCCTTTTTGAATTTCCTTTTAACACCGCAGGCACAAGCCGATTTAGCGAAAAAAAATGTGATGTTACCGGTTATTAAAACCACAATTGAACCTCACATAGACGCTCTGGCGGAACAAACCCGCAATGCTAAAATTTTTGATACCTCAAAGATTGATGGAGCTGAATTGAAAAAACTCATTAATCAATGGCAAAAAGCGTTGTCGCAGTAATTAATGCATGTTGTCATTATTTGCTAACCCACGCTTTCGCTTACCGGAGGTATTGCTCGGAAGCGTGGTGATCATCGCCATTTTTAGCTTGTATGCGGGGGCTTTAGGGACGCTTTTTACCGTTGGACAGGAAGCCTCTTTGCATAGCTTATGGGAGGATGCATATCTTCATCGGGTAATCCGATTTAGCCTTACGCAAGCAGCCTTATCAGCCTTGTTATCGGTGCTATTGGGTGGGCTGCTGGCGCGCATATTATTTTTCCTATCATTTCCCGGAAAGGCTTTTATATTACGGTTATTTTCCCTCACTTTTGTGTTACCGGCATTGATTGCCATTTTTGGACTGTTAGGCATTTATGGTCAACAAGGGTGGTTGACAGAATTATGCCAATGGTTTGGTTTGGATTGGCAACCTCGTTTGTATGGCCTGACAGGAATCCTCTTGGCACATCTTTTTTTCAATATTCCCTTAGCCGCGAAGGTCGGCTTGCAAGCACTTGAAGCAATTCCTTCAGAGCAACGTTGTCTGGCGGCCCAACTGAATATTCGTGGCTGTAATTTTTTTCGTTTAATTGAATGGCCTTATCTGAAAACTCAATTATTACCTACTTTTGCGCTGATTTTTTTGCTCTGCTTCAGTAGTTTTACGATTGTGTTGGCACTTGGCGGCGGCCCCCAATACAGTACGTTGGAAGTGGCTGTGTATCAGGCGATCTTCTTTGAGTTTGATTTACCAAAAGCGGCACTTTTTGCATTGGTACAATTTGTCCTTGGGGCGATTTTGTTTAGTATCTTGCAGTTTTTCAGTCCACCGCCGGAAAGCCATCTTTCCACACGTTATATTTGGAAGCCTAAAGCCAAACCGGCTCAGATATGCTTGCATTGGATGTTATTTTTGCCATTTTTACTGTTTATTTTTACGCCCTTGCTACATATTGTGTGGCAGGGGATACGCGCCTCAAATTGGTGGAACGCCTTACTTAATAAGGACCTATGGCAGGCATTAGGCTTTTCCTTAAGTTTGGCGCCAACGGCAGCAATTCTTGCGCTAACCCTAGGAATAGCTATTTTGTTTACGGTGCGGCGATTGATGTGGCTGAATCAGATGACGGCTGCAAACACCTTATTAACTGCCGGCATGGTAGTGTTAGCGATTCCAACGCTCATTTTGGCGGTGGGATTATTTATTTGGTTGCAAGACAGGGAACTTACCAATTGGCAGCTTTTTGGTTTGGTTGCGCTATGTAATGCGTTGGCTGCATTGCCCTTTGTATTGCGGATTTTGCATCCACCGATGTGGCGTAATCTGCAATCCTATGAACATTTGTGTCAATCCTTGGGCTTACGTGGCTATAGTCGATGGCGTTTGGTGGAATATCCGTTATTAAAACCGGCCTTAAAATATGCTTTTGCTTTAGTGGCCACCTTATCCCTAGGGGATTTTACCGCGATTGCCTTATTTGGTAGTCCGGATTTTACTTCGCTACCGGCGCTGCTGTATCGTCAGATTGGCCAATATCGCACGGAGGACGGAGCAATTACAGCATTGATTTTATTATTGTTGTGCGTGCTGTTATTTATTTTTATCGAACGCAATAAAGGAGGGCAATATGATTGAGTTACACCAAGTAAAATTTGCCTATAAAGAAATGCAAATGTGCTTTGACTTGCAATTAGCCCGTGGTGAAAAAGCAGCAGTGATCGGAGAAAGCGGGGCAGGCAAGAGCACCTTGCTTAATTTAATTGCCGGTTTTGAATATGCTGACTCCGGGCGAATTCTACTGAATGGCGAAGATCATAGTCGTAGCGCAGTACATCAACGGCCGGTTTCCATGTTATTTCAGGAGAATAATTTATTTACCCATTTAACCGTAGAGCAAAATATAGCCCTGGGCTTAAAACCCAATTTATCGTTGAATACGACTGAGCAGCAACTTGTAGTTGATGCCGCAGCGGCCGTAGGGTTAGGGGATTTTTTAAAGCGTCAGCCGACAGCATTATCTGGCGGGCAAAAACAACGGGTTGCGTTGGCTCGTTGTTTATTACGCGATAAACCGATCCTATTACTGGATGAACCTTTTTCCGCACTAGATCCACAATTGCGCCAAGAAATGCAGCAATTAATTTTTCAACTTTGCGATGAAAAGCAATTAACCCTGCTGTTGGTGACTCACCAACCGCAGGAAATTAGTCAATCCGTCGATCTTGTACTTCGTTTACATAACGGACGGATCTTAGATAATTAACGGGGAACTCGATGACTTGTCATAACCATAATCACACCCATGAACTACAACTTTCTTCAGTTACACCACATCAATCCGTGGAATATTGGTCGGTTTGTAAAGTAGAAGCGTTATTTGAAACGCCTTTTTTAGAATTGATTTATCGTGCTGCACAAATTCATCGTGAGCATTTCAATCCACAGGCGATCCAACTTTCCACCCTCATGTCGATTAAAACCGGTGGATGTCCGGAGGATTGTGGCTATTGCCCACAATCCGCGCGTTATCAAACCGGCGTACAAAACCAACAATTATTGGATGTAGAGGAAATTATCGCCAAGGCCAAGATCGCCAAATCACGCGGTGCAGGCCGTTTTTGTATGGGGGCCGCATGGCGTGGCCCTAAGCCGAAGGATATGGAAAAAGTCACCCAAATTATCCGCGCAGTAAAAGATTTAGGGTTGGAAACTTGCGGTACATTTGGTTTATTGCAGGATGGCATGGCCGAAGAGCTCAAGGAAGCAGGCTTAGATTACTACAATCATAATTTGGATACCGCGCCGGAGCATTATAAAGAAGTGATCGGTACTCGCCGTTTTGATGATCGTTTAAGTACCTTAGGAAAAGTACGCAACGCTGGCTTAAAAGTATGTTGCGGTGGTATTGTCGGTATGAACGAGACCCGCAAGGAGCGTGCTGGTTTGATTGCTAGCCTTGCTAATTTAGATCCCCAGCCTGAATCAGTACCCATTAATCAATTGGTGAAAATTGAAGGAACTCCATTGGCTGATGCGGAAGAATTAGACTGGACGGAGTTTGTACGAACCATTGCGGTTGCTAGGATTACTATGCCAAAAAGCTATGTGCGTTTATCGGCCGGACGTAGTGAAATGAACGAACAAATGCAGGCGATGTGCTTTATGGCCGGTGCGAATTCTATTTTCTATGGCGACAAGCTATTGGTAACGGGCAATCCGGAAGAGGATGGCGATCGCCTGTTGATGGCTAAATTGGATTTAGAACCGGAAACGGAAGAGAATAAAAAACGAGACTAAATAAAAAGGCATCTGAAAGATGCCTTTTTTAATTGGGTAATGAATCGAAATTAACGTTCGTTCCAACGTTTAATGGATTCGCGAATGACTTCTTTCGCTTCTTCCACATCGCCCCAGTGAGTTACTTTGGTTGAACCCGGTTTTTTCAAGGCTTTGTAGTTGTTGAAGTGGAATTCAATTTGTTTGATTAATTGCGCTGGGACATCCGCAAGGCTGTTGTAGGCATTGCCGGTGTCGCGATCATCGGCCGGTACACAAACAATTTTGTCGTCCACTTCGCCATCATCAACGAATTTCATTACACCGATCACTTTAGCTTCAAGGAATACGCCGGTTGCTAACGGTTGACGGGTTAGCAATAACACATCCAATTCATCGCCGTCTTCATCTAAGGTTTGTGGAATAAAACCGTAGTTGGTTGGTTTGGCGAAAATAGCCGGTTCAACACGATCCAATTGGAATGCCGCAACTTTACGGTTCCATTCGATTTTATGGCAGCTGCCTTCCGGAATTTCGTTTACCACATTGATGATACCGGCATCGACATTGCCCGGGGTTAAAATTTGATTAAAATCAGCCATGTTGTTTCCTTTTTAGTTGACGTTAAAAAACGCCGCGAGTATAGCAGTTTTTCCCTCGCCAATGTAGTGAAATTGCGCACGCCGGCAAAAGGGCTAAGATTTGTTGATAAATAGAATGGCGCAAACGTTTACTTGGGCTGTTTTTTCGGTAAAATAGCGCCTCTTTTTTACCCTCAAGGAACATTATGGCTAATTTAGCAAAATTTTTTGAGCTTGAATCCCGCGGCTCAAACCTCCGTCAAGAATTGATTGCCGGATTGACTACATTCTTGGCAATGGTTTATTCGGTCATTGTTGTACCTAATATGTTAAGCAGTGCCGGTTTCCCGGCCGAATCAGTGTTTATCGCTACCTGTTTGGTGGCCGGTCTCGGTTCCATTTTAATGGGGCTGTGGGCGAATACCCCAATGGCCATTGGTTGTGCGATTTCGTTAACCGCGTTTACGGCATTTAGTTTGGTTAGCGGCCAGAATGTACCTATTCCTGTTGCGTTGGGTGCCGTTTTTTTAATGGGGGTGGTTTTTACCCTTATTTCTGCGACCGGTATTCGTGCTTGGATTTTACGTAATTTACCGGAAAGCATCGCGCATGGCGCTGGTATCGGTATTGGTCTTTTCCTGTTGCTCATCGCCTCCAATGGCGTTGGCTTGATCGTTGGCAGTACAAAAGGTATTCCGGTTAAAATGGGCGAATTCACATCCTTCCCGGTACTGATGTCATTGATTGGATTGGCCTGCATTATCGGTTTGGAAAGAATGCGCGTAAAAGGGGCTATTCTATGGGTGATCATTGCGATCACGATCATCGGTTTAATTTTCGATCCAAAGGTGACCTTCGGTGGACAAGTTTTCAAAATGCCATCATTTGGTGAAAATTCCTTATTCCTACAATTAGATTTAGCAGGCGCTTTACAAGCCACCATTTTACCTGCGGTGTTTGCCTTAGTGATGACAGCAGTATTCGATGCCACAGGGACGATTCGTGCGGTGGCCGGGCAAGGTAATTTATTGGACAAAAACGGACAAATCATCAATGGCGGTAAAGCCTTAACCTCCGACTCTTTAAGTAGCTTGCTTTCCGGTCTATTTGGTACCGCGCCGGCGGCTGTGTATATCGAATCTGCAGCTGGTACTGCAGCTGGTGGTAAAACCGGCATCACCGCGATTGTAGTGGGCGTATTGTTCCTCTTGATGTTATTTTTCCAACCATTGGCTTTCTTAGTGCCGAGTTACGCTACTGCGCCGGCGTTGATGTATGTTGGTTTATTAATGTTAAGCAATGTTAGCAAATTGGATTTCAATGACTTCGTTGGCGCCATGAGCGGATTGATTTGTGCAGTCTTTATCGTCCTCAGCGCAAACATCGTGACAGGCATCATGTTAGGTTTCGCTTCTTTGGTTATCGGTCGAGTGGTCAGCGGCGAATTTAAACGCCTCAACATTGGTACTGTCGCCATCGCAATTATTCTTGTTGCCTTCTATGCCGGCGGCTGGGCAATTTAAGCCATCATCTCCCGACAAAAAACACGGCGCTTGCCGTGTTTTTTCTTTTTTAAAGGTAACTATAATAAAATCAATGGGTTATAGGGTATTTTAGCAAAAACTCTAAAAACTGAGAGGGCGTTTGAAGAATGGATATCAATTAAAAGGCCGGTATAAACCGGCCCATAGAGAGTTTACACAACACCACAAGTGTAGAAAAATATATTTTAAACAGCTAATTCTTCCGCAATTTCCTCCGCTTGCTTAATCACATAGCTTACGGCTTCTTCCTGTTTATCCGGTGGGTATTTATAACGCTGTAAAGCTCGTTTCACGAGAATACGCATTTTGGCGCGTACCCCTTCTTTATATTGCCAGTCGATGGTAACCGAGCGTCTTAAAGTATCGGTAATTTCTTTAGCGAGTTTACTCAATACTTCATCACCCATCAGTTCGCGGGCGCTTTGGTTTTGGGCGAGGGCTTCGTAGAAGGCGAGCTCTTCTTTTTTCAGACCCAGCTTTTCACCTAAAGCTAAGCGTTCTTGGAAGTCTTGGCTCATTTTGAAAAGCTCATCCAAAATTTCTACCACGCTTAAATTGTGGTTGTGATATTGATTTAGGGCTTCTTTTAAGCGCTGCTCGAAGTCTTTTTGCAATGTTAGATTCGCGCCTGATTTGGCTTTGATTTCGCTTGCCAAATAACGCTCCACCGCGCTAACCCATAAGTTCTTGGTCGGGCTGTTTTTAATAGTCTGCAAAAACTCTTCAGAAAGTAGACTAATTTGTGGTTGCGGTTTTTCCAACAGGTCAAATAAATCAATCACGCCTTCGGAATAGACGGCCTGATTGACCAATTTTTTCAATAAAATCTGTCTTTCATTAGAACCTGTACCATTTTGTTTGCTCTTCGTGAGAATAGCGCGTACGGCATCATAAAAGGCAATTTCTTGGTTGTATGGCTCAACTTCAGCCAATGCACCACATAGCATATAGCCTTTTTTCACCAATCCCGCCGCTTTCAAAAAGGCTTTTTTGCGTGGCTCGGTTTCTTTTTTATTAAACCAGTGTTGTTCGTGCACTTTGCAATCAAACGGTAATTGATCGATGCTCAAAATATGGTTAGCGGCAAAACGAATTGCCATTAAAAGATCATGCGGATTATCTTTTTCTAAGGCCGTCTGAACATCAAAGGTTTTCCCTTCAACCGGCGTTGCAAACAGGCTGCGGACAAACTCTAAATGCTCTTTCATTTTAAAGAACACATCAATTACGTTATCCGTCAGCTTGCCCTTGCCTTGCGAATTAGTGTATTGCTGGGTTGCTTCTTTGAGTTTTGCGGCAATACCGACATAATCCACAATCAAGCCGCCATTTTCTCGGCTTTTATTACGGAATACACGGTTAACCCGCGCAATCGCCTGCATCAGGTTATGCCCCTGCATCGGCTTATCGATATACATCGTATTACAGCAAGGCGCATCAAAACCTGTCAGCCACATATCGCGCACAATCACGACTTTCAGCGGATCGTTCGGGTCTTTAAAGCGGCGTTCCAGCGTTTGTTTTTCCTGTTTACTGTAAACGTGTTTCTGCATTTCCGGCGCATCGGAAGCAGAACCCGTCATCACAATTTTAATCGCCCCTTCGTTAATATTGTCCGAATGCCATTCAGGACGCAGTTTGATGATTTCATTGTATAAGTCCACGCAAATCTGACGGCTGGAAACCACCATCATTGCTTTGCTGTCGACGACTTCATTGCGTTTGGCAAAATGCTGCACAAAATCCGCGGCTAAATCAGCCAGGCGGGCTTGCGAACCCAGCAATTTTTCCTGCAAACGCAGGGCAGGGGATTGCTCCTCTTCCAGCAAATCATCAATTTCTTTGAATAGCTCATCGTGTTCTTTTTCGTTTAAGCGGATTTGGCGCGCTTCATACACAATCGGCACCGTTGCGCCATCTTCCACCGCATCTTGCAAGTCATAAATCGACACATAACGCCCGAACACATCTTGCGTGTCCTTATCTTCTAAGCTAATCGGCGTGCCGGTAAAACCGATAAACGAAGCATTAGGCAGCGCATCGCGCAAATGGCGGGCGTAGCCTGCCTGAAATTTGCCTTTATGCAATTTTTGCGTAAAGCCGTATTGGCTGCGGTGTGCCTCATCACTGATTACAATAATATTGCTGCGCTCATTTAAAACAGGGAAGCGGCTTTCTTCCTCATTTAGGGCGAATTTTTGAATCGTGGTAAAAAACACACCGCCCACTTCATTTTGCGCGAGCAGTTGGCGTAGTTGATCGCGGTCTTCCACTTGTTGTGGTGTTTGTTTGATTAAATCTTTTCCGGAAGAAAAGGTTTGGAAAAGCTGACCGTCCAAATCGTTGCGGTCGGTGACCACCACAATAGTGGGATTTTTCAATTCAGGCTGCGCAAGCAGTTTGCCGGCATAAAACAACATGGAAATCGATTTACCCGAACCTTGCGTGTGCCACATCACACCAATGCGGCGGTCGCCTTTTTCTGAAGTCGCCCAAATGGTGGAATCTACAGCTTCATTTACGCCGTAATATTGATGGTATGCCGCGATTTTTTTAATGGTTTTACCGTTGGAATCCCGCTCAAATAAGACGAAATAGCGGATATAGTCCAATAAATCCTCAGGCTTCATCAAGCCATTGAGCAGGCTTTGCAATTCATCGTCAAAATATAAGCGCGCGCTTTGATTTTTTTCATCCACCACTTTCCACGGCGTAAAGCGTTGGAAATCAGCCGAAAGCGAGCCCAAACGTGCGGCAATGCCGTCTGAAATAATCAGGGTTTGGTTGTAAACAAATAGCTCGGCAATTTCATCTTTATAGGTTTCAAATTGATTAAACGCCTGCAACAAATCCGCCGATTCGCGCAACGGATTTTTCAGCTCAAATACCACCAAGGGCAGACCATTTACAAAGCCGATAATATCGGGAATCCGTTTGCCCCCTTTACGGCTGCGGATTTCCAGCTGATTGACGGCAACAAAACGGTTGTTTTCCCAATGCTCAAAATCCACCAAGCGCGCCATCTCGATTTTTTGCTCGCCGTCAGCCTGATATTCCACCCGCACGCCATCGCGCAACAGTTTATAAAACGCCTGATTACGCACCACCAAGTCGCCAATATCGCTTTTTGTCGCGGCTTTGACCACAGAATCAACCGCACTTTCAGGCAGTTGCGGATTAAGTTTACGCACCGCCTCACGCAGTTGCTCAATAAAAACTACACCGCTCAAATCGCCACGGACAAACTCGCCTTCATGAACAGGCAAGTCTTTACCGTAGCGATATTCCCAACCGAGGGATTGCAGGCGTTGAAGGGTGAGTTGTTCGATATCGTTTTCGTTGAGCATGATAAGCTCCTTAGTGTATTGGTTTTAAATATCCCCTTTACGAAAGAGGAAAATAGTATTGGGCTTAATTTGGATTTATATGTTTTTTATTGGCAAATTTTTCTGCAAATCCGACCGCTTGTAATCAACAAACCTTCCAAATAATCTCCCTCTTTAGCAAAGAGAGGATAGGAGAGATTTGGTAAAGTTCATGAAATCTTATAACTGGTATTCGGTTTCTATTTCTTTCAATAATTCACATAAAATGATCTGCTGTTTTTCAATCAATTCTTTAATGTCAATGATTAGATCATTATAGTTTGTTTTATTACTGGCTAAATTTTTGACTTTTTCATACAAACTTAATCCATTATCACTTTGATAATCATCGTTTTCAAAAGAGTAAGGCGAAAAGCTAAAAGTTGATAAGTAGCTAGCAACAATACCAAAACCTTGTTTACCGTGTCGTTGACTTAAATCGACAGGATGAGCAAATATTTTATTTCTGAGTAATCTCACTATATCTAAATCGGGAATTGAGGCTATATCTAAATCTTTATTAAGCAATATTTTATAAATTACTTTTATTGCATGGGCTTCAGTTTCTGCCAAAGATATAATTCCATAACAATATATGTAATTAAGACCTCTACCATTTTCATTTTTTAAATTTAGATAGCTATAAATTCCATCTTCAGCATCAGAAACAATATCCAACGCAGAACAAAGTAATCTATAATTAGGTATATCGGTAGAAATTTTGTCATGCAAAATTCCATTTCTGATCTTATCAATGTAATCAATTACATTTTTATTCATTTTGAATATCTCCATTTAATAATCTAGGCAATAATAAATCTCTTGTATCTTGAAGATTGAAATTTTCTAGCCTGTTAAAAATAATTTTTTCTAAAATATTTTCTAATGTTTTATTTGCTAATAATTCATCATTTGGCACGATGCATTTCGCAGCAGATAAATGCTCACGTTTAATATGCCCCATTGTTACGGCTTTGTCGTAGGCAATACGCTGAAATTCAGCTAAATGATATTTGGTATAAAAATAGTAAAACCATTTAGGATATCTTTTAGATGTGACTTTGAATAAATGTTGGTTTAGTGCAGCTTTTCCACCACACCAAATATCCACTAATAAACTTCCTGACCAAGAAAAAATCACATCGCCATTATCAATAATACATTCAGGCTTAATACTTGCTTTAGCTTTCTCTTCACCGTCGGCATAACCTTGTCTTAATTGGGCAATTTTCACAACAGGTAAAAATGGTTCGTCATCTTCAGGACGGAATTTTTGCAATGCTAAACCATTCTGATAATTTGCAATTTTATCCAAGGCTTTCAAATTCCACCCCTTCGGCACTTCAACCCCATCAATCTCCACTATCTCACACGGAAACGCTTTGGCGGTTTCGGCTAATTCTGCGTAGCGGTCAGGCTGTGTTTGTGAAAGTGCGGTCAGTTCTTCGGGGGTTTTTCCGCTGATTGCCTGCATGGCTGCCAGCTCTGCTTGTTCAAGGCTAAGGCCGTCTGAAAGAGCTTGGACTTTGGCACGCACGGGATCGAAATCGACAAACCAACTTTTAAACAGGGCTTGGGCGATTTGTTCCAAGGTTTGGTTGATTTGGGTGTTGAGATCTATTTTTTGGTCAAAACTAAGCAAAATTTCCCCAACTTTTATTTTGTTGATATTTAAATCAGGAAGAGAAATAGATTTTAAAATAGTTTGATTTAAAAGAGGTTGGCCAGATCCTACACGCATGCTATTTAAATTTAAGGATTTTAAATAATAAAACCAAAAAATACTTTCTTTTAAATTCATACTTCTTGCAGATATTGCATTATCTGTTACCCAACATTTCTTATCTGAAAAATGTACACTTCCACAATATGAGCCAACTCTTCCAATAATAATTGTATTTTCATCAGAGTTATATTCAGATGAATAACCAATTATTCCGTTAGCCCCATAGACAGGATAAAAACCAGTATCAGTTCTGTTTGGTGAAGTTTTTCCATTAGAAAATTTCAGGTGTTGCCCTAAGTTACTCATACCCCAATCCCCCTAAATTCTTCTTAATCTCCGCTTCCAATTCCGCACTTTTCGCAAATTGTTCCTTCAAAAGAGCGGTCAGATTTTGCATTTTTTCTGCAAAAGGTACGCCGTCGTCTTCTTGTTCTGCGGTGCCGACATAGCGTCCCGGTGTGAGGACGAAGTCGTTGTCTTTCATCTCTTCTAAAGTGGCGGATTTGCAGAAAGCGGCTTGGTCTTCATAGCCGTCTGATTGTTGCCAAGTGTGGAGGGTATCGGCGATTTTGGCGATGTCGTCAGCGGTGAAATCACGCAATACGCGGTCTTTCATATAGCCGATTTGGCGGGCGTCGATAAACAATACTTTGCCTTGACGCTTTTTGTTGCGGTTTAAGAACCAAATACAGGCGGGGATTTGGGTATTGGTGAAGAGCTGGCCGGGCAGGGCGACCATACATTCCACCAAGTCGGCATTGATGATGGCTTTGCGGATTTCGCCTTCGTTGTTGGTTTGGCTGCTCATGGAGCCGTTGGCAAGCAACAATGCCATTTTGCCTTTTGGCGAGAGGTGGTAAATCATGTGTTGCAGCCAAGCGAAGTTGGCGTTGCCTTTCGGCGGTGTACCGTATGCCCAACGTGGGTCGTCGGCCAGGGATTCTCTCCACCAATCGCTGATATTGAAGGGTGGGTTTGCCATGATGAAATCCATCTTTTTGTCGATGTGTTGCGGCTGGGTGAAGCTGTCGGCGTTGTGTTTGCCGAAGTCGTAATCAATGCCGCGAATCGCCATATTCATGGCGGCGAGTTTCCATGTGGTTGGGTTGAATTCTTGCCCGTAGATGGAAACGTTGTTGATGTTGCCTTGATGAGCGGTGATAAAGCGTTCGGTTTGCACGAAAAAGCCGCCGCTGCCCATGGCCGGGTCATATACGCGGCCGGAGTATGGCTCGAGCATTTCGACAATCAGGGAAACAATGGATTTCGGCGTAAAATATTGTCCGCCGCGCTTGCCTTCGGCTTGGGCAAAGCGACCGAGGAAGTATTCGTAAACGTGGCCGAGAATGTCTTTTGCGCCCAAATGTACAGGCTCGCCGTTGTAAGTCGGACGGGTAAAGTTGGTATCGGAGAAGAGGATAATCAGCCCGCGCAGGGTGTCTTCGTTTACGGCATAGCCGCTGATGCGTTGGAGTACGCCTTTGAGTTTTTCGTTGTCTTTTTCAATGGCATCGAAGGCATCGTCAATCAGTTTGGCTACGCCGGAAAATTTCCCGCCCCAAGGCAGCTCTGCGCCAATGTTTAAGATGGAAACGGCTTTAATCTCGTCCCAACGGGCTTGCTGCGGCACCCAGAACACATTGTCGGCGGTGTAGTAGTCGCGGTTTTCCAGTTCGGCTGTTAAGGCTTCTTGATATTCTTCTTCGGTGTCGTAAAAAGTGCGGTCAAGATAGAGTGGATTTTCGGGATCGCTCAGCTCCGCCTGAATTTTTTCCTGCTGATGAGTGAAGCTGTCGGAGATGTATTTAAGGAAAATTAAGCCGAGTACGATGTGTTTGTAATTGGCGGCATCAAGCTGCTGGCGCAGTTTATCGGCAGATGACCAAAGTTTTTCGTCTAGATCGTTTAGGAAGGCTTGTTGTAAAGCGGGGTTATCAAGCGCATTTTTAGTGGTTTCTGCATAAAATTTATCCTCGGTAAAGTATTTTTTGCTAAAAATCTGAGATGGATCGCAATTCAGGTATGATTGCCGGTTATTTTCGGTGATTAAGACGGGCATTATTCTATAGAAAAAACAAAGGGTAACAAATAGCAATTGGCTGAAACAGGAAAATAAATAGAGTCAATAGGGAGAATTGGAATGCGCCATGGCTAAGGCTGGAAGACTTGATTGTTGCTAAATGTTTATTTTTTAAATCAACCCTAATAAAATCAATAGGTTAAGTTGATTTTTAGCAAAAACTCTGAAAACTGAGGGGGCGTTTTCCATGGGCGGGGAATAAACTATTGGAAATTTTAGGTTTTTTAGAGTAATCTTGTGCCCGCAACGTAGAGGTGCGGACATTATAAGTAGTTATTTGGAGCGGATAGCGGAGATGAATAACGAAAGGAATGGCCGCCGAAATCGGTTGAAAGTCATTTTGACTGGTTGGTAGCGTCTTCGAAAGGAACGTTACTGTCATAGTTTTTCACTATGGAGCGCTACGGTGAGTCTTTTCTTTGTTTTCTTGCCTGCCCGCGCTCCATTAAGTTATAGGATAACCTAATGGATCTTATCGATTATTCTTCTTCAATTTGGTCTATCGTACCGCCTTTATTGGCGATCGTGTTGGCCATCGCAACCCGTCGTGTATTAATTTCACTGAGTGCGGGGATCGTTATTGGTGCATTGATGTTGGCGGGTTTTAATCCGTTGAATGCATTCACCTATTTAGCCAAAAACGTGGCGGCGTTGGTGTATGCCGATGGCGAAATCAACTCCAATATGAACATTATTCTGTTCTTATTATTGCTTGGAGTGTTAACGGCATTGTTAACCGTTTCGGGCAGTAATCGTGCATTTGCCGAATGGGCACAAAGTAAGATCAGAAGTCGTCGCGGTGCGAAATTATTAGCCGCCTGCTTGGTGTTTGTTACCTTTATCGACGATTATTTCCACAGCTTGGCGGTGGGGGCAATTGCCCGTCCGGTGACCGACCGTTTCCGCGTTTCACGAGCGAAATTGGCCTATATTTTAGACTCCACCGCAGCACCAATGTGTGTAATGATGCCGGTATCCAGTTGGGGGGCGTATATCATTTCATTGGTTGGTGGTTTATTGGTGACTTATGGAATCACTGAATATACCCCAATGGGCGCCTTCGTAGCGATGAGTTCAATGAACTTCTACGCCATTTTCTCTTTATTAATGGTGTTCTTTGTCGCTTACTTTTCCTTTGATATCGGCACCATGGCGCGTCATGAGAGCTTGGCCATGGAACGTAGCGATGACGAGGAAGAGGCAATTGATGGCGTGAAAGGTAAAGTGATTAATTTGATTTTGCCAATTGTAGTGTTAATCATTACCACGGTATTTATGATGCTATTCACCGGTTATGAAGCCTTAGCTGCCGATGGTAAAGCTTTTAGTATTTTAGGCGCATTTGAAAATACCACGGTGGGAATTTCATTGGTCTTTGGTTCATCCTGCGCGGTATTAGTATCTACCTTGTTGATTATTTGGGAACGTCAAGTTGGCGTGAGCGAATATTTCAAATCTTGGTGGATCGGTATCAAATCCATGTCTGGCGCGATTGCGATTTTATTCTTCGCTTGGACTATTAATAAAGTGGTGGGCGATGCGCAAACCGGTAAATATCTCTCTTCACTAGTTACCGGCAATATTCCGGTAGAATTCCTACCAGTGTTGTTGTTTATTTTGGGTTGCTTAATGGCATTCTCCACCGGTACCAGCTGGGGAACCTTCGGGATTATGCTACCGATTGCCGCTGCTATGGCTAGCAATAGTGCACCGGAATTGTTATTACCTTGTCTTTCTGCGGTGATGGCAGGAGCGGTGTGTGGTGACCATTGTTCTCCGGTTTCCGATACTACGATTTTGTCTTCAACCGGTGCGAAATGTAATCACATTGATCACGTTACCACTCAATTACCTTACGCGGGTGCGGTTGCTGCAGCAACGGCGATTGGCTATGTGGTTGTTGGGTTTAGTCTGTCAGGTTTGGCAGGATTCATTGCCACAGGTGTAAGCTTGGCATTAATCGTATTCATTGTGAAAAAACGCTAAAAATGTGATCTGGCTCAAACTTTAAAATAAAAATTAAAAAAGTTTATATTTTTATAAAATGCGGCATAAAGTCGCATTTTTTTTGTATTTAAATAAATATACTTTATAAAAAACCAATATTTAAATGTTTATTGGAATTTAAATCTATTTCGTTGGTCTTGTTAGCCATTTTGTTGCCTTTACAACGACTTTGTCTTCGGTATTATGTGCCTCACGTCAAACAAATTCGCCATAAACGAAAGATTTTAGGAGAGAGTTATGAAGAAATTATCCGGTGCGGAAATGGTGGTGCAATCCTTACGCGATGAGGGCGTAGAATATGTCTTTGGTTATCCTGGCGGTGCGGTGTTGGATATTTATGATGCGATTCATACCCTAGGCGGTATTGAACATATTTTAGTGCGTCATGAACAAGCAGCGGTGCATATGGCCGATGGTTATGCGCGTGCTACCGGCAAAGTGGGTTGTGTATTGGTGACATCCGGTCCGGGCGCAACGAATGCGATTACCGGTATTTTAACCGCCTATACGGATTCTGTGCCGTTGGTTATTCTTTCCGGTCAGGTTATGAGTAATTTGATCGGTAGTGATGCTTTCCAAGAATGCGATATGGTGGGGATTTCTCGCCCGGTGGTGAAACATAGCTTTATCGTGAAAAAAGCAGAAGATATTCCGGAAACCTTGAAAAAAGCCTTTTATATCGCTTCGACCGGTCGCCCTGGCCCGGTAGTAGTAGATATTCCGAAGGATACGGTCAATCCAAATAATAAATTCCCGTATGAATATCCAAGCTCGGTAGAATTGCGTTCCTATAATCCGACAACACAAGGCCATAAAGGACAAATCAAAAAAGCGTTAAAAGCATTGTTGGTGGCGAAAAAACCGGTATTGTTCGTTGGTGGTGGCGCGGTAGCGGCAGAATGTCACGAGCAATTAACCCAATTTGCCCAACAATTGAATTTACCGGTAACCTCTTCTTTGATGGGCTTAGGCGCTTATCCGGGCTCGGATAAACAGTTCCTTGGCATGCTTGGTATGCATGGTACTTACGAAGCCAATAATACAATGCATGAAAGTGATTTAATCTTTGGTGTGGGCGTACGTTTCGATGACCGTACCACCAATAATTTGGCTAAATATTGCCCGAATGCCAAAGTTGTTCAAATTGATATCGATCCGACTTCTATTTCGAAAAATGTTCATGTGGATATTCCAATTGTCGGCGATGCGAAAAATGTATTAAATGAATTTTTAAGTTTACTCGGAGAGCAAGGCACTTCCCGTCCGGCCAATTATCTTGCCGACTGGTGGCAACAAATTGAGGGATGGCGGGCGAAAAAATGCTTGGATTACGATCGTAATTCCGGCGTAATCAAACCACAACAGGTAATGGAAATTGTACATCGCATTACCAAGGGCGATGCCTATATTGCATCTGATGTGGGACAACACCAAATGTTTGCGGCACTGCACTATGCCTTTGATAAACCGCGTCGTTGGATCAATTCTGGTGGCGCAGGTACTATGGGCTTCGGCTTGCCGGCCGCACTTGGCGTGAAATTAGCCCATCCGAAGAAAACCGTGGTTTGTGTCACCGGTGACGGTAGTATTCAAATGAATATTCAAGAACTTTCCACGGCGATCCAATATGGCATTACGGTGGTGGTGATTTGTTTGAACAACCATTTCCTTGGCATGGTAAAACAATGGCAGGATTTGATTTATTCCGGACGTCATTCACAAACCTACATGAATTCCTTACCGGATTTCGTGAAATTGGCGGAGTCTTACGGACATGTCGGTATTCAAATTTCATCACCGGATGAATTACAAAGTAAATTGGAAGAAGCCTTTAAAATTAAAAATAAATTGGTATTTGTTGATGTTAATGTGGATGAAACGGAACACGTTTACCCAATGCAAGTACGCGGCGGGGCAATGAACGAAATGATTTTGTCCAAACCACAAGAAGGGGAGAATAAATAATGCGTAGAATTTTATCCGTTTTACTGGAAAATGAATCCGGTGCTTTATCACGCGTGGTCGGCTTGTTCTCCCAGCGTGCCTTTAATATCGAAAGCCTTACCGTGGCACCGACCGATGATCCAACCCTATCTCGCATGACCATTGCTGCAGTGGGGGATGAGCAAGTGTTGGAACAAATCGAGAAACAATTGCATAAATTGGTGGATGTGTTCAAGGTGATTAGCCTCAGCGAGCATGAGCACGTGGAACGCGAAGTGATGTTGTTAAAAGTGCGTGCGACCGGCACCTCACGCGATGAAATCAAACGTTTGGCCGATATTTTCCGTGGGCAGATTGTGGATGTCACACCGAAATCCTATACCATTCAATTGACCGGTACTAAGGACAAACTGGATGCCTTTGTCAATGCGGTGAAAGAGGATACGTCTGTGATCGAAATCGTCCGTTCCGGTTTAGTCAGCCTTTCTCGTGGCGAGAAAAATGTACTGTAATTTTTTATCTTGAAAAAGGCCGTCAATTGACGGCCTTTCTTTTCGCCAATCACTTCCCCAACGCTCTCTAGAAAACAGAAGTTTTAAAAATAGAATATTTATTAAAAAATAACTATGCCGAGATGATGTTGGGCTATGGACATTATCGTCTTCGCTTGCAAGAAGATGGGCTGCTTTGTCACGATTTGCCGGAAAAGTTACAAATTCGAGTCGAGTATATGGCAGCCCGGTTAACGGAAAAAACGGATGTGGTGAGGCTATTTAATTTTTTAATCAGTAAAGCCGCGCGAGAAATTATACAGCGCCACGGCTTTTTGATGATTTAACCACGAGCGAAAGCAGCCGCTTCTTCAATTAGAGACTGCTCAGGTCGTATGCCGGTATATAACTCAAATTGTTCTACGGCTTGCAACACAATCACTTCCGCACCGGAAATAACCTGTTTGCCTAAGCGTTGGGCAGTGCAGATAAACGGTGTTTCTGCCGGCAAGGCTACCACATCAAAAGCTGTTTTGGCTTGTTCAATGAGTTCTTCACTAAATGCTAAATCATTAGCTTCTGCGCCGCCTTGCATACCGATTGGGGTGACATTCACTAAAATATCCGCCGGTGTTAATACATGGCTATATTGATAGCCATAAAGCGCCGCTAAATGCTGGCCTGTTACGGCATTACGAGCATAAATTTGGACATTTTCAAAGCCACTATGCTTAAATGCTGCGGTGACTGCTTTGGCCATTCCGCCGCTGCCTTGAATAATAACGGAATCCTGCGGATTTAATTGGTATTTTTCGATTAACTTCACAATGGCGATATAGTCCGTATTGTAGGCGCGCAAAAAGCCTTGATCATTGACGATCGTATTGACCGATTGAATTGCTTGTGCGGAAGGGGCGATTTTATCTAAAAATGCCATACAGCTTTCTTTAAATGGCATAGAAACTGCACAACCGCGAATACCTAAGGCGCGAATGCCTTTTACTGCGTGTTCAATATCTTGAGTAGTAAAGGCTTTGTAAATAAAGTTTAGACCCAGTTTTTGGTAAAGATAATTGTGAAAACGGGTCCCGAAGTTGCCAGGGCGGCCGGAAAGGGACATGCACAGTTGGGTATCTTTATTGATTAACATAATGTTTCTCCGAAATGAATTTTCCCTAACCATACCGCTTTTTTGTGATATTGAGAAGTAAAGATTAGCATCAAGCTAAACGCCCCTTCAGTTTTTGGAGTTTTGCTAAAAATAACACGTAAGTCATTGATTTTATTAGAGTTGGTTGGAGAATTCATTATTTTTATCATATTTTGTGCCGATTGGCTTTTTTATATGGAAAAGGCTTTTACCGAAAAGTTGGAAATTCGCCTTGCGTTTGGCGCAATTGCTCAGTAGAATGCCCGCTCCTGTCATCGCTGAGTTAGAGATCGGCGAATGATGTATTAATAACACTACCTTTTAGGAGTAAAAAATGTCTCTAAGTACTGAAAAAAAAGCAGCAATCGTTGCTGAATTTGGTCGCGATGCGAAAGATACTGGTTCTTCCGAAGTTCAAATCGCATTATTAACTGCACAAATCAACCACTTACAAGCTCACTTTGCTGAGCATAAAAAAGACCACCATGGTCGTCGTGGTTTATTACGTATGGTTTCCCGTCGTCGTAAATTATTAGACTACTTAAAACGTACCGATTTAGCTTTATACCAAAGCACTATCGCACGTCTTGGTTTACGTCGCTAATTTAAAGACAATAAAAAAGCACGCAATGAAGCGTGCTTTTTTTATGTCTGAATCCTAGCGACGGGATTCATATTCGGCCAAGGCTTCATCAAATTGCTCGATGACTTTCGGATGAGCTTGGGCAAACAAGGATGAAGTAATGGTAATGAAGGAACACATTAAGAATCCTGGAATGATCTCATAGAGATTGGACAAATCAATCCAACCAAGGAAACGCATTAGCGGACTCCAAGCCACTACGGTTATTGCCCCGGAAATCATGCCCCATAGCGCGGCTTTAGAACTGATGTTGCGGTTAAAGAGCGATAAAATCACCACTGGACCAAAGGTTGCACCGAATCCGGCCCAGGCGTAAGACACCAATCCCATCACTTTGGAGTTTGGATCTTGGGCAATCGCAATGGCGACTAGCGCAATAACCAATACCATTCCACGACCAACCCATACTAACTCTCTGCTGCCTGCATTTTTGCGTAAGAACCCTTTATAGAAGTCTTCGGTGATCGCTGCAGAACACATTAACAGCTGAGCGGAAAGGGTACTCATTACCGCTGCTAAGATAGCGGAGAGTACGATACCGACAATCCATGGGTTAAATAAGGTTTTGGTTAGCTCGATAAAGACGGTTTCCGCATTTGTTAATTCAATACCTTCTGCAGAGAAGTAGGCCAAACCGAAGTATCCTACAGCCACGGCACTACCTAAGCATATTGCCATCCAAGTAATACCGATACGACGGGCTTTTTCCAATGAGACAACGGAATCAGCCGCCATGAAACGTGCCAAAATATGCGGTTGGCCGAAATAGCCTAAGCCCCATGCCAAGGCGGAGATTACCCCAATCCCGGAGACATTATGTAGCCAGTTGCTGTAAGGAATATTGGTTAATGCGGATTTAGCGGTAAGTGCGTTTTGGATATCATCCCAACTGAAGTGTAGTAACACCATAATTGGCGCTAATAATAGCGCGAAGATCATCAATGATGCCTGAATGGTATCACTCCAAGACACTGCCAAATAACCACCGATAAAGGTGTAACTGATGGTGGCAAATGCGCCAAGCCAAAGCGCGGTGGAATAATCCAAGCCTAAGAAACTTTGGAATAATTTAGCACCCGCTACAACACCGGAGGCGCAGTAGATGGTGAAAAAGAACAAAATAATGGCGGAGGAAATGATCTTTAACGCTTTTTTCTGACGTGGAAAACGTTGCGCAAAGAATTCCGGTAAAGTGAGGGCGTTATTGTATTTTTCCGTAAAAATACGTAATCGACCGGCAACCACCCGATAGTTCATATAGGCACCGATTGTTAAACCAACGGCAATCCAGGCTTCGGAAAGTCCGGAAAGGAAGATGGCACCAGGGAGTCCCATCAATAACCAGCCGGACATATCCGATGCACCGGCTGACATCGCAGTCACGAAACTGCCCATTTTACGGCCGCCTAAAATGTAGTCATCGAAGTTCTTAGTCGAATAATAGGCATAGAAGCCGATACTAAGAATGATGAGAAGATACAGCCCGAAGGTAATGTAAATTTGCATAATGCCTCCTTATTCTTCTTGTGCTGCCATTAATGATGTATTTCCACCGGCAGCGGTAGTGTTATAGCTGCGGGAGAACTCGTCATAAAGCGGTAATAGATCTTGTACGGTTTGCCAGTCAAAGCATTTGAAAATTGCTCGACTATTGGCGGCTAACCATTGACGTTGCGCTTGGGCAAGCGGAGCAAGATAGATACCTTTCTGACAGCTGTCAAGAGTAGTAGCAACCCGAATGCCTGTTTTTGCCGCTTTCGCTAAAGGATGGCTTGGCTCAACTAATACACTAAAGCCGTTCGCCAATAATTTTTCAGCAGCAGCCTGTGCTTGGGTTAATTCCCCATTAAGAATAGCAACTTCACAAGGCAAATAAGCCAAAGTATTGTCTTCACCGGTGATACTTTCTAAACGCGGTTTGGTTTTTGCCAAATTATCCGCATCAGCAAATTCACTGTAAAAACGAGGGGTTTTGGTGAGGCGTTGTAAATAAAACTCACCGCCGGCTTTTGGTCCGGTACCGGAAAGTCCGTGTCCACCGAATGGTTGTACACCAACCACGGCACCAACGATATTGCGATTGATATAGAAGTTACCGCAATGTAGGTGTTTTTCAACCAATTCAATGTGTTTACGAATTCGGCTGTGGCAACCGCCGGTTAATGCATATCCCTTGGCGTTGACTTGGTTAAGCACATTCACCAAATCATCTTTACGATAACGAATAATATGCAAAATCGGTCCAAATACTTCCCGTTGTAGTTGATCTAGATTATCTAGTAGATATATCGCAGGGGAGACGAAATGGCCGCCACTTGGGGTTGGCAATTCGCTGTAATTTACTGCTACCTTACGCATCACTTCTTTATGATTTTCTAGATTTTTACGCGCTTCATCATCAATAACCGGGCCAATATCCGTTGCGAGTTGGCTCGGATCGCCGAGGGCAAGCTCTTTAACTGCATCTCGGATCATTGGGTAGTAGTGATCGGCAACTTCTTCTTGTAGCAATAATACACGCAATGCAGAACAACGTTGGCCTGCGGAGTCAAAGGCCGAACTTAATACATCGGCAACCACTTGTTCCGGTAAGGCGGAGGAGTCGGCAACTAGGACATTTTGGCCGCCTGTTTCAGCGATTAATACCGGATCGTTATCAGCCTCGGCCAGACGTTTTTCAATCAATTTGGCCACTTCGGTTGAACCGGTGAATACGACACCATCAAAGGCTTGTTGAACTAAGGCCGCTCCTAATTCACCCGCACCTAATACCAATTGCAAAGCCGCCTGCGGAATACCGGCTTGATGTAACAATTTAACTGCTGCATAGGCAATTAATGAGGTTTGTTCGGCCGGTTTAGCCACAACTGCATTTCCTGCAGCCAGAGAGGCGGCCACTTGGCCGGTGAAAATGGCTAATGGGAAGTTCCAAGGCGAAATACATAGGATCTTACCGCGCGCCTCAGCCAATTGTTGATGATTAGCCAAGCGCTCCAATTGATTGGCGTAATAGCGTAGGAAATCGACGGCTTCGCGCAGTTCTGCAATGGCATTTGGCAAGGTTTTGCCGGCTTCGGTGACAGCCAACTTCATTAATAAACCGTGATTTTCTTCATAAAGATCGGCGGCTTTGCGTAATATATTGGCCTTTTCAGCTGCACTTGTGGCTTGCCATTGTTGATTATCCGCAGCCTCGAATACGCGCGCAGCTTCAGCGGTTTGCAAGAATGAGGCTTCACCAACGATGTCAGCCAGATTGGCTGGATTTACTACTTGATGAGGCGGTTCATGTTTGGCATCGCTGAGTAAGGTTAAGGATGTGGCATTTTCTATCTTGGCTTGATTCAGCGCTTGTTCCAGTTTGGCTAGTACAAACTCATTGGTTAGATCAAAACCGGCCGAGTTACGGCGATCTCTAAAAATTTCCAATGGTTTTCTCACCAATTTATTTGGTTCGCCGTGGGATTTTTCATAAAGCTTCCAAGGCGGAGTGACTAGGCGTTCAACCGGAATGTTTTCATCCACCAATTGGTGTACGAAAGAAGAGTTAGCGCCATTTTCCAATAAGCGGCGCACCAAGTAAGCCAATAATGTGGCATGCGTACCGACAGGGGCGTAGGCGCGTACTTGGCGATCAAAGTTTTCCTTACCGACGATATTGTCGTAAAGGCTTTCACCCATGCCTTGCAGACATTGGAATTCATATTGTTTGCCTTGACCCAATTCATAAATGGTACACATGGTTTGTACGTTATGGGTGGCAAATTGTGGGTAAATCACATCCTGGGCGGCTAATAGTTTTTTAGCACAGGCAATGTAGGAAATATCGGTATGATTTTTTCGGGTATATAGAGGGAATCCCTCTAAACCATCGGTTTGTGCCCATTTGATTTCACTATCCCAGTAAGCACCTTTGACTAAGCGGATCATCAAATAGCCTTGTTTTTCGCGTGCTAAATGAATCAAATAATCTAATACGAATGGGCAACGTTTAGAGTAAGCTTGTACTACGTAACCAATACCTTTATAGCCCTTCAATTCCGGTTCATCGAGCAGTTTTTCCACTAAATCTAAGGATAATTCAAGGCGGGAGGCTTCTTCCGCATCAATATTCACGCTGATGTTGTATTTTTGAGCTAAAACAAATAGTTGCTTGACTCGTGGATAAAGCTCATCCATCACGCGATCATATTTGGCACGCCAATATTTTGGATGGATTGCTGAGAGTTTGACCGATACGCTGTTACTGTTGTAAATGGTGCGTCCAACGGCATTTTTACCCACTTCTTCGATAGCGTGTAAATAATCATTGAAATAACGATCCGCATCGGCTTGGGTCATGGCCGCTTCCCCCAACATATCGAAGGAGAAGGTGAATCCTTTATTGTAGCGTGGTTGAATATTTTTCAACGCTTCCGGCATGGTCACACCAGTCACAAATTGTTTACCTAGGATTTTCATGGATTGCATAACCGCGGCTCGCATAAAAGGAGTTGAGAGGCGAGCAAGTAGCTTGGTGAGGGTATTGGATAACGCCTGTTCATCGAGGGCGCTACTCATTTTTTGGCCGAATAATAAACCGTAGCTGGCAGCGTTAATGAAAAACGAGCGAGCATTGCCAATATGGGATTTCCAGTTGCCGGCTTGTAGTTTTTCATGAATCAGATCGTCACGGGTTTCATCATCAGGAATACGCAATAAGGCTTCGGCCAAACACATTAAAGCTACGCCTTCTTCGCTACTTAAGGAAAATTCCTCCATTAACGCATCGGCGCCGTGTTGGTTTTGTTTATCTTTGCGCAATTTTTTAATGAGTTTGATCGCATTATCGGTGATGCGTTGCTCTTGCTCTGGAGTGAAATCTAAGGTCGCCATCAACTGATCGACAGCGGTCTTTTCATCCAGTCGATAGTTTTTCGTGATGTTTTGGCGGGCGGGGCTGTATTGTTTGGATAGTGTGAATTGCATAGCGATACTCCTTATTATGTAATTTGAGCCGGTGTAATGTTATGAATATGTTAAAAAATAAAGTAAAAAGGTGAAATGTAAATCGCTTTTTGATGAATATGTGAGCAAAGTCACATTAAAAATATGGAAATAATGACGAATGGAGAGCCCGCAGGAGGCGAAGGGGAGCGTTTGAATTTGCGTTTAAGGATTTTTAAAACGCCATCCTGAAATATAGAGTTTTGCTAAAAATTTATTCTAAGTTATTGATTTTATTGATGTATGTTGAAAAACATAAAATATGAACGAAAAAATATTTGCATAGAGTAAAAACTTACAATGCAAATGAAAACACTGTTCCAGCTCCTTTTAGTGTTGTTCCCATAAAAACATAAAGCCCCATAAACAGGGGCTTTATCGTATTTCTTGCATCAAATTTCTATCCATATGAATATCATCACTCTAGAGAAGCTTGTTAAGCTTAAAATAAGATGATAGATAAAAATTATACATTTCGTTTTGCGGTTGAAGTAAACGCAATTTTATCCGGACGGTAGCTAATGCTTCCATATTGAAAAGGTCGCCCATCCGCTAAATAAGTTGTACTGGTGACATTTACAACCATTTCATACTCCCCAAGATTTATCGCATTTTTTTCTTCTTCATTTGCATAACGAAAGACAATTTTTCGTTGTGAGTGGCTAATTTTTAATTTTAATTCGTTTTCCAAATAGTGATAAATAGAGTGTTCAGCAATTTCTCGGCTAATAAAAGGCACGATGCGGCGATCAAAATAGGAAACTTCATACTCAACGGCTTCGCCATCAATTTCACGCAGACGAGCAATGCGGTAGAAATCGATCTGATCATTTACGTTAAAGAACTGCATCAATTCTTCTTCGCCTTGCACAATATACAAGCTGGTTAATGTGGTTTTCACTTGATGTGTTGAAGCGCTATTTAATTCGCTGACGGTTTTAATTTCAGAAAGCATTTGTGGTTTCGATAAGTCATGTTCTAAAACGATCGAATTTCGGCCCTGTTGCTTTTGAATATAGCCATCAATTTCAAGTAAAGAAAGCGCTCTGCGGATAGTATCTTTAGAAAAACCATAGCTTTGCATGAGCTCATTTTCGCTTGGGAGTTCTTGTAACGGCGCTAAATTACCATTGTTAATTTGGTTTTTTATTTCATTATAAACCTGCTTGTACTTGCTCATTTTTAATCTCTTTATCTGCCGTTTGTTCCATAGGTATAGCTATAGCATATCATAAAATCCCAAATGCTATACGTATAAAATATGATGAACATCACTCTTTTACGAAAAAGTTTTAAACTTTTACGTATAAGTTGTTGCATGTAAAATATGTTTAAGTTAGAATGCGCCAAAATGATGGCTTTCTAGAGGAAATATTATGTCTACTCGTTCAAGTGGTGTTTTAATGCACATAACTTCGCTACCAAATGCATTCGGAATTGGTAGTTTTGGGCAATCGGCTTATGATTTTGTCGATTTTTTAGTTGAAACCAAACAAACCTATTGGCAAATTCTTCCACTTACCACCACCAGTTATGGTGATTCGCCTTATCAATCTTTCTCTGCAATTGCAGGCAATACCCACCTTATTGATTTTGACTTATTAACCCAAATGGGCTTGTTGAAAGAAGCGGATTATGCATCAGTCAATTTTGGTGATGATCCAACTAACGTGGATTATGAACGCATCTTCTATGCGCGCCGCCCGATTTTAGAAACAGCCGTGAAAAATTTTTTAGCGAATCAAGCATTCCAAGCGGATTTCCAAAATTTTGAAAAAAACAACCGCTTGTGGTTAGACGATTTTGCTGAGTTTATGGCGATTAAAGAGCATTTCGGTAATCAAGCATTGCAAAAATGGGATGATAAAAAAGTTGTGGCTCGTGATCCAAGTGCATTGGAAAAATATCGCAGCATGTTGGCGGAGCAAATTCACTACTTTAAAGTGACGCAATATTTCTTCTTCAAACAATGGACTGAATTAAAAAATTACGCAAATCAAAAAGGCATTCAGATCATCGGTGATATGCCGATTTACGTGGCTGCAGATAGCGTAGAGGTTTGGACAAAACCAGAACTCTTCCAATTAGATGAAGAACGTAATCCACTTGTTGTTGCTGGGGTTCCAGCGGATCAATTCAGTGCAACAGGACAACTTTGGGGCAATCCACTTTATGCTTGGGAAGAGCATAAAAAACAAGGCTACGCTTGGTGGATTCACCGCATTGAGGAAAGCTTCAAGATTTATGATGTGTTGCGTATCGACCATTTCAAAGGTTTCTCTGATTATTGGCAGGTAGATGGAAAAGCAGAGGTTGCTAAAGATGGTAGCTGGCAGCCAGGCCCTGGTTATGACTTATTTAAAGCCGTTAAAGAGCAATTAGGTGATTTACCGATTATTGCCGAAGATTTAGGTAATATTGATGATAAAGCCAGAAAATTGCTTGCAGACTGTAACTATCCTGGCATGAAGATTCTGCAGTTTGGTTTTGAAGATGTTAACGGAGAAAGCTTAGATAGCCCGCATTATTGCATCCCGCACTCCATTGTTTATACCGGCACACATGATAATGATGTGACCAATGGTTGGTATAACAGCCTGACTGAACAACAACAGCAGTATACCAATGATTATACGCACCGTCGTGAGGATGAATCGATTTGCCAAGCAATGATTCGTCAGCTCTTTGCGACGGTCAGCAATACTGCGATTGCAACAATGCAAGATGTTTTAGATTTGCCAGCGAGTTCAAGAATGAATGTTCCTTCAACAATTGGTGGAAACTGGCAATGGAGAATGCAGCAATCCGATCTAACTCAAGATAAAAAAGACTTTTTAGCAAAAATGACCATGTTATATCAACGTGCTAATCAGGAAAAATAATGATGAAATTTAGTACATTTGTAAAAAATGAAACTAACAAATCGCTTGAACAATTAAGCGATAAAGAAACTTATATTCAATTATTAAATTACGTAAAAACACTCTCGGCAGATAAACCTAAAAACACAGGTAAACGTAAGGTTTATTATATTTCTGCAGAATTCTTAATTGGTAAATTACTTTCTAATAACCTGATTAACCTTGGTGTGTATCAAGATATCAAAACAGAATTAGCAAGTTCGGGTAAATCATTAAGTCATATTGAAGATATTGAGCCAGAACCGTCTTTAGGAAATGGTGGGTTAGGTCGTTTGGCTTCTTGTTTTATTGATTCAATGTCTACGCTTGGCTTAAATGCTGAGGGGGTAGGTTTAAATTATCATTATGGTTTATTCAAACAAGTCTTTAAAAAGAATGAACAACATGCTGAACCTAATGATTGGATTGAAGATAATTCTTGGTTAATTCCAACGGATATTAGCTATGAGGTGCCATTTAAGAAATTTACGTTAACTTCTAAATTAGATCGTATTGATATTCTAGGTTATAAGAAAGACACGAAAAACTATCTCAATTTATTTGATATTAAATCAGTAAATTCTAAACTGATTAAAAAGGGTATCGAGTTTGATAAAACTGCGATTGAAGAAAACCTGACTTTATTCCTTTATCCAGATGATTCAGATAAAAATGGCGAATTATTGCGTATTTATCAACAATACTTCATGGTATCAAATGCGGCACAATTATTAATTGATGAAGCAATTGCGCGTGGTAGTAATTTACATGATTTAGATGATTATGCGTATGTACAGATCAATGATACTCACCCTTCAATGGTGATTCCTGAATTAATTCGTTTATTAACGGAAAAACATCAGATTAAATTTGCAGAAGCGGTTGAAATTGTACGTAATATGGTGGGTTATACAAACCATACGATTTTGGCTGAAGCGCTAGAAAAATGGCCACTCGATTATCTAGATGAAGTCGTGCCGCATTTAGTAGTGATCATTAAAAAATTAGATGAATTAGTGCATGCTGAATATCAAGATCCAGCCGTACAAATTATTGATAAACAAAAACGTGTGCATATGGCGCATATGGACATCCATTTTTCAAATTCAGTGAATGGTGTGGCGGCATTACATACAGAGATTTTGAAAAATTCAGAACTTAAAGCGTTCTATGCGTTATATCCAGAAAAATTCAATAATAAGACAAACGGCATTACCTTCCGCCGTTGGTTAGAATTTTCTAACCAACCATTAGCCGCTTATATTAAAGAATTGATTGGTGATGAGTATTTGCATGATGCAACCAAATTAGAAAAATTGTTAGCCTTTAAAGATGATAAAAAAGTTCATCAACAATTAGTGAAAATTAAGTTTGAAAATAAATTGGCATTAAAAACCTACCTTAAAGAAAATAAAGGTATTGAGTTAGATGAAAATTCAATCATTGATACGCAAATTAAGCGTTTCCATGAATATAAACGCCAACAGATGAATGCGCTTTATGTTATTCACAAATACTTAGAAATTAAAGCAGGTAAATTACCAAAACGTAAAATTACCGTGATTTTCGGCGGAAAAGCCGCTCCTGCCTATGTGATTGCTCAGGATATTATTCACTTAATTCTTTGTTTATCTGAGTTAATCAATAATGATCCTGAAGTGAACAAGTATTTAAACGTGCATTTAGTGGAAAACTATAATGTGAGCGTGGCGGAAAAACTGATTCCAGCAACCGATATTTCAGAACAAATTTCACTTGCCTCTAAAGAAGCTTCCGGTACAGGTAATATGAAGTTTATGCTGAATGGAGCATTAACTTTAGGCACAATGGATGGCGCCAATGTTGAAATTGCAGAATTAGCCGGCGCTGAAAATATCTATACATTCGGTAAAGACTCAGAAAGCATTATTAAACTTTATGAGACATCAGGTTATGTTTCAAAAGAGTATTATGAAAACGACAAAGATATTAAAAGAGCGGTTGATTTTATTCTGAATCCAGCCATGGTGAAATTAGGCAATAAAACACGCTTAGAACGTCTTTATAACGAATTATTGAATAAAGACTGGTTTATGACGTTGATTGACTTTAATGCTTATGTCGAAGCGAAAGAACAAATCTTAGCCGATTATGAAGATCAAGATAGTTGGAATGAGAAAGTGGTGCACAATATCGCAAAAGCGGGCTTCTTCTCATCAGATCGCACTATTGCTCAATATAATGCAGACATTTGGCATTGTGAGGGCTAAGGGGAAGCCATGAAACTACTTACCCTGAATGTACACGCTTGGTTAGAGGCTAACCAAGCGGAAAAAATAGAGATTCTTGCGGAGACTATTATCGAAAAGGGCTATGACATCATTGCCTTACAAGAGGTTAATCAATTGATGTCTGCTACTGCTATTTCGCCAACATTAAAGCAAGATAACTATGGTGTCATTCTGTTAAATAAAATCAATCAACGTGTCGCACAAAAATACTCGCTTTTTTGGAGCAATTCACATATTGGTTACGATAAATATGATGAAGGCATTGCATTTTTAACGCGTTTGCCTGTTTATGATGTTGATGCGTTTTATTGTAGCCAACACCAACGTCTTGACTCGATTCTTTCACGTAAAATCATTGGTTTGACGGTAGAGTATCAAGGACAGTTAATTGAATGTTATTCTTGCCATATCAATTTGCCAAATTGTGATGGGGAAAACCAACTCGATAATGTTCATTATATTGTAGAGCGAAGTCAAAGTGCGAATCTTAAAATCTTAATGGGCGATTTCAATACTGATGCAATAAGCGACCAACAAGCTTACCAACAAATTAAATCCTTAGGCTTATTCGATACGTTTGAAATGGCAGAGCAGAAGGATAGTGGCATCACCGTGGAGAAAGCAATTGACGGCTGGAAAGGCCATAGTCAAGAAAAGCGATTAGATTATATTTTTTTAAACCAAGCAAAAAGGGTTTTATCCAGTCAGGTTATTTTTAATGGGAAAAATAAACCGATTGTTTCCGACCATTTTGGCGTAGAAGTAGATCTCATCTTGTAGGAGGATTGATATGAAAAAACTACTCAGTTTTGAGTTTTGGCAAAAATTCGGTAAATGCCTAATGGTTGTGATTGCCGTAATGCCAGCTGCGGGTTTAATGGTGAGTATTGGTAACTCACTGCCTTTGATTAGCGATGCGGAATGGCTAGCGCGTGTTGGAAACATTATCGCCCAAATTGGTTGGGGGATTATCGGTAATCTCCATCTATTATTTGCTTTAGCGATTGGTGGTAGTTGGGCAAATGAACGTGCAGGTGGTGCATTTGCCGCAGGCTTGGCTTTCATTTTAATTAATTTAATCACCGGTAACTTTTTCGGTGTGAAGCTTGAAATGCTAGCCGATCCAAATGCTCACGTAAGTACCGTATTTGCCGGTGAAATTCCCGTTGCACATTACTTTGTGAATGTACTTGGACAACCTGCGTTAAATATGGGGGTATTCGTCGGTATTATCGCCGGTTTTGTTGGTGCGACAACCTTCAATAGTTACTACAATTTCCGTAAATTACCTGAAGTACTCACTTTCTTTAATGGTAAACGTTTTGTTCCTTTCGTTGTCATTTATCGTTCTGTATTGGTCGCTATCGTTTTATCGCTATTCTGGCCTTTAGTTCAAACAGGCATTAACCACTTTGGTCAATGGATTGCCAACTCTCAAAACTCAGCGCCAATTCTAGCGCCATTTATTTATGGTACCTTAGAGCGTCTATTACTTCCGTTTGGTTTACACCACATGTTGACTATCCCAATGAACTACACTTCATTAGGCGGTACTTATGAGTTCTTAACCGGTGCACAACAAGGTAAACAAGTCTTTGGTCAAGATCCACTTTGGCTTGCCTGGGTGACTGACTTAATCAACTTAAAAGATGCAGGTAATTTAACCCAATATAACGACCTTCTTTCAACAGTGACACCAGCTCGCTTCAAAGTAGGACAAATGATTGGTTCAACTGGTATCTTAATGGGCTTGACACTCGCGATGTATATCAACGTAGATGAAGACAAGAAAAAACTTTATAAAGGTATTTTCCTTTCATCTGCACTTGCCGTGTTCTTAACAGGCGTAACAGAGCCAATCGAATACATGTTTATGTTTGTCGCATTACCGCTTTATATTGTTTATGCCTTAGTACAAGGTTGTGCTTTCGCAATGGCAGATATCGTGGACTTACGTGTGCATTCATTCGGTAACATTGAATTCTTAACACGTACACCAATGGCGATTAAGGCCGGTATTGGTATGGATGTGATCAACTTTATTTGGGTATCTATCCTGTTTGCAGTTGCCATGTTCTTTATTGCAAACTTTATGATTAAGAAATTTAATCTTGCAACAGCAGGACGTAATGGTAACTATGATGCGAAAGGTTCAGATGAAACTTCTCGCGATGAACCAAAAGTTGCGAATGCTAGCACGCAAGTTATTCAAATCATCAACTTACTTGGTGGGCGTAATAACATTGCAGATGTTGATGCTTGTATGACACGTTTACGTATCACCGTACATAATCCAGAGTTAGTGGGTGATGAAGCAAGCTGGAAACAAGCGGGCGCAATGGGCTTTATTGTGAAAGGCTCTGGTATCCAAGCGATTTATGGACCAAAAGCAGATGTCTTAAAATCAGATATTCAAGACGTGCTTTCATCTGGCGTTGAAATTCCTAAAATGTAATTCTGCCTAAATGTTAATTTTATCCCCGCTCTTTAAGGCGGGGATATCATATCAATACCTCATCTCGATATTGTTCATCTTCACTCTATCCCAAGAATCCTTTTATTTGATATTATCAACGTACAAAATGTTGTCACAACTTCGGCGCTATAAAAAAATACCGCCCGTTGTGCAACAGCGGTATTTATAGTATTAGAAGAGAAGTAGTTATTAAATGATTAACTGACCGATAATACTGCGAGTTTCTTCTCGTACTTCAGTAAGTTTCACTTTCACCAAATCGCCGATTTTGTAACGGCGTTCCCCTTGAATATACAGTGCCAATTCATCAGCATTCACTTGCATTTCATCTTTATTTGGATGCAATGTGGAGGCTGGTACGAACAGGGATGCGCCATTTTCCAACAGTTCCAAGCGTAATCCACCACGGCTTACATCGCGTACTTCAGCAGTAAATTCAGCACCTTCGGCCACTTTATCCGCCAAATAACGACAATATAACCAATCGGCGATATCCCGTTCGACTAAACGATTTTGACGACGGGCTTCTTGTAAGCGCGCAAGAACTTCATCTTGTGGCTTTTCACAAGCTTGCTGTGTGAGCACTGCTTTGATTAAGCGATGGTTCACCATATCGGAATATTTACGGATAGGCGATGTCCATGTCGCATAACCTTCTAATCCAAGCCCAAAATGTGGAGCGAGTTCGGATTTAAACTCCGCAAAGGTTAAATAACGACGTAAACGGAATTCTAAATAATCACCTTCAATCGGTTCAATATCATGACGCATTTGGCAATAACCTTTTAAGGTTGCCAAATTTTCCACCGAATAACGTTCAGTAAGTTCAGCTTGATTTTCTTCATTGGCTAAATTTGCCATTAAGAAATTATGCGCATTTTCTAAGAATTTCTTATCAAAACCTGCGTGTGTATTAAAAATCCCTGTTTTGGCATGCTCAGCTAAGAATTGTGCAGCACAGATATTGGCAATAATCATGGATTCTTCCACGATTTGATTTGCAATACGACGATATTCCGCTTTAATTTCTTTCACTTTGCCATTTTCTGCGAGAATAAAGGAGTAATCTGGTTTCTCTTTAAATAACAATGAATGGGTTTTACGCCATTGAATACGCGCTAGAGTAAATTGATGTAACCAATCAATTTGCTGGGCAATTTCAGGTGTTTCCGGTTGCCATGCATCCGGTACTTGTTCTAAATAATCTGAAATCTTGTTATAGGCTAATTTTGCTTTAGATTGCACATAAGCGGACACAAAATGCGGTTTAGCCGTGATGTTACCTTCAAGATCCGTTTCAATGTAACACACTAACGCAGGACGAGTTTCATTTGCCATTAATGAACATAATTCATCAGATAATTCACGTGGCAACATTGGGATGTTGAAGCCTGGCAAATAATTGGTGAAACAACGCTGTTTCGCATCTTTTTCAATTTGTGAATCTAATGCAATGTAAGCTGTGGGATCCGCAATGGCAACGACTAACCGCCAGCCGGTTTGTGTACCATTTTGCTCGATAGGTTCGATGTAAAGGGCATCGTCCATATCCAGTGTGCTTTCAGAGTCAATAGTGACAAAATGAAGTGCGGTCAGATCTTCACGTGTTTGTTGATCTAACATCTCATAGCTTTCTGCACCTTGCACAGGATGACGAGATTGTTCATGGCGTGCCAGCGTGACCCACCAGGGGGCTAATTCATCGTCAGCACGGCAGATAAATTGATTGATGGTGGCATAGAAAAAGCGATCATCGCGTAATGGGTGGGTTTTTAAATTTGCTACAACCCAATCACCCTCTTGTAATTCTTCTTTTACAGATTTAGCTTGTTGTGCACCAATGGGTTGGTTGATATTTGGATGATCAACTAATACCTGCAGTTTGTTGTCTTTGTTAAAGCGCACTTTAGCGATAAAGCGTGTCAGCATCGGCTCAATTAACTCATACGGCTCAGCTTGTTCTTTATCGCCTTGTTTTTCAATGGTGGCTTTAATTTTGTCGCCATGCATAACCTTTTTCATGGCCGGAGGAGCTAAAAAGTAGCTTTTCTTATCGCACTCTAAAAAGCCGTAGGCTTTGTCGGTGCCTTTTACCACGCCTTCAACGTGTTCTTTACTGTCATGAATTTGTTGTTTGAGTTGCGCGAGTAGTGGATTGTCTTGGAACATAGTGATATTTCAAAAAAAGAGAAAAGGCAGACTGAAAAGTCTGCCTAAAAATAGTTTGTGCAAGGAAATTATTCTTCGCCTAATTCGCCCATTGCAGTGATGCTGAAGCCGGCATCGACGTGAACGATTTCACCGGTAATGCCGGATGCTAAATCAGAGCATAAGAATGCAGCGGAGTTGCCCACATCTTCGATAGTGACAGTGCGGCGTAATGCTGCGGTTTTCTCGAATGCAGAAAGCATTTTCTTGAAGTTTTTAATACCTGATGCCGCTAAAGTACGGATTGGACCTGCAGAGATCGCATTTACACGAATACCTTCTTTACCTAAATCGGCTGCCATTACGCGAGTTGCCGCTTCAAGAGATGCTTTCGCTAAACACATGACGTTGTAGTTAGGAATTGCGCGTTCTGCACCTAAGTAAGAAAGAGTTAATAACGCGGCATTTGGATTTAAGTAAGGGCGTGCTGCTTGTGCCATTGCAACGAAGCTGAATGCACTGATGTCGTGAGCAATACGGTAGCCTTCACGAGTTGCTGCATTTACGTAATCACCATCTAATTGATCGCCTGGTGCAAATGCGATTGCATGCACGAAACCATCAAATTTTTCCCAACGTTTGCTTAATTCTGCAAAGCAGTTCTGGATGCTTTCATCAGTAGCCACATCTAAAGGAAGTACGATGTCAGAACCAAATTCTTTTGCAAATTCTTCTACACGTGGTTGTAATTTATCGTTTAAATAAGTGAAAGCAAGTTCAGCGCCTTGTTCTTTCATTGCTTTTGCAATCCCGTAAGCGATAGAACGATTGCTTGCAAGACCTGTTACTAAAATACGTTTACCAGTTAAGAAACCCATAATTTTTCCTGTGTTGGAGTTAAAAAATTCGCGCTAGTATAGCGGAAATTCCGTTTAATGACAAAGCGGAGGAGGCTTATTTAAGCCGGATTATCAATATCTTTAAATTCTACATTCAAGCCATATTCAGCAGCTAACCATTCACCTAATGCTTTAATCCCATAGCGTTCTGTTGCATGGTGGCCTGCCGCAAAGAAATGAATGCCTTGTTCGCGAGCAGAATGAATGGTTTTCTCTGAGACCTCACCAGTGATAAACGCATCACAACCTTGTAAGGCGGCTAAATCAATATAGCTTTGTCCTCCACCGGTACAAATGCCAATTTTACGGATTAAGTTAGGTCCGTTGTCGATACAAATTAATGGCTTGCGTTGAAGTACTTGTTCAATACGTCTAGCAAATTCTTCAGCTGTAACAGGTTCTTTTAAGGTGCCCCAGACTGGAATGCTGATTGCATTATTTTCTAAGGGTTGAAGATTTTCGATATCTAATAATTGAGCAAGCTTCGCGTTGTTGCCTAAGTCAGGATGAACATCTAAAGGTAAATGGTAGCCGTATAAATTAATGTCATTTATAAGCAAGGTTTTGATGCGTTTTCCTTTCATACCGCGAATGCAAGGATCTTCATTTTTCCAAAGATAGCCATGATGGACAAGCACAGCATCAGCTTGTTGTGAAACCGCATAATCAAGCAAAGCTTGGCTTGCTGTGACGCCAGTAATGATTTTTTTGATCTCCGCTTTGCCTTCTACTTGCAAGCCGTTAGGCGCGTAATCATTAATTTTATTTGTACTAAGTTTTTCGTTTAGTAGACGTTCAAGTTCTAGATTGTTCATCATTTTTAAGAAAAAAAGAAAAGGGTGAGTTATGGTAAGAGATTTAAAAAAAAATGGCTAGTGCCAAAGGAGTGGGGGTGCACTAGCCATAATGTGTTTGATGAACACAAGTACTATCTAAAACGGATTTCATTATATATTAAAGTAAATAACGATCAAGGGGATTTTTTAAAATTGTTTTAGAAGGCAGGAAAAGGGGATGCAGAAATTATTGAGGGAGTGTTTTTTATGTGGCTGACTATCTGATTTTTTTGAGGGAACGCTATAAGAATATTGAATAAGGCGAAATGCCTTATTCAATACCGATTAACTTATGGGTTTGTAGGCTCAATTGCCATTTGGGTTTATGTGCGCGCTGATTTAGTTTTCCTAATTGGGTAATGGTTTCCAATAAATTCATTTGGCCATCGATCTCACAGGGAGAAAGGTAATAATGTTGGGCGCAGATTTTCTCTTCAATCATTTCACAGAAGGGCAAAATATTTTCATCTGCCACAATACGCACTTCGTGGGCGAATGAAATACAACGCTTAGCGTATTTATGGGCATACAGTCGTTTCGGGCTGGTTGCGATAAAATCAATTTGTGGTGGTACGGGCTTTAAACCATTGGTTTCGATGGCCAGAAAATAACCCAAGGTTTTTAATTGGCTAAGTAAGATTTCCAATTTTGGCACGATAGTTGGTTCGCCACCGGTGATAATAATATTACGAGCGGAAAATGAGCGTACTTTATCGAGAATTTGCGACATTGACCAACGGGTAAATTGATTGTAATGGGTATCGCACCAAGGGCAGGCCAGATTGCATTTGCCGAAGCGGATAAAAATGCTTGGCATGCCCGTATTAGCTCCCTCGCCTTGCAGACTTTCGAAAATTTCAACGATGTTATACTGTGGCTCTAACAGGTTTTGTTTTTCCACTGCGTTTATTCCCCATACTCACAAAATGAAGTTGGGGTTTCCCATAAACGAATTGCTGAAATCGGTAGCTTTTCATCATATTTCAGCCGTTGAAAAATAAAACGTGCCATTTCTTCTGCGGTGGTTCGGAAATTGACACCAAAGGTTTTTGATTGTAATTCCTGGAGCAGCATAGCAATTTTACTTTCTCGCTCGCTGGTTTGATCATAAATAAAAGCGTGATCCATCGGATCCAAAATAGCTTTTTTCACTACCACCTTTAAGTCAGAAAAGTCCATCACCATGGATTTCTTAGCACCATCTACAAGCAAATCACCCGCCACCTCAACCTGCAATTTATAGGTATGGCCGTGTAGATTCTGACATTTACCATCGTGCCCATCCAGTAGGTGTGCCATATCAAAACTAAATTCTTTAGATACTCTAAACACAGTTGGCCTCCGCTTTAGTGGCCAAATATTCCTGTAAACCATTATCACGCAATTTGCAACTTGGACATTCACCACAACCGCCTTCCACACCTTCATAGCACGTGTGACTGTGTTGGCGCACATAATCCAAAGCGCCTAATTCATCGGCGAGCGCCCAAGTTTGTGCTTTGGTTAAGTACATTAACGGCGTTTTCAGATTAAACGGATAATCCATCGCCAAATTTAGCGTCACATTCATGGATTTTACGAATACATCACGGCAGTCGGGATAACCGCTGAAATCCGTTTCGCAAACGCCGGTAATAATGTCATGGATGCCTTGCCCCTTGGCATAAATTGCCGCATACAATAAAAAGAGGGCATTGCGGCCATCCACAAAGGTATTCGGTAATTCACCGTCTTTTTGCTCGATAGTGGCGTTTTCATCCATTAAGGCATTATGGGTGATGGATTTAATAACAGAGGTGTCAATCAAGGTTTGTTTCACGCCGAGATCTTGGGCTATCCAACGGGCTTTGGCTAATTCAATGGCGTGGCGTTGCCCGTATTGGAAGGTAACGGTTTCCACGTTTTCTACACCATATTCGGCGATGGCTTGAATGAGACAGGTGGTGGAGTCTTGTCCACCGGAAAAGATCACAAGCGCTTTACGATTGCGATTAGGATTTGCAATATTCATAAGATACCTAGTTTTTTTATGTAGGAGGTTTGCGAACTACGAGCGCGCATTGTAGGGAGCGATGTTGATTTTTGCAAGGTCAGGATCGGAAATTCCTTGGATAGCTTGAGCAAACGCCCTCTAGAAAATCAGAGTTTTTGCCAAAATAACATGTAAGTTATTGATTTTATTAGAGATGATTTTAAAACCGGAAATTTGGCCGGTTTATGGGGCGGGAGAATAATGAGAGAATAAAAAAGCGGTCGAAGGAGCGACCGCTTGAGGATTATTTACCGAGATTATCAAAGAATTTCTTCACGCCATCAAGGAAGCCGGTACTTTTCGGACTGTGTTTTTCTTTTAAGCTGTTCTCGAATTGTTCCAACAATTCTTTTTGCTTGTCACTCAAATTGACCGGGGTTTCCACAATCACTTTGCAAATTAAATCGCCGGCGTAACTGTTACGGGTGGATGTTACTCCTTTGCCGCGAACGCGGAAGAATTTTCCGGTTTGGGTTTCTGCCGGAATTTTGAGTTTGACTTTACCATCCAAGGTCGGTACTTCAATTTCACCGCCCAAGGCCGCTTTAGCAAAGGTAATTGGCACTTCGCAGTATAAATTGTTACCGTCACGTTCAAAAATTGCGTGTTCTTTAACGTGGATTACCACATATAAATCACCGGCCGGAGCGCCATTTTCGCCGGCGGCACCTTCACCGCTTAAGCGTAATTGGTTGCCGGTATCGACCCCTGCCGGGATGCGTACGGCAAGATTGCGTTTTTTATGTACGCGACCTTCGCCATGACAACTGCGGCAAGGTTTTTCGATTTTTTTACCGCTACCATGACAAGTCGGACAAATTGTTTCAGTAACAAAGAAGCCTTGTTGGCGTTGAATACGTCCGGAACCGTGGCAGGTTGGGCAGGTTTCCACCTTAGAATCGGCTTCTGCACCGCTACCGTGACAGCTTTCACATGCTACCAAGGTGCTGATCTGGATATCTTTGGTGGTACCTTTGACAGCCTCTTCCAATGTAATTTCCAAATCGTAACGTAAATCATCACCACGCACGACGCGTTGACGGCCGCCACGCCCACCAGCACCGAAAATATCACCAAAAATATCTTCAAAACCACCGAACCCGCCAAACCCGTCGAATCCGCCAAACCCGCTGCCGTTACCCGCACCACCTTGTTCAAAGGCGGAATGACCGTATTGATCGTAAGCAGCCCGTTTTTCTTTATCGCCTAAGATCTCATAGGCTTCTTGAATTTCTTTAAATTTTTCTTCTTTGGTTTTATCACCCTTTGTTCTATCAGGGTGATATTGCATAGCGAGCTTTTTGTAAGCTCGCTTAATTTCTTTTTCATCGGCTGATTTCGAGATGCCGAGAAGTTCGTAATAGTCTTGTTTTGCCATAATGTTTCAGTTTTCCGTTTAAAATATAAAATTAAATAATTCTATTTTGTGACTTTGTTAAGTTTGTTAAACCATGCAAACAACATGGCTAAAAATAAAAACGCTCCCATGCAGGAGAATTGAAATATTGCTTCTCCTTTGAATCCATGAGGGCTCTGTTTTTTCGCATAATACAAATGATGTCACAGGGCAGAAATATCAAGGGAAAAGCGTTAATTTATAATGCTTTCTTAGGTTTGCGTATGAGCTAAGGGCAGACTTACTGCCAGCCTTGTTAGCCGCTATTGGGCTGCTGTAAACGCCTGTTTTAAGTCAGCTAAAATATCTTGAATGCTTTCAATACCGCAGGAAAGACGAATCAGTCCAGCAGAAATACCGGATTTTTCTAATTCGGTTTCGCTTAATTGGCGGTGTGTTGAAGTGGCCGGATGTAATGCACAAGTGCGAATATCGGCCACATGCACCTCACGGGAAATGAGTTGTAAGGCATTTAACCATTTTGCCGCGGCTTCTTTGCCACCTTTAATTTCAAAGGAAATCACCCCGCATAAACCGTTCGGTAAGTATTTTTGTTTAAGAGCGTAATCCGGCGAGCTTGCTAACCCTGGATAATTGACTTTTTCTACTTGGGAATGTTTTTCTAAAAACTCCGCGACAGCTTGTGCATTTTCGTAATGACGTTGCATGCGTAATGCAAGGGTTTCCATGCCTACATTGAGCAAGAAACTATTTTGTGGTGCCGGAGTTGCTCCTAAATCACGCATTAATTGCACACGTGCTTTCACAACATAGGCTGCCGGGCCAAAGGTTTCGGTATAAACCAAGCCGTGGTAGGTCTGATCCGGTGTACTTAATTGTGGATATTTGCCGTTATTCCAATCGAAATTGCCACCATCCGTAATCGAACCGCCAAGGGCAATGGCATGTCCGTCTAAATATTTGGACGTACTATGGATTACCACATTCGCACCGAATTCGGTTGGACGACAGAAATACGGAGTAGCGAAGGTGTTATCAATTAATAAGGGAGCCTGTGCAGCCAGCGCTAAGGCGGCAAATTTTTCAATATCTAACACTCGTAATGCAGGGTTGGCAATGGTTTCGGCAAATACCGCTTTGGTATTTGGGCGAATGGCTTTTTTGAGTTCTTCAAGCGGTAAATCTTGATCCACAAAACTCACCTCAATCCCCATTTTTTTGAATGTGTGTGCAAATAAATTGTAAGTGCCGCCATATACATAAGATGACGAAATAAAATGATCACCTGCTTCTAAAATATTCAACATGGCGTAAAACACAGCAGCTTGCCCCGATGCGGTACACATTGTTGCTACGCCACCTTCAAGTGCGGTAATTTTTTCTTCAGCAGCATTAGTCGTTGGATTAGCAAGACGGGTATAGAAATAACCTGGAGCTTGCAAATCAAATAACTTGCCAATTTCTTCCGCAGAATCGTAAGTATAAGTGGTGCTTTGTACGATAGGTTGAACGCGAGGTTCTCCATTTTTAGGCGTGTAGCCGGCATGTAGGCATTTAGTTGCAAATTCCATGATATTTTCCTTGGTTGTGTTTGGTGCAAAGAGCGATCACTTATAACATTTGAACGCATCTTGGCTTAATCATCTTTAGGGGATTGGATATAAAGTCTATCCCAGCAAAACGATTAGAAATTTAATAGCGCCTTTCTATATAAATGCACAAAAAGGGCGTATTCCTACGCCCTTAATCTAATTAAGATAAATTACTTATTATCTTTCACTTCTTCAAACTCAGCATCGACAACATCGTCATTTGCTTTGTTTGCGCCTTGTGCTTGTTGTGCATCACCTTGTGATTGTGCGGTTTGCGCTAATTTTTGGGCTACGCTAGCAAGCGCTTGAAGTTTAGCTTCAATTGCTGCTTTATCCTCGCCTTTCGCTGCAGTTTCCAAATTGCTTAATGCGCTTTCAATTTCTGCACGATCTGCCGCTGGAACTTTATCACCAGCTTCTTCTAATTGTTTACGGGTGCTGTGTACAAGATGATCCGCTTGGTTACGGGCTTGTACTAATTCTTCAAATTTACGGTCTGCTTCAGCATTTGCTTCGGCATCACGAACCATTTGTTGAATTTCATCATCACTTAAACCGGAAGAGGCTTTGATAGTGATTTGTTGTTCTTTACCAGTACCTTTATCTTTCGCAGACACGTGGATAATACCGTCAGCATCGATATCAAAAGTTACTTCAATTTGTGGTAAACCGCGTGGTGCCGGATTAATTCCTTCTAGGTTGAATTGACCTAAGGATTTATTGGCCGAAGCTTGTTTACGTTCACCTTGCAACACATGGATAGTTACCGCACTTTGGTTATCTTCTGCAGTGGAGAACACTTGCGATTTTTTAGTTGGGATAGTGGTGTTTTTCTCAATAAGAGTCGTCATCACACCGCCCATGGTTTCGATACCTAAAGATAATGGAGTTACGTCTAACAATAATACATCAGTTACATCACCGGCCAATACACCGCCTTGTACAGCTGCACCAATGGCCACAGCTTCATCTGGGTTAACATCTTTACGTGGTGCTTTACCGAAGAATTTTTCTACTTCTTGTTGTACTAAAGGCATACGGGTTTGGCCACCGACTAAAATCACATCATCGATTTCAGAGGCTGATTTACCGGCGTCTTTTAATGCAATACGTACAGGTTCAAGGGATTTTGCAACTAAATCTTCAACCAAAGATTCTAATTTAGCACGGGTCAATTTAATGTTTAAGTGTTTTGGACCTGTTGCATCTGCTGTGATGTAAGGAAGGTTTACATCAGTTTGTTGTGCGGAAGAAAGTTCGATTTTGGCTTTCTCTGCAGCTTCTTTCAAACGTTGCATAGCAAGTGGGTCATTACGTAAATCTACACCTTGTTCTTTTTTGAATTCGTCAACCAAGTAATTGATGATACGGTTATCGAAGTCTTCACCACCTAAGTGAGTATCACCGTTAGTTGCTAATACTTCAAAAGTCTTTTCGCCACCTACTTCATCGATTTCGATAATGGATAAGTCGAATGTACCGCCACCTAAGTCGTATACTGCGATGGTTTTGTTGCCTTGACCTTTATCTAAACCATAAGCTAGTGCGGCAGCCGTTGGTTCATTGATAATACGTTTAACATCAAGACCCGCGATACGGCCGGCATCTTTAGTTGCTTGGCGTTGCGCATCGTTAAAGTAAGCCGGTACGGTAATTACCGCTTCAGTAACGGTTTCGCCTAAGAAATCTTCGGCTGCTTTTTTCATTTTTTTCAACACTTCAGCAGAAATTTGCGGAGGTGCTAATTTATCGCCTTTTACTTCAACCCATGCATCACCGTTATCTGCTTTAGTAATGGCAAATGGCATGATATCGATGTCACGTTTAACTTCTTCATCTTCAAAACGACGACCGATTAAACGTTTGATAGCAAATAAGGTATTTTTCGGATTGGTCACAGCTTGGCGTTTTGCCGGTTGACCGACTAAAATTTCATTATCATTTGTATAAGCAATAATTGACGGAGTAGTGCGATCACCCTCGGCATTTTCAATTACGCGCGGTTTGTCACCATCCATTACAGCGACACAAGAGTTGGTTGTACCTAAGTCAATACCAATAATTTTTCCCATTTTGTTACTCCTAGTTCAAATTTTTAATCTGTTGTTTCTCAACACGCTTGCTAAGATGTGGCTAGTTTTTTACATTTCAAGAGAAATTTTTAAAAATTTTTAAACCAGCAAGCGGCCTTTGACGTGATGGAAAATAAGGACGCTGAAGCGAAGTTCAAGGGGGGGGGATAAAAAAATTTGAAAAAACTGTAAAAACAAGCGGTTGTTATGATAAATTGCGCGCCGAATTATTAATCAAAAAGGAATCAATATGAAAAAATCAACGATTGCATTAGGTGTGATTGTCGCGCTTGGCGCAGCAAGTGTCGGTGGTGCCTGGTTTACCGGACAAAAAGCAGAGAGCGAATATCTGCGTCAGATCGAACAGGCAAATCAGCAGTTCCAAACCTTGAATTTATCCGATTCGGTTAAACTGATTTATAAAAATAAACAATTTGAACGTGGATTTTTTACCTCTCAAGTTGAAGATGAGGTTGTAATTTCCTTACCAAAAGAAGGAAAAGTATGGACCATTCCGCTTTCAACCAAACTGTATCACGGCCCATTCCCACTCGATCAGTTAGCCAAATTTAATCTTGTGCCGACCATGTATTCAGCCCAAGGGGTTGTGGGTAAAAATGAAAGCACACAACCTTTATTTGATTTTCTTAAATCCGATAAACCGATTCAATATCGTGCTGCGACCAGCTATGCGTTGAACACCAAAGGAGCAGTGGAATTGGCCGGCGGTGAGTTCGCTGATCCAAATAATCCTGAGAGCAAGATCGCTTGGTCAAATATCAATTGGGGCTTTGATTTTGGCAAGGATCTTACCGGCAAATATGATATGACTTTGGATGAGTTGAGCCTGAATCTAATAGAGGATGCTGATGCTGATGGAGAAGAGGAAGCCGATGAAGTCAGTTTCGAATCCATGAAAATGAAGATGAAGGGGATGAAAATAGAAGGTTCATTTACACCGACTAAATGGAACTACCTATATACCGCTAAAGCTGCTTCTTCAACTGATTATTTTGAAATGAACGGAGTGTATCATGACGGTAGTACCACATCTGTTGTAGAGAAAGGTATTAAAGGTACTTCCGATATTTCCCTCAACGGCGACTTTTTGAATGTGAAAAGCGAAAATAGCCTCGATTCACTCAGTATTGATGGAAAAGAGTTAGGTAAATTAACCTACAATAGTGAATTGAATCATATCGAAGCAAATGCCGCTAACGCATTGATTGAAGCCTTTGTTGACATTTTAAAAGCAACACCAGAGGCGGATGAAGAGGAATATGACAGTGTTGTGGCGATGATCATGGATAACTGGCTTGAAAAACACGGTATGGCGATTTTCAGCAATCAACCGCAAATCAAGCTCAATCCGATTGCTATTTCAGATAAGCAAGGCAAATTGGCTTTGGATTTGAATGTAGCATTGGCGCCAAATCCTGAGTTTGATTTGATGCGTGAAGGTTTATACAAACAGTTCACTGATTTTGCCATCAATTTCCAATTGGATAAGGCGACCGCTGAAAACCTCGTGAAAACCTTCGCACCGGAAGGAGAATCCGTAAATGCGGCAGAAGCTGTTGAGAAATTTGCTCAAGAAGGGGCGAGTAGTGGCATGTTGGTAAACGGAGATCGTTCCGTGACCATGCAATTAGTGTTAGAAAATGGTGGATTGAAACTCAATGGTCAGCCGATTCCGGAAGAGCAAGCGCGTAATGCATTAATGATGTTGGCAATTGGTGCCATGATGCAAATGCACTAATAATTTTATATTGAAACAAAGGATAACCTGCGGGTTATCCTTTTTTTGTGCTAAAACGCCCTATCGAAAATGAAAGTTTTTCTAAAAATGCGATGTAACTCATTGATTTTATTAAGGTTGATTTGAAAATCAAAAAAGCTCAGCTTCCTATAGATTAGTGGGATTCGAATGAGGCAATGTTAAATTTGAAAATGTTCATTGGTATTGTATTTCGTTTCAATAGCTAAGCCTGATAATGCTTTTACCTCAATTGGGGTAAAATGTGTCGGGTTCTTGTCTTACCGTAAAATTCACTATCTTTCTTACAAAAAATCTTCTAAAATTTGTTAGATTTGTTAAATCTTTGTAACAAAGATTCATTACCGCTTAGCTTCGGCTAGGTTCATTTTTACTCAATAGATGGGGAAAGACTATGTCAGATACCTTACTCAATGATATTGACCCAATTGAAACTCAAGATTGGTTGTCAGCTGTTGATTCATTAATTCGCGCTGAAGGTGTAGAGCGCGCTCAATATATTATCAGTCAAGTGATTGACCAAGCTCGCAACGGTGGCGTTAATATCGCAAAAGGCGGCGTAACCACTCCTTATGTGAATACTATTCCGGTATCCGAACAGCCGGTATATCCAGGGGATAAAGCCATTGAGCGTCGTATTCGTAGTGCGGTTCGTTGGAATGCCATTATGGCGGTATTACGTGGCCAGAAAAAAGATCTTGAATTAGGTGGTCATATTTCAACTTATCAATCTGCAGCAAGCATGTATGAAGTCTGTTTTAACCACTTCTTCAAAGCTGCAACGGATAAAAACGGTGGCGATTTAGTCTTTTTCCAAGGTCATGCGGCGCCGGGGATGTATGCCCGTGCATTCATTGAAGGCCGTATTACCGAAGACCAAATGAATAATTTCCGTCAGGAATGTGAACCGGGTAAAGGTCTTTCTTCTTATCCTCATCCGAAATTGATGCCTGAATTCTGGCAATTCTCTACCGTATCTATGGGATTAGGTCCGGTCAATGCAATCCGTTCTGCACGTTTCTTAAAATACCTAGATAACCGTGGCTTAAAAGACACCAAAGATCAAAAGGTTTATGCTTTCCTTGGTGACGGTGAGATGGACGAAATTGAAGCAAAAGGTGACTTAACATTTGCAGCACGTGAAGGCTTGGATAACTTAATTTTCGTAGTAAGTTGTAACTTGCAACGCTTAGATGGCCCTGTAACCGGTAACGGTAAAATTGTTCAAGAATTAGAAGGTTTATTTGCTGGTGCCGGTTGGGAAGTAATCAAAGTAATGTGGGGTTCTAACTGGGATAAATTATTCGCTAAAGATACTTCCGGTAAATTAACCCAATTAATGATGGAAGTGCTTGATGGTGATTACTTAACCTTCAAATCTAAAGATGGTGCCTATGTTCGCGAACACTTCTTCGGTCGTTATCCGGAAACTGCGGCATTAGTAGCGGATATGACAGATGATGAAATCTGGGCATTAAGACGTGGTGGTCACGATTCAGAAAAACTATATGCTGCATTCCATAAAGCGCAAACTGCGGGTAAACCGGTGGTGATTTTAGCGCATATGGTTAAAGGCTATAAAATCCCTGAAGCAGAAAGTAAAAACACTGCGCACCAATCCAAAAAAATGTCGATCGAAAGTCTTAAATACTTCCGTGATCATTTCCAATTAGACATTAAAGATGAAGATATTCCTAACTATCCGTACATCACCTTCCCAGAGGGTTCGGAGGAGTACAACTATCTTCACGGCAAACGTAAAGCGTTAAATGGTTATTTACCAAAACGTTTACCTAAATTCACTACTGAATTTAAAGTGCCGGCTTTAGAAGAATTCGCACCATTATTGGAAGCTCAAGCACGTCCAATTTCAACTACAATGGCATTTGTACGTTTCTTAAATACCTTATTAAAAGATAAAAATATTGGTAAACAAATTGTGCCAATTATTGCGGATGAAGCCCGTACCTTTGGTATGGAAGGGTTATTCCGTCAAATTGGTATTTACAACCCACACGGCCAAAACTATGTGCCTTCAGACCGTGACTTAGTGGCTTACTATCGTGAAGCGAAAGATGGTCAAGTATTACAAGAAGGTATCAATGAATTAGGTGCAGCATCCTCTTGGTTAGCTGCAGCGAACTCATACTCTGTAAATAACCTTCCGATGATTCCATTTTTCATTTACTACTCAATGTTTGGTTTCCAACGTGTGGGTGACTTAATGTGGGCAGCAGGTGACCAATTAGCACGTGGTTTCATGATCGGTGGTACTTCTGGCCGTACAACCTTAAATGGTGAAGGTTTACAACACGAAGATGGTCACAGCCATATTCAATCTCTTGTTATTCCTAACTGTGTGTCTTATGACCCTGCTTACGTTTATGAAGTGGCAGTTATTCTACAAGACGGTATCAACCGTATGTACGGTGAAAAACAAGAAGATGTGTTCTATTACATCACTACATTGAATGAAACCTATGAACAACCGGCAATGCCTGCAGGTGTTGAAGAGGGTATTCGTAAAGGTATCTATAAATTTGAAACCGTTGAAGCGAAAGGCAACAAAGGTCATGTTCAATTATTAGGTTCCGGTGCGATTTTCCGTCACGTTCGTGAAGCGGCACAAATCCTTGCCAATGAATATGGCGTAAGCTCAGATGTATATAGTGTGCCTTCATTCACTGAAGTCGCTCGCGAAGGCGCGGATGCTGTACGTTGGAATATGTTACACCCAACAGAAACACCTCGCGTACCTTATATTGCACAAGTAATGAACGATGCACCGGCTGTTGCGGCTACAGACTACATGAAATTGTTCGCAGAACAAGTTCGTGCATTCATTCCTGCACAAAGCTATCACGTATTGGGTACCGATGGTTTTGGTCGTTCAGACAGCCGTGAAAACTTACGTGAACATTTCGAAGTGGATGCGCGTTACGTGGTGGTTGCTGCATTACATGAACTTGCTAAACAAGGTAAGTTTGATGCGAAAGTGGTAGCTGATGCGATTGCAAAATTTGGTTTGAAAACTGAGATTTTAAATCCACTTTACGCGTAATTTCCCTTGGCCTGATGGTTAGTACAGGCCTCTCGAGATAAATAAAGTGCGATGGTTCGCATCGCGTTTTTTTAAGGTTAGATAACATGTCAAAACAAATTCAAATTCCTGATATCGGTAGTGATGAAGTTACCGTAACAGAAGTAATGGTGAAAGTAGGCGATACCATTACTGCAGAACAAAGTATTATCAACGTTGAAGGTGATAAAGCCTCAATGGAAGTGCCAGCCCCTGAGGCCGGTGTGGTCAAAGAAGTATTAGTTAAAGTTGGCGATAAAGTAACCACTGGTACGCCAATGCTTGTTTTAGAATCTGCAGATGCCGCAGCGTCTGCTCCAGCTGCAGCAGCACCAGCGCCGGCTGCAACACCAGCCGCTGCAAGTGTAGTTGAAGTCAATGTACCAGATATCGGTTCTGACGAAGTGAACGTGACAGATATTATGGTGAAAGTAGGCGATACCGTTGAAGTTGACCAATCAATCATCAATGTTGAAGGTGATAAAGCGTCAATGGAAGTGCCAGCTCCCGTTGCCGGCGTAGTAAAAGAAATTTTAATCAACGTGGGCGATAAAGTTGTTACTGGCAAATTAATCATGAAATTTGAAGTGGCCGGGGCAGCACCAGCCGCAGCGCCAGCTCAACAGGTAGCAGCACCTGTAGCAGCACCAACTGCTTCCGCGATTAAAGAAGTGAATGTACCAGATATCGGTGGTGATGAAGTTAACGTAACTGAAATCATGGTTGCCGTTGGCGACAGCGTTTCTGAAGAGCAATCTTTAATCACCGTTGAGGGCGATAAAGCTTCAATGGAAGTGCCAGCTCCGTTTGCGGGTGTGGTAAAAGAAATTTTAGTGAAATCAGGTGATAAGGTTTCAACTGGTTCATTAATTATGAAATTTGAAGTCGTGGGTGCTGCACCAGCTCCAGCAGCGGCTCCAGTGGCGGCAGCTCCAGCTCCTCAAGCAGCACCTGCAGCAGCGCCGGCAGCACAATCAGCTAATGTATCTGGCTTAAGCCAAGAACAAGTTGTAGCAAGTGCAGGCTATGCACACGCAACACCGGTGATTCGTCGTTTAGCGCGTGAATACGGTATTAACCTTGATCGCGTAAAAGGTACGGGTCGTAAAGGTCGTGTTGTGAAAGAAGATATTCAAGCTTACGTGAAAACCGCTGTTAAAGCGTTTGAAACAGGTAGCGTTTCTTCTTCTGCAGCAGCGGGTAATGGTGTGGCAAATGGCGCAGGCTTAGGTTTATTACCATGGCCAAAAGTTGACTTCAGCAAATTTGGTGAAGTCGAAGAAGTTGAATTAAGCCGTATTAACAAAATTTCAGGTGCTAACTTACATCGTAACTGGGTTATGATTCCACATGTTACCCATTTTGATCGTACGGATATCACCGATTTAGAAGCATTCCGTAAAGAACAGAACAAGATTGTTGAAAAACAAAAATTGGATGTGAAAATTACTCCAGTTGTGTTTATTATGAAAGCGGTTGCGAAAGCATTAGAAGCGTTCCCTCGTTTCAATAGCTCAATTTCTGAAGATGGCCAAAAATTAACGCTTAAAAAATACATTAATATTGGCGTAGCGGTGGATACACCAAACGGCTTAGTAGTACCTGTATTTAAAAACGTGAACAAAAAAGGCATTATCGAACTATCTCGTGAATTAATGGAAGTCTCCAAGAAAGCACGTGACGGTAAACTTTCAGGTTCTGATATGCAAGGTGGCTGTTTCACTATTTCAAGCTTAGGTGGTATTGGTACAACTCACTTCACACCAATCGTAAATGCGCCTGAAGTGGCAATCTTAGGTGTGTCTAAATCAGAAATGCAACCGATTTGGAATGGTAAAGAATTTGAGCCACGCTTGATGCTTCCATTATCATTATCCTTTGATCACCGCGTGATCGATGGGGCTGATGGTGCTCGTTTCTTAAGCTATATCAATGGCGTATTAGCTGACTTACGTCGCTTAGTGATGTAATTAACGCGGTAAGATGCGGGATAACCCCGCATCTTGCAGACAAGATCGTAAAGTACGGTCAAAAATTTAAACGTTTTTACGAGGTAAAAATGAGTAAAGAAATTAAAACCCAAGTTGTGGTACTTGGTGCAGGCCCAGCAGGTTATTCAGCAGCATTCCGTTGTGCGGACTTAGGTTTAGAAACTGTGCTTGTTGAACGTTATTCAACATTAGGTGGGGTATGCTTAAATGTAGGTTGTATTCCATCTAAAGCATTACTTCATGTAGCTAAAGTGATTGAAGAAGCAAAACACGCAAGCAAAAACGGTGTGTATTTTGCAGAACCTCGCATTGATTTAGACGAAGTGCGTGCGGGTAAAGAAGCCGTCGTTGCAAAATTAACCGGTGGTCTTGCTGGTATGGCAAAACAACGTAAAGTGACCGTTGTTGAAGGGTTGGCGACATTTACTGATCCGCATACCTTAGTTGCGCGCGATCGTGATGGTAACCCAACTACAGTTAAATTTGATAATGCGATTATTGCAGCCGGTTCCCGTCCGATTCAATTACCATTTATTCCGCACGAAGATCCACGAGTGTGGGATTCAACGGATGCACTTAAACTAAAAGAAGTACCGAAAAAACTTTTAATTATGGGCGGTGGCATTATCGGTTTAGAGATGGGTACCGTGTATGATGCCTTAGGTTCTGAAGTTGAAGTGGTTGAAATGTTCGACCAAGTGATTCCAGCGGCAGATAAAGACGTTGTTGCAATCTACACCAAACAAGTCGAGAAAAAATTCAAGTTGATGCTTGAAACTAAAGTAACGGCAGTTGAAGCAAAAGATGATGGTATCTATGTTTCAATGGAAGGGAAAGCATGCAACGACACCAAACGTTATGATGCCGTATTAGTGGCAATCGGTCGTACGCCAAATGGTAAATTGATCGATGCAGGTAAAGCAGGTGTTGAAGTGGATGAGCGTGGTTTCATTCATGTTGATAAACAAATGCGCACTAATGTGCCTCATATCTTTGCAATCGGTGATATCGTTGGCCAACCAATGTTAGCACATAAAGGTGTTCACGAAGGTCACGTTGCGGCAGAAGTGATCGCAGGGAAAAAACATTACTTTGATCCAAAAGTTATTCCTTCTATTGCTTATACTGAACCAGAAGTGGCTTGGGTAGGTAAAACTGAGAAAGAATGTAAACAAGAAGGTTTAAACTACGAAGTGGCTAAATTCCCTTGGGCAGCTTCAGGTCGTGCGATCGCTTCAGAATGTGCGGAAGGTATGACTAAATTAATCTTCGATAAAGATACTCACCGTGTACTTGGTGGGGCAATCGTTGGTTCTAACGGTGGTGAATTATTAGGTGAAATTGGTCTGGCGATTGAAATGGGTTGTGATGCAGAAGATATTGCATTAACTATCCATGCTCACCCAACACTTCACGAATCTGTTGGTCTTGCAGCTGAAGTGTTTGAAGGTTCGATTACTGACCTTCCAAACGCAAAAGCGAAGAAAAAATAATTGAAATCTGATAATCAAAAGGCAAATTCAATGAATTTGCCTTTTTCTTTGAAGTAATTCACATATCTGCATAAAAAATGCATAAAAATTCAAATTCAGCTAGAAAAAAACAGCTTATTTTGATATCCTGCGCGCCGTATTTTTTAGCTTATTTGATTATTTAGAACAATGTTAAAGAGATTTTTAATTATTATGGGCTTAGCTGTGTTCACCACAGCCTGTTCAAATGGCCCGAGTACGGCAGGTAATTCGGTGATTTCCGAAAGTGATGATGCCCAACTTTCTGGCTTAATTGCCGATATTCAACAAGGTAAAAACGGTATTCGTAGCCGTATCCGTACTAACCGACCACAATCCGCATTAGTTGACGATAAAGCATTAGCAGCAGTATATAACGAATGGGTGGGTACCCGTTATCGTATGGGCGGTACAGGAAAAGGTGGTATTGATTGTTCTGCCTTTATGCAAACCGCGTTTGCCGATGCTTTTGGCATTGACCTACCGCGCTCTACTTCGGAACAACGTTATTTAGGACGTAAAATCCAAAAACATGAATTGCGTAAAGGCGATTTAGTTTTCTTCCGCGGCAATAATCATGTCGGAGTATATGTGGGACATAATCAATTTATGCATGCCAGTACCAGTCAAGGCGTTACGATCAGTTCGTTGGATGAAGATTATTGGTCAAGAACCTATACCCAATCCCGTCGTGTAATGTAATTTGAATCCAATAAAAAAGTGCGGTAAGTAACCGCACTTTTTTTTATGTATTCGAGATTGAGTTTTTCTAACTTTGCTCTAAATGTTATCTTACCGGTCAAGCAACGAAACGCATTTGGCCACGACGTGGTTTCATTTGGTGGATACAATTAGTCACAGTACCTACCAATGGTAAATCATGCCAGTCGGCAATACTGATATTAGCCATTTGTGAATCTAACGACATAAACAGAAATTCATTACGATTCATTCCTGCAAATTCGTAAATGCGAAAATTCGCCCCATCACCAAGTACAATTAAATCACCTACAAATAATTCATCGCTTTTTTCAACGACCAACATATCGCCACATTCAATTCCCCAAGCCAGCATATTCGGATTGGTTACCCGCACGAAACAGGTTTGTTGTGGGCGTTTGATGCAATATAAATTCAGATCCAATTTTTTATTAAATGTGGATTTTTCAGCGATATCATTAAAAAACGGCATTGGATGATAAGAGAATGTATTGTCGTTTTGAGCAACGTGGTTAGCATAGTTCATCATCTTGATTTCCTTTTGTACTGGATAAATTAATTGTTAACATGGTTGTTTGTACAGTTGTTAATATACTGATGTTGTATACAGTGTGTCAATAGTCTAAAAAAAATTTTTTTATAGCCCGATTTTTTAGAAAAAATTTAGTGAGATAGAAAAAATTTCACTTTTGATTGAAAAATAATAGAAAACGTTTTCTTTTGATATTGATTTAAGCTATCTTTGCTCGCGCTTAGGTGGATCTTAATGATCTGAAGTTTAACTTAACATTTATATAATAATCCTTATGAACACATCACGTTTAATTCATTTTCTCTTCCAAGGTAATTTGGTCAAACGAATTGCTATTGGTTTACTTCTCGGAATCCTAGTTGCTGTCGTTGATCCAAGCATTGAAACCGCCCTTGGTTTTAGCTTGGCCGATAAAGTCGGTGTACTTGGTACAATTTTCGTTAAAGCCTTACGTGCCGTAGCTCCAATCCTTATTTTCTTCTTAGTTATGGCGGCACTTGCCAATAAAAAAATTGGCGCCAAAAGCAACATGAAAGAAATTATCGTGTTGTATTTGCTAGGCACTTTCTTAGCGGCTGTTATTGCTGTACTTGCCAGCCTAGTTTTCCCATCAGAAGTTGCTCTGACTACTGGTCAGGATGTGAGCTCTGCTCCAAAAGCGGTTGGTGACGTATTATTAACTCTTGTATTGAACGTAGTAGACAACCCATTAAACGCGATTTTCCAAGCTAACTTTATTGGGGTTTTGGCTTGGTCTATCGGTCTTGGCTTAGCATTACGTCATGCAGCGGAGACGACCAAACAGATCGTTAATGATTTTGCCGAAGCAATTTCTAAAATCGTTTACATCATCATTGCATTTGCACCATTCGGTGTATTTGGTTTAGTGGCACAAATTTTTGCCGATAAAGGTTTGAGTGCGTTGGCCGGTTATGTGCATTTACTTGCGGTATTGCTTGGTTCAATGTTCTTTGTGGCATTTGTCGTCAACCCACTGTTAGTTTTCTGGAAAATTCGTCGCAACCCGTATCCATTGGTCTGGACCTGTGTGCGTGAAAGTGGCGTAATGGCCTTCTTTACCCGTAGTTCTGCAGCCAATATTCCGGTGAACATTGAACTTGCAAAACGTTTGAATCTTGATGAAGAAACCTATTCTGTAGCGATTCCGTTGGGTGCCAACATCAATATGGCGGGGGCAGCAATTACTATTACTGTATTGACCCTAGCCGCGGTGCATACACTTGGTATAGAAGTCTCTTTCTTGAGCGCCTTATTGTTAAGTGTTGTGGCAGCTCTTTGCGCATGTGGTGCTTCCGGTGTTGCGGGCGGTTCATTATTGTTAATTCCGTTAGCCTGTAGCTTATTCGGGGTTTCCGACGATATTGCGGCACAAATGATCGGTGTAGGTTTTGTTATCGGTATTTTGCAAGACTCCACGGAAACAGCACTAAACTCCTCAACTGACGTATTATTTACTGCGGCGGTTTGTATGGAAGAAGAGCGTAAAAAAGCACAAGCTTAAGTTGATATAGCAATCAGGGCGGGATAATCCCGCCCTTTTTATATTTTTTTAATCAATGCTAATAAAATCAATGGCTTAGCGTTTGTTTTAAGAAAAACTTTAGTTTTTGAAGGGGCGTTTTATGACGGCAGAAAAGGCAACATTAATAATCAAGGATGCGGTTTTTGCACTTTCCCAACATCGACAATTATCGTTACCGCAATTTACCCTTGAAAAAGGCCAATATTGGGCTGTAGTTGGTGGCAATGGTAGTGGCAAAAGTGCTTTTGCGCAGGCGCTGTGCGGTGAATTGGAATTAAGCGAAGGCTGCTATCAAAACGGCTTTGCTTGTGTGCGTAGTTTTTCCTTTGAAAAACAACGTGCACGTCTAGAGGAGACGTTAAAAGCATTGCGCAACGACGATGTGGCACCAGAATTTTTTGGGCAAACTGCATTAGAGGTTATTTTAGGTGAGCAAGGCGATCTTGTTCGCGCCCAGGAAGTGGCTCAACAATTGGCGATTGAACCCTTACTTGATCGGTTTTTTATCAAATTATCTACCGGAGAAAGTCGCAAGGTATTATTGGCTCGTGCATTAATGGATAAACCGGATTTGTTGGTGTTGGATGAACCTTTTGAAGGTTTAGACCAAGCTTCGGTTGCTGCATGGACTGAATTGTTGGGGCGACTGACCGAACAATGTGCGATAGTATTAATTGTGAATCGTCTTGCCGATATTCCGCCACAGGCGGATCATTTGGCCTTGTTAGACAAATTGATGCTAATTTTAGCCGATGAGCGTGCGGCGATTGAGGCGCAAAGCCTGTATCACCAATTAGTGTATGCGGAAAATGCAGCAAATGTGGAATTGCCTACGCCTGCGGCGCCTTTAGAAGGTGCGCCATTCTCTCCTTATTTTGTGCTGCGCGATGTGACTGTGAGTTATTCTGGTAAGGCTATTTTGAGTCATTTAAATTGGACGGTGGAAGCCGGTCAGCATTGGTGGATTAAAGGTCCGAATGGTGCGGGGAAATCAACCTTGCTTTCCTTGATTAATGGCGATAATCCGCAAGCCTTTTCCAATCAGGTGGAAATTTTTGGTCGGCAGCGGGGAAGTGGTGAAACCGTTTGGGAAATTAAGCAAAAAATCGGTTGTGTCGGTAGTCAGTTGCACATGGATTATCGGGTGAATTGCTCCGCATTGGATGTGGTACTTTCCGGCTTTTTCGATAGTATTGGCGTATATTGCAAAGTACCAGATGCATTACGTTTAAAGGCCATGCAATGGCTACAGCGGGTGCATTTGGGAGATTTAGCAAAAGCACCATTTCGTTCACTTTCATGGGGACAGCAACGTTTATTGCTGATCCTACGGGCAATGGTAAAACATCCACCGGTATTGATTTTGGATGAGCCATTTCAGGGATTGGACGGGCTTAATCGAAAATTGGTACGCCAGTTTGTCGATCAATTAGCGATGAATAGCCAGACGCAGCTTTTATTTGTTTCCCATCGGGACGAAGATATACCCGATTGCATTACTCATGTTTTTGAATTTATTAAAGAAAATGAGGGATATCGATATATACAACAGGCCCGTTGATTTGATAGACTCTCAGGGATTTTTTATTTAACTAAGGAGCAACCTATGGAAGGTTTATCAATTGCTGCAATAGTGTTTATTGTGTTAGCTATTGTAGTGTTATTTTCCACCCTAAAAACCGTACCGCAAGGTTATAACTGGACGATTGAGCGTTTTGGGCGTTATACCCACACCTTAATGCCGGGCTTAAACTTCGTTGTACCATTTGTGGATCGTGTTGGCCGTAAGATCAATATGATGGAACAGGTATTAGATATTCCATCACAAGAAGTCATTTCTAAGGATAACGCCAACGTATCTATTGATGCGGTCTGTTTCGTACAGGTGATTGATGCCCGTAGCGCGGCTTATGAGGTGAATCATTTAGAACAGGCGATTATCAATTTAACCATGACTAATATTCGTACCGTATTAGGTTCGATGGAATTGGATGAAATGCTTTCCCAACGTGACTCCATTAACGGTCGTTTGTTGGCTATTGTGGATGAAGCGACCAATCCTTGGGGGATTAAAGTTACCCGTATTGAAATTCGTGATGTGCGTCCACCACGTGAATTGATTGATTCCATGAATGCGCAAATGAAGGCAGAACGTAATAAACGTGCGGAAGTCTTGGAAGCGGAAGGTATTCGTCAGGCGGAAATTCTACGTGCAGAAGGGGAAAAACAAGCCCGTATTCTGAAAGCGGAAGGGGAACGTCAAGAAGCCTTCTTACAAGCAGAAGCACGTGAACGTGCAGCGGAAGCGGAAGCGAAAGCAACTCAAATGGTGTCAGAAGCAATTGCTAGTGGTGATACCAAAGCGATCAATTACTTTATCGCACAAAAATACACGGAAGCCTTAAAACAAATCGGTGGTTCACCGAACAGCAAAGTGGTGATGATGCCGCTTGAAGCTGGCAATTTAATCGGCTCGGTAGCGGGCATTGCCGAACTGTTAAAAGGCGACAAAAAAGCGTAATTTCCTAAAGTGCGGTTAAAAATGACCGCACTTTTTCTCTCAAGGAGTTGATATGGCAGATTGGCTAACAACCTGGTCGGTGTGGCATTGGTTGGTATTAGGTTTTGTATTGTTAATTGCTGAAACCCTCGTACCCGGCGTATTTTTATTATGGTGGGGCTTAGCCGCGATTGTGGCTGCTGGCGTGATGGCGTTAGTACCGGGGCTATCCTTAACCGTTTTAGCCGTGTTTTATGCGATTTTAGCGATTATATTCTCGTTGCTTTGGTGGAAATACCAACATAGCAAAGATAATCAGGATCAATCTCGTACAACCTTAAACCAACGGGATCATACTTTGTTAGGTAAAAAAGGAACGGTGTTAGAAATTGGTTCTAACGGTATTGGTCGCGGTGCCTTTGGCGACACCACATGGCGTATTCAAGGTGAGCATTTAACGGTGAATGATCTTGTGGTGGTAGAACGCGTTGATGGCATCACATTGTTAGTTAAAAAGGTGGCAGAATGAATCATTTAATTATTTTTGCACATCCTAATAGCCAAAAAAGTTTTGGTCGTGCAATCGTGGAACGCATTGTAAAAGCAAGCCAACAACTTGGTGTTGAAACCCATTTACGTGATCTGTACACGATGGAATTTAACCCGATTATTTCCTTTGAAGAATTACAATCGGCCAATAAAGGTATTATTCCGGCAGAAATCCAGCAGGAACATGAGTTTATTCGCCAAGCGGATTTGATTACGATGGTTTATCCGTTGTGGTGGATGGGCTTTCCGGCGATGCTAAAAGGCTATTTAGACCGCGTACTCACGCATGGTTTTGCCTATAAAACGGAGAATGGTGAGTCCAAAGGCCTTATTCACGGTAAAGCAATGCAGCAATTTATCACCATTGGTAGCAGCGTGGCGCAATACCAAGAATTTGGCGTTGATAAATCCCTTAATCATTGTTTGGTTAATGGTTTATTTAATTATTGTGGTATTGAAAATGTGGATTACACGCTGTTCGGAGATATTCACATTATCGATGATGCAGCCCGCCAGGCGATGCTTGACGAAGCTGCTGAAAAAACAACGGCAAAATTAACCGCACTTTTAGCTCAATAGTGAGCACAATTATAGGAAAGCAACGGATGTCAGAAACTCAAGTCAATAATTTCTCTTTAATTAGCCGCTTATTCGGCAATTTATTTTATCGTAGTCCCACGGATCCAATTTTGAGTGGGGTGTTTGGTTGGTTACAACAACAGGGCTTAAGCCAAGTATGGGCACTTTCTACGGACAAGGAAAGTGAAGCGGCCATAGATAATTTGCAGATGAAAATTGATTTGACGTTGCTTGATCGCGAGTATCAAAAATTGTTCGGAGCAGAAGGGAACGTACCTACAGCCATTTCAAGCTACGATATGGATGTGCAACGTTTTGTGGATTTTCGTAATGCTCGTAATGTACCGGAAGCAGAAAACGTGGATCATTTCGCCTTGTTATTACTTACGGCCTCTTGGTTGGAAGATAACACTGAATCCCTTTCAGCCCAGCAGGATTTATTTGGGGATTTTCTGTTGCCTTGTGCTGCGAAATTCTTAACCCAAGTAGAAACCTATGCGACATTGCCGTTTTATCGTTCATTGGCTTATTTAACCCGAGAAATCTTAGCGGCAATGGCCGATGAACTGGAAGAGGCAGAATAATTTGAGTTTATTCGGCCTTTCAATAGGGTTTTAAAAGGACTTCTAATAAAATCAATGGGTTACAATGTATTTTCGGCAAAACGATAAAAAACAGCCCAGCGTTTTAAAGCGCCGGGCTGTTTGTTTATGGGAAATGGCTTTATTCTTCAGAAGTCACATCTTCCGTGCCTTCATCCTCATCATCTACATCACAAACCCGTTCAAGACTGACTACGTGCTCATCTTCAGCGGTGCGAATTAAACGAACCCCTTGAGTGTTACGGCCAATGATGCCGACTTCACTGACACGAGTACGTACAAGAGTACCGGCATCGGTAATAAGCATAATTTGGTCGGTTTCTTCTACTTGTGTTGCCGCAACGACTTTACCGTTACGTTCGCTCACTTTAATCGAAATCACCCCTTTAGTATTACGGGATTTGGTTGGGTACTCGCTTAATTGGGTACGTTTACCGTAGCCGTTTTGCGTTGCGGTAAGGATTGCGCCGTCATTTTTCGGCACAACTAAGGAAACCACTTTATCGATGTTGAGGTCGAGGGTTTCTTCTGCATTATCATCGGAAACCTCTTCAATTTCGACCGCATTTTCATCGTCAGCGATGTCGTTGGTGAGGGCAAGTTTAATACCGCGTACACCCGTTGCTAAACGACCCATTGCACGGACTGCACTTTCCGCGAAACGTACTACGCGACCTTGCGAAGAGAACAACATGATTTCGTTAGAACCATCGGTAATATCCACGCCGATTAATTCATCTTCATCACGCAAGTTCAAAGCGATGATACCGCTTGAACGTGGACGGCTGAATTCGGTTAGTGCAATTTTCTTCACAATACCGCCGGCCGTTGCCATGATGACGAATTTATCTTCTTCATAAGCAGAGATTGGTAGGATTGCAGTGATACGCTCATTTTCTTGTAACGGTAGAATATTTACAATCGGACGACCACGCGCGCCACGGCTAGCTTGTGGTAATTGATAGACTTTCAACCAATATAATCGGCCTCGGCTAGAGAAGCAGAGAATCGTATCGTGAGTATTCGCCACTAAGAGTTTTTCGATGAAGTCTTCATCTTTCATCTTCGTTGCAGATTTACCTTTACCACCACGACGTTGTGCTTCGTAGTCGGTAAGCGGTTGATATTTCACATAACCTTCGTGAGAAAGGGTCACTACTACATCTTCTTGAGCAATTAAATCTTCTAAATCAATATCACCGGAAGCCGCAGTAATTTCAGTATGACGTTCATCCGCGAATTGTGCACGTACTTGTTCAAGCTCTTCACGAATCACTTCCATCAAGCGTTCAGGGCTGTTGATGATGTGGAGAAGTTCTGCAATTTTAACCAATAACTCTTTGTATTCATTGATTACTTCTTCGGTAGCAAGACCAGTTAAACGGTGCAAGCGAAGTTCTAAGATTGCATCAACTTGTTCTGGAGAAAGATAGTAATCAGAACCTTTAATACCAAATTCAGCAGCCAATTCAGCCGGACGTGCCGCTGCATCAAGCAAACCTAAAATTTCGTTATTCAGTTTCCAAGGACGAGAGATTAATTTTTCTGCCGCTTCTTTACGCTCTTTCGATTGGCGGATGATATCGATGATTTCATCGATATTTGATGTTGCAACCGCTAAACCTTCTAAAATATGGGTACGCTCGCGGGCTTTACGCAATTCAAATAAAGAACGGCGAATCACTACTTCGCGGCGGTGCATCACAAAGGCTTCAATGATTTGTTTTAAGTTGAATAAACGTGGTTGACCGTGATCTAAGGCCACCATGTTGATCCCGAAGGTCACCTGCATTTGGGTAAGAGCATAAAGGTGATTTAAAACTACTTCGCCCACCGCATCACGTTTAATGTCGATTTCAATGCGGATCCCTTCTTTGTTAGAAAGGTCGATAATATTGCTGATACCTTCGATTTTTTTATCTTTGATAAGCTCAGCAATTTTTTCTACTAATTTGGCTTTGTTCACTTGATAAGGCAATTCAGTCACAATAATTTGCTCTTTGCCTTTATCTGTGGTTTCTACGCTAGCGCGAGCGCGAACATACACTTTGCCGCGACCGGTGCGATAAGCTTCTTCAATCCCTTTACGGCCATTAATTAATGCCGCTGTCGGGAAGTCTGGGCCAGGAATATATTGCATTAACTCATCAATGGTGATGTTTTCGTTATCAATATAAGCCAAGCAGCCATCTAACACTTCATTTAAGTTGTGGGGTGGAATGTTGGTTGCCATCCCCACCGCAATACCGGAAGAACCGTTTGCTAAAAGTGCAGGAATTCGGGTTGGTAATACATCCGGAATCATTAATTCGCCATCATAGTTTGGCGAGAAATTCACGGTTTCTTTATCCAAATCGGTCAATAGCGCTTGGGTGATTTTTTGCATACGGACTTCGGTATAACGCATTGCCGCAGGTGCGTCACCGTCGATTGAACCGAAGTTACCTTGCCCATCGACCAACATGTAGCGCAATGAGAACGGCTGTGCCATACGCACAATGGTGTCATACACCGCAGAATCACCGTGCGGGTGATATTTACCGATTACATCACCCACCACACGGGCAGATTTCACATATTTTTTGCCGGCAGTAATACCGGATTGATCCATGGAGAAAAGCACACGTCGATGCACCGGTTTTAAACCGTCACGCACATCAGGCAAAGCACGCCCAACAATCACCGACATGGCGTAGTCAAGGTAGGAAGATTTTAGTTCTTCTTCAATATTGACCGGGGTAATAGAGGAATGGATTGAATCCGTCATTTGTATTCCTTTTTTGATCAGAAAATTGCGGCGGATTATAGCATAAAGTTGATGATTTTTGTGGATTTATTCGGCTTTGCAGGGCTAACCGGTGAGAATTCGAATAAAAATCTAAATTTTTAGTGAATGCTAATAAAATCAATGAGTTATGATTGATTTTGGCAAAAACTTTTAAAATACAGGGGGCGTTTAGAGTTGCTTGAGATAGCTCTGGCCCAATTGGCGCATTTGGTTTTGGATCCAATGTTGTCTTTTCGTGACCAAAGCCGATGGGCGATTTACTTTGTAAATGTGGGGATTGGGCAATACTGCTGCGAGTAATGCGGCTTCCGAGGCACTTAGGTTTTTAGCGGGCTTTTGGAAATAATAGCGACTGGCCGCTTCGACTCCGAAGATCCCATCACCGAATTCGGCAATGTTTAGATAAACCTCTAAAATTCGTTCCTTTGACCATAATCCCTCTAACATCATGGTAGCCGGTACTTCTAAGCCTTTGCGTAGCCAGCTTTGGCCATGCCACAACAATAAATTTTTGGCGGTTTGTTGGCTAATGGTGGAGCCGCCACGAATTCGTTTGCTTTTTTCATTATGACGTAAGGCTTTTTCAATGGCATTGAAATCAAATCCCCAGTGTTGTGGAAATTTTTGATCTTCGGCAGCAATTACCGCTAATTGCATATTGGGGGAGATTTGTGAGAGTGGCACCCAAGAATAGTTCACTTGATAGCGCCAATCTCCGCTAAACAAATGATCGATTTTTTGTTGCACCATGTAGGCAGAAAATGGGATTGGCACAAAGCGAAAAATGAGCCCTAATGCAAAGAGGGCGGCAAATAGCCGTAACAAAAGGCGGGACCAATTGGCCCGCCACCAAGCAAGGGAGAGCAGGCGCAATAGGCTTTTTATATTAATTTTGTGCATCGAGATGATGTTTTACCCAAGCAAGAAAATCGCTATCCATCGTTTTGAGCATATTGGAACCACGTGTAATAGTGGCCGCACTGGTGGACAGATTTTGTTGGATTTCCCGTTGGGAAAGGTTTTTGTCCAATAATTGGGCAACGATCTGTAGCCGTAACCCGACCGCATCGCGTTCATCGGCGGTCAGTAATAATGTCAGAAATTCCTGCGTTTTACCTTGCTCACATGCGGTTTGCAATAAATTGAGGAAGGTATTCCATTGATCTAAATTACGGCTAATATACATAACAGCAATCCTATACTATTAAACTAGTGCGCCTAGTATAGCCGATCGTATTCCTCTTGGCTAAAGGTTTGTAATTTTTCTTTGTTTTGCAGATTTTGGTAGTAAAAATCATAAGTTAGAACGTTTTGTACATAACCGCGCGTTTCAAAGAATGGAATAGAAGCAATAAATTCATCCATCGCTAGTTTGCCATTCGCTCTTGCCAACCATCTTTCTACACGGCTTGCGCCGGCATTGTAAGCTGAGGCGATCAAAATACGGTTATTAGGATATTTGGCATTTAGCTCATTGAGGTGTGCTGTACCGAGCAAAATATTATTGAGTGGCTTGAATAAATCTGTTCCACCGTTATAAGGGAGTTGTTGATTTTCCGCAGTTTTTTCCGCAGTACTTGGCAACAATTGCATTAATCCACATGCATTCGCGGAGGATTGCGCCATTGGATTCCAGGCACTTTCTTGGCGGGCAATCGCCATCGCAAAGGTTTTGCTGACATGAGCCTTGGTATCTGTGGTGAGATTGTTGAGGGCAATATCAAAATAATGGCTGTAGGCATTTGGTAAACGTAATTCGATGTAGTTCCATGCCTTGGCAATAATTGAAGCATCCACCCCCAGCTCAAACCAATTTTGTGCATTGGCATATTGGCTTAAGGCTAGTTGTTGTTCTTGTGGTAATTTTTCTAATAGAAAACGCCAACGTTGTTTAGCTGCGCCTAAGCGCTCCAATTGACGCAATTCAGCAATTTCCGCTAATTGTGGCGCATATTGTTGTTGAATATTAGGTATTTGAGCAATTGTAGGCATCTCCGGTTTGTAGCTGCGTCCTAATTTTGTTGCAGCGAGCATCGGATAAAAACCGCGTTCGTGCGATAGAACTTCTAAACGCTGCTCGGCATCTTTAGCGGAGGCTTGTGCGATGGTTTTTGCCATCCAATAACGCCATTCTTGCTTTTGTTTTGCCTCATCGGAAAGCGAATTTAACCACAAAAGTAAATCCGTTTGTTGCCAAATAGCGGTGCGCAAACGGCGTTCAAGGAGGTTATCAGCATTCAGTTTGAGGAGTTCCTGATCGCGCCATTGCACGAAATTGGGACTTTCGTTATCAAAGAAACGGCTAATAAAGGCAATTTTCCAATCACGTAGTTCAGCTTCATTTAATTGCCAATCCTTTGCCCATTGCTCGTAAGTGGCGAAGGTAGGCTCATTTATATTTTCTTGAATGGTACGTAAATAACGAGCAAAGCCCTGAACCAGTGCAAATTTGTTGATGATTTTGTTTGTATTACCATCAATAAGTGGGAGTTTCTCTGCCAAGGTTTTCAGATTTGCCGGGTTTTTTAACAGATCCTGATAAAGCGCTAAATTCGCGGCTACTTGTCCCTCTTCTTGGGCGCCATCAATTTTTCCTAATTCATTGGCCAATATTTCTAAACCTTTAGTATCATTTTGGCCAAAGAGCATTTCCGCTTTCTGATAAATCTTCTCTGCTGTGCGCCCACCTTGCGAATACCAGGCTGACCATAATTGGGCGTCATTAGGTAGTTCGGCGTTATTGAGCCACAGTTGTGCATAATCGGACAAAATAGTGGATTTATTTTTATCGTTGGGTTGAGCATCTTTTGTTGGAGGCGGATTCGCTGCTTCCATTTGGTATTGGGCGGTCAGTACGGCAATTTGAGTTTCTAGATTTCTCGGTGTTTGCTGGGCGAGAGCTTGGATATCCTCAGCATTACTTAATAGAGTAAAAATACTTTGCTCTAATTTTCCACGTAGAAAATGAGTGGCGTTTTGCTGAATAAATTGTTCGATTTCCGCTCGCAGTGCATTGACCTCTTCACGAGGCGTATCGCGTTTGACAGTTTTTACACGCGCCTCCAAATACGTAGCCATTGCATCGGTATGTAATGGATAGCCTTTGAGTGAATCAATCAGCGCAAGGTATAACTGAGCGTTATTGGCCACATTATCACTTTTAATTGCACTTCTAAGTAAGGCTTCAAGTTGTAGGAAAGTGGCACGTTGCTCGATAAGGTTTAAGGCTTGAGCGTGCTGTTGTTGCGCCCATTTTGCCTGTTCTTCTACAAGATTAATTTGCGGAGGAGTTTCATTTTTTCCCTTATGGGAATGAGTATTAGCCGATACCGTGGTGGAAAGTACGGTTAACATAAATAATGAAATTGTGGTGTGTTTAAGTGCTCGCATAGGGGATTCCAATATAAAGAAAGACGGACTTTTGATCCGTCTTTTGGCTTAGAGTTCGCTGGGATTAGAAAACTTTTTTGAAGGGCTTCACTATCACATCGCCGTAAACACCGGCTTCTACATAAGGATCTTGCGCCGCCCAATCTTTTGCCGCTAATAGGCTATCGAATTGAGCAATCACAGTAGAACCGGTAAAACCGGCCTCACCTGGATTTTCATCGTCAATTGCCGGATTTGGACCCGCTGTTAATAAGCGTCCTTCCGCCTGTAATTGTTTTAAACGGGCAAGATGCTGTTCGCGTACGGCAAGGCGTTTTTCTAAGGTACCGGGAATATCCTGAGCAAAAATTACGTAATACATAGTTTCTCCTGTTAGCAACTTAATTGTAATTCTTCAATAGTATTTAAGGCGCGTTCTAATTCAAGATTGTTTTCGCGTGGAATGGTACGGGATTTTCCATCTTTTCCTACGGCTACAAAAGTAAAAACGGCCTCGGTAACGCAATAACGTTCGCCAATTGGTTCACTAGCAACTTTTTTCACCCATACTTCAACCTTGATCTTTATCGAGGAACGCCCCACGCTTAGGCAGCGACCATAGCAACAGACTACGTCGCCGACGGCGATTGGTTTGATGAAGTTCATACTTTCAACGGCAACCGTCACCACGCGTCCATGGGCGATTTCCTTAGCTAAAATAGCCCCTCCCATATCCATTTGCGACATAATCCAACCACCAAAAATGTCGCCGTTGGCGTTGGTATCGGAAGGCATTGCCAATGTCCGTAATAATAATACGCCTTTGGATTGACGCCCTTCTTTATCAATAAAATTTGAAGACATTATTTTTCTCCATCGTTTTTCTGATCATCTTTGGGCAAATAGCGATAGATATAAGCCCCACTGGCAATCGTCGCGGCAAAGGTCATCGCCAATAAACCAAAGGATTTGAAGTCAACCCAAGCCTCTTCCGACATATTTTGGCTGATATAAATATTTACCAGCATACAAAAAATAAAGAACACTGCCCAACCTAAATTCAATTTATTCCAAACTGCTTCCGGGAGTTGGATTTCTTTACCCAATAATTTTTTTACTAAAGGGGTTTTAAATTGGAATTGGGCCACTAACAGGACAATCGCAAACAGGGCATTGATGATGGTTACTTTCCATTGCAAATATTTGATTTCATTGAAATAGGCTGTGAGTAAACCGAAAAATACCACGGCGGCGCTAATAAATAGCTGCTGCTTTTCGATCTTGCCGTATTTAACTTTTAACACAATCATCTGCACGATAGTGGCGACTACCAGTACAATCGCCGCATCTCGTACGCCAGAGAGTTTGTAGGTAATAAAAAAGAGAATGAGAGGGATAAATTCCAACAGCTGTTTCATATTATTCCTTGATAAATAACGAATAGAAGCGGTAGCTAAAGACCACCCCAAAAATATTAATCATACCACCAGCTAAGGCACTAAGTACCTGACCAAGATTACCACTGACTAAGGTTAATGGCATACCGAGTAATGGTAAGACTAAATAAATACATAGCGCATAAATCACTAATTGCCAGTTATTGCCAATGCCTGCAACCCACACTTTTTGTAAGCTGGCCAAAATCCCATCATTACTTACAACATAATGGAGTGAGGCCAAATTTAGGCGGATAAACAGAAATACTCCGAAACAGAACATAAGCAGCGCGAAAAAAGGAATCGGGCTATTGGTCGTACCAATAGTATACATAGATGCTATACCGAGACTAAATGGCAGAGTAATCACAATATCTAACAATAGTACACCGATAACGCGTTTTGCTGCCAAGCTAAAAGCTGAGGCCGGATCAGCGGGCTTGTCGACGCTAATTAAATACACCGCTGCCAGGCCTGCTGTACTGACAAGAATTAGTAATAGTTGCTTGACAAGATAGATAGCTAGGTATTCTTGCCAGTGTTCGGCTATGACGGTAATGGCCTGTTGTGGCGAGACATTATTGGAAAACAGGGCTTGGTTAAATAGGCTATCGAGCCCCCAGCAGATCAATAATGCAGCAAATAGTAGCAAGCTGTAGGTGATAAAGGTTTTTTGTTGATTGCGAACAAAATTAATCGAGTCTTGGAAAATTTGTGTAAAGTTCATTTGCATAGTGTTTTCTTGATAAAAAAGTGGAGTGATTATACAAGTTTTGTGTTTAAAAAACTAAAAATACGAAAAATTGATCTAGATCGAAAATGGATTTAAATGGATTTTTAAAAAATTGATGATGATCACATTTTTTATACTAAAAAATAGGTATTTTGTATAAAGATATAACTTGAGATGGAATGTTATATCTAAAAGAAAATAACTTAAGGAGTCAAAAATGAAAAAAACAGTATTAGCGTTGGGGTTAAGCGCTGCATTACTAGCTGGTTTTACAAATGCGCATCAGGCAGGTGATGTCGTTGTTAGAGGTGGTGCCATTCTTGTGGATACACATACTCGAACCGACAGCGATGTCTTTAAATTTAAAGTGAACAATAATACTCAATTGGGTTTAACCGGCACTTATATGTTCACCGATAATATTGGTGTGGAATTGCTTGCGGCGACACCGTTTAGCCATGAAATCAAGTTAGGTTCTAATTTAGTAGGTAAAACTAAACATTTGCCACCAAGTTTGTATGCACAATATTATTTGTTCGATAAGGATGCTAAAGTTCGTCCTTATGTTGGTGCAGGGATTAACTACACCACATTTTTCAGTGAAAAAGCCAAGCTCGATGGTGTATCTAATCTGAAATTGAAAGATTCATTTGGTCCGATTGTGAATGCCGGTATGGATATTAAACTTGCTGAGAATCTTTATCTCAATGCTGCTGTGTGGTACGCCAAAATTAAAAGCAAAGCAAGTTTTGATTTATCTGGTCAACACCATACGGTCTCAGTAAAACTTGACCCAACAATCTATTTTGTGGGTTTAGGTTACCGTTTTTAAATCATATTAGTATAAAAAAAGCGATACCTTGAGTATCGCTTTTTTTATTTAACTTTTTTAATCTTTCAGCGTTATGGCTTTTTTCGTTGTGAAATGACAACAATCTAAGCTGATAGTAAAGCTCAATTATTTAATAATGACTTGTGCATCATTTTCTTGGGCACTTTCAATACTGCCGATTACCCAAGCGGTTTCACCCGATTGTTTTAAGATAGCTAAGGCAGTTTCTACATCTTCTTGTGGTAATGCGATAACCATTCCTACGCCACAGTTAAAGGTGCGGTACATTTCATAGCGATCGATATTGCCTTTTTCCTGTAACCAGTTGAATACAGGTGCCCATTGCCAGCTTTTTTCATCAATAACCGCTTTGGCGGATTTAGGTAATACACGCGGAATATTTTCCCAGAAACCGCCGCCAGTTAAGTGGGCGATGGCGTGTACATTTACCTGTTTGATTAATGCTAAAATCGATTTTACATAGATTTTAGTTGGGGCTAATAATTGCTCGCTTAGCGGATAGCCGGCTAATTGTTCTTCTGCCGGATTTACGCCAGAGACTTCAATCACTTTACGAATTAAAGAATAACCGTTGGAATGAGGTCCGCTAGAAGCAAGTGCGATCAATGCATCATCAGCTTTTACTTGACTGCCATCAATAATTTGGGATTTTTCTACTACACCAACACAGAAACCGGCTAAATCATAGTCACCAGCATGATACATGCCCGGCATTTCAGCAGTTTCACCACCCACCAATGCGCATCCCGATTGAATGCAACCTTCAGCAATGCCTTTTACGACATCGGATGCGACATCCACATCCAGTTTTCCGGTAGCGTAATAATCCAAGAAGAATAAAGGCTCAGCACCTTGAACGACTAAATCGTTAACACACATCGCGACTAGGTCAATGCCGATAGTATCGTGTTTTTTCAGATCGATTGCTAAACGTAATTTAGTGCCAACCCCATCAGTACCTGAAACTAAAATCGGCTCTTTGTATTTACCGGGAATGGCACAAAGGGCGCCAAACCCGCCTAATCCGCCAATAACTTCCGGACGGGTAGTGCGTTTGACATGAGGTTTAATACGTTCAACCAATTCATTACCGGCGTTGATGTCGACACCGGCATCTTTATAGCTTAATGATGTGCTCACGGGGTTTTCCTTTGTAGTTGTAAAAAACGGGGCTGATTGTATCAGGTTGCGCAAACGTTTGCGATTAATTTTACCGCGCAATTTTAGAAAAAATAACCGCATCTCAGTTATCTGAAGATGCGGTCAAAATAGAGAATGTATTTTAACGGTTGGCTAATTCGAAGATCATAGCTTCAGCTTGGCAACTAAAGGTAAAGTTAGCTTTTAATTGCACTCCGCCTTCCACCGGATTGATTGCACTTTGGATTTGGCAAGGCTCGCTTTCGGTTTTGCGGGCTTTTTCGGTGAACTTAGCCAAGGCGGCTTGGGCATCTGCCTCGTTTGCATAAACTTGATCAATGACTACGCAGCAATCAGAACCATCAATAATGGTGCCAACATCGACGCAGCTGCAGGTTAGAGATTCTTCTGCTTTGCATTGTACCGACATAATGTTTTCCTCAATTTAAATAAAAGACGGCGCATTCTAGCATGTTTGCTAAAAGGCGCCAAAGAATCCCTAAAAACTGGTCGGAACAGCAGGGGATTATCGGGAATGCATTTGCACTCCGAATGCCCTTTCTGTCTTATTTGAAATGGCACATGAAATCAATAAATTGAAAACTGAAGGTGCCGAAAAAGCCAATGGTCTCGCGGCTCGTTTACGTGAATTAGCAGGTATCTTAGGTTTACTTCAACAAGATCCAGAAAAATTCTTACAAGCTGGCTCTGACGATAATGAAGTCGCAAAAATTGAAGCGCTTATCAAACAACGCAACGAAGCTCGTGCAGCTAAAGATTGGGCTGCTGCGGATGCGGCACGTAATGAACTTACGGCAATGGGTATCGTGTTAGAAGATGGTGCTAACGGCACGACGTGGCGTAAACAATAATCTCACTTTGATACAAAAACTGCGGTCAATTTGACCGCAGTTTTTCTTTTAAGAAGAAAGCATTACATTTTTGGGGTCTCCATTGTTTTTGCTTTTTTCTTCATTTCTTTTGCTTTTATTTCTTTTGTTTTCATATCATCAGATTTCATGCCTTCTGATTTCATATTATCCATTTTCATGTCGTGAGATTTCATATCATGAGATTTCATCATTCCATCAGATGCCATTTTGTCGTTTTGCATTGGCATAGCGTCTTTTGTCATCGGCATGGGATCTTTTGCCATCGACATTTCATTAGATTTCATATCGGTCGCATAAAGACTGGTTGCGAAGAAAAGTGCAGCAATAGCAGTAAAGGTTGTTTTTGCAGTAATATTTTTCATTTTGAATCTTCCTTAATTTGTGAATAATTAACGTTATCTAGAAAGGTCTTCCCCTTTCATCATCATTAGACGGATAAGGAACCTTTTTCTTACACATTTTCCAAGGAAAAAATATGGAAACCGGAATTTCCGATAAAGAACTGACACAAATTAGAGAGCAAATGCTGAAATTTGCCACATTACAGGTGGGCAATGCTGTATTAGCTGAAGATTTAGTGCAAGAGAGTTTTTTAAGTGCATTTAACCATCTTGAGCAATTTAAACGACAATCGGCATTTAAGACCTGGGTCTTTGCTATCTTAAAAAATAAAATCATCGATTTTCTTCGTCAGAAAGGCAAATTTGTACTGGAAACCGAAATGGAAGATGAAGAACAAACCAATCATTTCTTTGATGAAGGTGGACACTGGAAAGCTGAACATTCCCCTCTTGATCTTGAACAGAGCGAAAGTGCGGTCTATTCCGAAGAGTTTTGGCTGATTTTTGAAACTTGCTTAACTTGCTTACCCGCCAAACAAGCCAAGATTTTTATGATGAGAGAATTTTTGGAATTATCTTCTGAAGAAATTTGCCAAGAAAATCAACTAACCATAAGTAACTTGCACACAACACTCTATCGTGCCCGCTTACAACTTCAAAACTGCTTATCTCATAAACTTTAAGGAGTGACTTTATGAAATGTCGCCAAGCGACTCGCCTTATTTCAGATACTCAAGAACGACAATTAATGACCAAAGAAAAAATTGGGCTCAATTTGCATCTTGCCATCTGTACACATTGCCGCAAATTTCAACGAAATTGCGGCACATTGAGAAAATTAATGAAGGATTTCAAGGGATAAAAAGCGGAAGACAACTTCCGCTTATTACTCTATTACTTCGCAATTAACGCTGTTGCACGAGAAATGACTTCTTTGATTTCATCATCCGTCAATTTACCTTCTTTCACAAATTGCACTTTGCCGGTTTTATCAAGCAAAATAATCACGCTGTCTTTTTCACGTAATCCCCATGCATTTTTGACCGCACTTTTATCATCTAAGATCACTTGGCTGTGGGCATTTTCTTTTTTGCCTTTTTCTGCGCTACTTTTCACAAACATGCCCGTGCCCACAACAGCATCATCAGCATTAATAATCGTCGTGGTTTGATATTTAGCTTGGTTAAAATGAGCGGCTTTGATGGCTTCGATCATCGCTTGATTTTTCTCTTTTGCCGCACTTCTGCCTGCAATATGTTGAATCACTCGTACTTTGCCTGGCAATGCTGTTGAGCCCCACGGTTTATACGCCACATCATTGCCATTTAAAGTGATTTCGCCCTTATCTGAAACCGTTACGTTCGCTAAAAGTTGGCTAGGTTGGATATTGTGAGCGAATGCATTAACTGAGATTAAACTCCCCATCACAGCGCTCAAAAGCATGATTTTTTTCATAAATACCTCATAAATTCCGTGAAATTGCCCATTTTTTGGCGAATAGTCACTTTTTTGTTATACTCCGTGCGCATTATACTTTGCTTAAATCAGATAAAGAAGGAAAAAGAAATGGATCAAATGCCAGCTTGCCCAAAATGTAAAGGCGAATATGTTTATCATTATTCTGTAAATTTTGTTTGCCACAGATTGTGGCAATGAGTGGAATGGTAACGAAACAGTTGAAACCGATGAAGATCAACTAATTGTTAAAGACAGCAACGGTAACTTGTTATCCGATGGTGATGATGTGCTTTTAATTAAAGATTTAAAATTAAAAGGTTCATCTGAAGTGTTAAAGAAAGGCACTAAATTCAAAAACATCCGTCTGGTAAACGGTGATCACAATGTAGATTGTGGCAAAATCATGCTGAAATCTGAGTTCTTGAAAAAAGCTTAAGAATTCCAAATAAAAGAGCGGTCGATTCCCTAGGGCATTAGAATTCAGCCGCTTTTTAATAAGATAATTATTTAAGGAAACCAATGAAAACATTCAAAAAATCACTGCTCGCAGTAGCTACCTTATTGGCTGCTGGTGGTGCAAATGCAGCCGCTTTCCAGTTAGCGGAAGTTTCTAGTGTTGGTCTTGGCCGTGCTTATGCCGGTGAAGCTGCAATGGCGGATAATGCGTCGGTGGTTGCGACTAACCCAGCATTAATGAGTCTGTTTAAAACCAATCAATTTTCTGCCGGTGGCGTTTATGTGGATTCGCGTATCCATATGAATGGCCCGATTACTGTGAAGGCGAATTTACCTACCGGTAGCCATACCTTGGCCTCAACTTCTGCAGCCCATAATAGCGTAGTTCCAGGCTCACTGATTCCAAATATGTACTTTGTTGCGCCACTCAACGACAAATTCGCAGTCGGTGGCGGTATGAACGTAAACTTTGGTCTGAAAAGTGAATATGAACATACTTATAGTGGAGGTGTGTTTGGTGGTACCACGGATTTAAGTGCTATCAATTTAAATCTAAGCGGTTCTTATCGGGTGACTGAGGGATTTAGTGTTGGTCTTGGTGTGAATGCGGTTTATGCGAGAGCTGAAATTGAGCGTCGGGCTGGTGTGTTGAGTAATGCAATTAGCAACGCTATTGCTGCTTCTCGTGCTGGTGTATTGCCATTGTCTCCGCGTATTGCAGGTGCATTGGCCGGATTTAGCGGTGTACAAAGTGATACGGTAGTGACCCATTTACAGGATAAGAATGCGTGGGGATTCGGTTGGAATGCCGGTTTGATGTATCAATTTAATGAACGCAACCGTATCGGTTTGGCCTACCATTCAAAAGTGGATATTGATTTTAAAGATCGTGCAGCATTAAGTTTGCAACGTACAGCCACCGGTGGTGTAGCATTTTATGTGAATGAAGGCGGCTTAACCCTACATTTGCCGGGCTATGTCGAGTTTTCTGGCTTCCATCAGTTAACCGATAAATTAGCGATGCACTATAGCTATAAATATACTCAGTGGGGACGTTTTAAAAATTTACATGCAACCTATGATAATGGTTCAGTGGCGCTACATAAGGAAGAACAATATAGTAGTAATTCCCGTACAGCCTTAGGTTTTAGTTATGATGTTAACGACAAGCTAACACTACGTGCCGGTATTGCTTACGATGAAGCGGCTGCACCAAATACTCACGCCAGTGCATCTATTCCGGATACCGATCGCACATGGTATAGCGTTGGTGCAACCTACAAATTCACGCCGAATTTATCAATTGATGCCGGTTTTGCCCATCTACGTGGTAAAAAACTTAACTTTACTGAAAAACAAAGTTTAGCCGGTGGTTTAATTGAAGTTCAGGCGGATTATCAATCCAAAGCTAGTGCTAACCTTTATGGTTTAAACCTCAATTACAGTTTCTAATTTGAGGCGCATTCAAGCATAATAAGGCACCCTGTTTGGGTGCCTTTTATTTTTGGATAAAAAATGACTCACAAGAAAAATACGCCAACACTTTTTTACACCTATTACGATTCTCCGATTGGTCGTTTATTAATGCTTTCCGATGGTGAAAATCTAACAAATCTGGATTGTGAATTGGAGCAAACTACGCCCAACCCCCATTGGATTTTGCGCGAGGACTTGTCGCTTTTTCAACGAGTTCGAGAGGCTTTAACCCGTTATTTTAACGGCGAAGCAGAAACCTTTGAGGATATCCCTTTGGCCCCTCAAGGTACGGTCTTTCAACAAGCAATTTGGTGTGCATTGCGTCAGATTCCTTACGGTAAAACCGCCAGTTACGGTGGATTGGCCGAAAGCATCAATAATCCTAAAGCGGTGCGAGCAGTGGGAGGCGCGGTAGGGGCTAATCCGATTAGTATTATTATTCCTTGTCATCGGGTTCTCGGTAAAAAAGCCGAAATTACCGGTTTTGGTGGTGGCTTACCGGCCAAGCGTTTTTTATTGCAATTGGAAAAAATTGCTTATCTGGATAAAGGCGTAGAATACGTTAAACCGAAATTGTTAAAGAAATATCACGCATGATCCCACAATCCGAACAAGCCTTATTGGCAAGAGCCCAATCCATTGCCGGCTTAACCTTTGGTGAGCTAGCCGAGGAGTTACATATCTGTGTACCGCCCGATTTAAAACGTGATAAGGGATGGGTTGGTATGTTGCTTGAAACCGCACTTGGCGCAACGGCAGGGAGTAAAGCAGAGCAGGATTTTTGCCATTTAGGGATTGAATTAAAAACCTTACCGATCGATGAAAAAGGTTATCCTTTAGAAACGACCTTTGTGAGTTTAGCTCCCTTATTACAAACCCTTGGAGTAAGTTGGCAAACATCGCATGTGCGCTATAAGCTGGCAAAGGTATTATGGATCCCGGTGGAGGGCAGCCGTCATATTCCACTTGCCGAACGGCATATTGGTCAACCAATTTTATGGCAGCCATCACCGACCGAAGAGCAACAACTCAAACAGGATTGGGAAGAACTGATGGATTACATCGTGTTGGGCAAATTGGAGCAAATTACCGCCTGTATTGGTGAAGTATTACAGTTGCGTCCCAAAGGTGCCAATAGCCGAGCGCTCACTAAAGGCATTGATGCTAATGGTCAAATTATTGATACCTTGCCGTTAGGCTTCTATTTGCGTAAAGAATTTACAGCCCGTATCCTACAGAATTTTCAACAACCCTGCTGATTTAATGTCCGCCGAAAGGCGGGCATTCAAAGTAAACTATGCTATAATCCGCGCCCATTTAATTAGCAGAGAATGCCGATGAAATCCTTATTTGCAACCACAGCCCGTGGCTTTGAAGAACTCCTTAAATCCGAACTTATTTCGCTGGGCGCCGAACAATGCCGAGTGGCACAGGGCGGTGTCCATTACCAGGCCGATGATGAAACCCTATATCGCAGCCTACTATGGTCACGTTTGGCCTCACGTATTTTATTACCGATAAGCGAAGGCAAAATTTACAGTGATTTGGATCTCTATGCGATTATTGTCGGCATCGAATGGCTTAATTATTTTGATGAGCGAGTCAGCTTTTTTGTGGATTTTAACGGCACTAACGAGGATATCCGACATAGTCAATTTGGTGCAATGCGGGTGAAGGATGGCATCGTCGATTATTTCGAGTGTCGCGGCAAGGCTCGCCCTAACGTAGATAAGGAAAATCCGGATGTGCGGATCCATGTATATTTAAATCGTCAAGAGGTGATCATTTCCTTGGATTTAAGCGGTGATGCGCTACATTTGCGCGGTTATCGTCAAGATAGCGGACAAGCGCCATTACGTGAAACCCTTGCTGCCGCTATTGTGTTGCGTTCCGGTTGGCAAATGGGGACACCATTAGTTGACCCAATGTGTGGTTCAGGCACTCTATTAATTGAAGCCGCGCAGATGGAAGCACAAATTGCACCGCAGCTTTATCGTTTACATTGGGGCTTCGATTATTGGCTAGGGCATAATCAAGCGGCTTGGGAAAAGGTTAAAAATGAAGCGATAGCAAAAGCTAAAGCCTATGCGGAAACACAACCAGCAGGACATTTTTACGGTTTCGATTTGGATCATCGGGTATTACAGAAAGCACAGAAAAATGCCCAAAGTGCAGGGGTGGCCCAATGGATTCAGTTTAAACAGGGAGATGTGGCCGCATTGAAAAATCCTTGTCCACAGCAACAAGGGACGGTAATTTGTAACCCACCATATGGTGAACGTCTTGGCACAACACCGGCATTAATTGCCCTTTATTCGGTATTTGGTAGCCGTCTAAAAAGTCAATTCGGCGGTTGGCAGGCATCGATTTTTAGTAGCGAAGTTAATTTATTGGATTGCTTACGGATGCGTGCAGCCCGTCAATTTAAGGCGAAAAATGGCCCCTTAGAGTGCGTGCAGAAAAATTATCAAATCAGCGAGCGCAACGATGCAAGTTCAGCGGAAGAATCGCTTGCGGTTACCCATCCGAGTGCGGAGGTTGCGCAGGATTTTGCCAATCGCCTGCAAAAAAACATCAAGAAATTACAGAAATGGGCGGAAAAACAAGGCATTGAAGCCTATCGTCTGTATGATGCGGATTTACCCGAATATAATTTGGCGGTGGATCGCTACAAGGATCATATTGTGGTGCAGGAATATGCGGCGCCTAAAAGTATCGATGAAAACAAAGCCCGCCAGCGCTTATTGGATGCGGTCTCAGCAACCTTAGCGGTTACCGGAGTCGAAACGAATAAATTGATTCTGAAGGTGCGTCAAAAACAAAAAGGCAGCCAACAATATGAGAAATTAGCCAATAAGGGCGAGTATTTTTATGTGCGCGAATATAACGCGGACTTATGGGTGAATTTGACCGATTATTTGGATACCGGCCTTTTCTTGGATCATCGTCTTACCCGCAAAATGCTCGGAGAAATGGCGAAGGGCAAGGATTTCTTAAATCTCTTTGCCTACACCGGTTCGGCGACGGTACATGCCGCCTTAGGTGGGGCCAAATCAACCACTACGGTGGACATGTCGAATACCTATTTGAATTGGGCGGATCAAAATTTACAACTGAATGGGTTAGAAGGTCGCCAGCATAAATTGATTCAAGCGGATTGCCTGCAGTGGTTGGAAAAATGTGATCGCCAATTCGATTTAATTTTTATCGATCCGCCAACCTTCTCCAATTCTAAACGGATGGAAGAGAGTTGGGATGTGCAGCGCGATCACATTAAGCTCATGAAGAATCTAAAACGCATTTTGCGTCCGCATGGCTGTATCGTGTTTTCCAACAATAAACGCGGCTTTAAAATGGATTTTGATGGTTTAACCGCATTGGGTTTAACTGCACTGGAAATTTCCGACAAAGTGCGTTCCTTGGATTTTGAACGCAATAAACATATCCATAATTGTTGGTTGATTCAGGCAGATTAATCGTTGTGTGACCGGTTACGCCCATTAGATAATTTCGTTTTTAAAGTAATATCAATGAAATCAATGAGTTAGATGCCATTTTGGCAAAAACTCTTGAAATTGAAGGGGCGTTTAAAAAGCCAAAGCCTTCCGAAATCGGAAGGCTTTTTATTTCGCCAGCTTGTCCAAACGTCAACCCCCTAACTCAACGGAGGCAAGGCGAAGCAAAAATAAGCGGAAATTTCCGTTTATTGGATTATTGGCTTAATTGCTTAATACGTTCAATCACTTCTTGCACTTCGGCGGCAGTCAATTGTCCTTCCTTAACAAACTGAACCTTACCGGTTTTATCCAACAAAATAATTGCGCTGTCTTTTTCCCGCAAGCCCCAAGCTTTTTTTACTGCACCCTTGGCATCTAACACCACTTGGCTATGGGCGTTTTCTTTTTTACCTTTTTCTGCGCTGCTGGTGACAAACATACCGGTACCGATAACCGCATCATCGGCATTGATAATGGAAGTAGTTTGATACTTCGCCGCATTGAAATGAGCCCCCTTAATGGCATCCACTAACGCCTGATTTTTTTCCTTCGCGGCGGTTCGGGCGGCAAAATGTTGCACAACACGCACTTTGCCCGGCAACCCCGATGAGCTCCAAGATTGATAGGCTACATCGGCATTATTTAGCACTATTTCGCCCTTATCGCTAACGGCCACCTGCGGCAGCATTTGGCCCGCTTGGATTTGATGGGCGCCGGCGGAAGCTGCAAACAATAAACCGGTGAGTAAGGTATATCGCATTATTTTTTGCATAGAATTTTCCTTTTACTTGATGCCCGTTTGGGAGAACCGGGCTTTTTTGCTATACTCCGCGCGCATTATACTTAAATAGAAGGAAAATACGATGGAACAAACTCCACATTGCCCGAAATGTCAGGGCGAATATGTGTATCACGATGGTGTGAATTTTGTCTGCCCGGATTGCGGTAATGAATGGAATGAGGCCGATATGGCAGCGCAAACCGATAAATTTATCGTAAAAGATAGCAATGGTAATGTATTGCAGGACGGCGATGATGTGATCCTAATTAAGGATTTAAAAGTGAAAGGCTCATCGATCGTATTGAAAAAAGGGACTAAAGCGAAAAATATTCGTTTAGTTGATGCCGATCATGATGTTGACTGCAAAATCGACGGTCAACCGTTTTCATTGAAATCGGAGTTTTTGAAAAAAGCATAGGGAAGGATGCTTTCCGTTGAGCAAAACGCGTAACCTTGGTTACGCGTTTTTGTTTTTGATTTCTTGCTTGTGCAATTGAGTATTGCGTTTTATCCAAGTCGGTTGATGTACACAGAGGTAAAACGTGACATTAAAACGCGCTTTAAATTTTTATAATTTCTTTTAAAATTGGTTGTAACTCATTGATTTTATTTGTGTTGATAAAAAACAAAAAATAAATGTGACATATTTCTGAATAAATCAAGAAATTAGAAATATCAGTAAGAAAGTAGCAGCAGAAGATAAAAAAAAGCCCTTTCAATCACGAAAGGGCCAAATATATTTGGAGTCATACTATGAGTTGTTGAATAACAAATCAGGTATGGCGTGCATTATAGAAATTTCTTTAACAAATGCAACATTTTTTTAACAAATTATTTTTGATGTGGATTGCGAGTGTTGGTGTTGACCAAATTACGCATGAGTAGCGCGTAATCCAGGTCGATATCCGCAGGGACATCAAGGAATACAAAATGGCCATCACCTAGTGCAGCATCCACTTCAGCATTTTTCCGATTAAGCATCTTGGTGATTTTAAACAGGATGTTGCCTTTTGGTGTCATCATTTCGACTTCATCTCCGAGAAGGAATTTATTTTTCACCGCAACTTCGGCCATACCTTGTTCATTGCGCTTACCGGTAAATTCGCCAACAAATTGTTGGCGTTCGGAAATAGAGTAGCCGTAATCGTAGTTTTGATAGTCATCGTGGGTATGGCGACGTAGGAAACCCTCGGTATAGCCGCGGTGGGCGAGGGATTCCAAGGTATCCAATAAACTTTCATCGAATGGTTTACCTGCAGCGGCATCATCGATTGCTTTACGGTACACCTGTGCAGTACGTGCGCAATAGTAGAAAGATTTGGTGCGGCCTTCAATCTTCAGGGAATGTACTCCCAATTGACTGAGTTTTTCCACATGTTGCACGGCACGCAAATCCTTCGAATTCATAAAATAAGTGCCATGCTCATCTTCAAAGGCTGTCATTGGTTCATCGGGTTTTTGTGATTCTGTGTATAGGAACACTTTATCGGTCACCGCGCCTTCGCCTAGGGTTGGTGCAACATTTTTTACGGCAATTTGTTGAGCCGGATCGACTTTCGGTACGATATTACCCACTTCATCAACCCGTCCTTCTTCCATTTTATATTCCCAACGACAAGCATTGGTGCAAGTACCTTGGTTGGAATCGCGTTTATTAATATAGCCGGAAAGTAGGCAACGACCGGAATAGGCCATGCAGAGAGCGCCGTGTACGAAAATTTCGATTTCGATATCCGGTACCTGTTCACGAATTTCAGCGATTTCTTCTAAGGATAACTCGCGGGAAAGGATCACACGGGTTAACCCCATTTGTTTCCAGAATTTTACCGTTGCCCAGTTTACCGCATTCGCCTGTACGGAAAGATGAATATCAATATTTGGAAAATGTTCGCGTACCAGCATAATTAAACCGGGATCGGACATAATTAGCGCATCTGGCCCCATATCGATCACCGGTTGCAGATCTTTGATAAAGGTTTTTAGCTTGGAATTGTGTGGCGCGATATTGACTACCACATAGAATTTTTTGCCTAAGGCATGGGCTTCATCGATACCGATTTTTAAATTGGCATGATTAAATTCATTATTACGCACCCGCAGGCTATAGCGCGGTTGGCCGGCATATACGGCGTCAGCACCGTAAGCAAAGGCATAACGCATATTTTTTAAGGAGCCGGCTGGGGAAAGGAGTTCTGGTTTAAAAGTCATATTGTTCTCTAGTCTGATGTCAGGTCAGTAGCCTACCTCAGGCAGGCCAAAATGGGCGCTCATTGTAGGGGGATTTTGCCATGAGGTAAAGGGCACAATGGACGAGGGCGTTAAATTCCAATAAGAGCTATAAAGATGGTGGTTATTAAAAAATAAAATGTGACATTATAATGCGGTGGTGATTTTATTATTTTTCTCAAAAATAGATTGTAACTCATTGATTTTATTAATGGTGATTTAAAAGCGAATTGAAAGTGACAAGGTTTTTACTTGCGGGTAAAAAATAGGGCGGTTGATAACCGCCCTGAAGGTCTGTGTTATGGTGTCGTTTTTTCTGACGGAGCAGTTTCCGGCGTTGCTTCGGGTTTTACTTCAGCCGGTTGTGATTCTGCTGCAGGCTCAGCTTCTGCTGGTTCGGCCTCCATAGGCTCAGACTCATCGGCATTCTCATTTGGGAGCATTTCACGCTCTTGGCGTAAATCTTCAGAAGATTTGCCATTAATCAAATAACCATTTTCATTTTTCTCAAAGGTAAGCTGATATTTTTCACCTTCTTCGACAAACTCTGGAGCCAAACGGCCCTGTGGTTTTATGCTGAGACGTAAATATTGCCAGAATGGGGTATCGTTTTTGATTTTTAACACAGCTTCATTGGTTTCATCAATTAAGCCTTTGGCTAAATTGAGGTGAGCCGTTGCTTCTACATTACCAAGAGGACTATTTTTATCATCCTCTGCCGGGCTGATGATCGCATCAAGATCCAAGGCGACCGGATAAGCTTGGGTTTCCGGATAGGTATTTAAGTTGAAGGTGAGAGCGACATTGTCTGCAATCATATCCAAATCTTTCCACTGATTATTCTGATATTTTTGCAGCGTTGCCGAGCTTAACTGGGTTCTGCAAAGAACGGAGTAAAGCCCATTATTACAAAATTGTGCAGCTGCAAAATTCTGATGATGATTGATCTTCAATGGCAGATTAAATTTGAAATCTTCCAATTGTACCGCGTATTTTGGCAGACTGACCTTAGCCGCGTTGAGACTCAGGGTTTCATCGTATTGATCGTTGTCCAGGCTGGCGTATTTTTCGCTAAATTGGACTTTTTCCAGTTTTAATTCCGCATAGTCGAAAGCCCCCAATTGAACGTTTAAATTGCCTTCACCCGATGTTGCAGCACCTTTTACCCAATTATCCTTCAAGCGTAAAAACTCGCTATTATCCTTAGCTGGCGGCTCAGTTTGATTAAATAGCGCTAAATAATAAGGCATGAAAGCTAATTCATTGGTGAGATTTAAATCCTTAAGCTGATAACTTAGGGCAAAATTGTTTGCTTGCCATTGTTTATTGGTATCTGCTGGGGTTTGTTTGACGCTTTCCGCATTGAGGGTTAAATCAATATCCGCATAGTTAAGATCGGTATTATTTTGATTCAGACTCAGGGTAGCATTGGTCAGATTAAAATAAGGTTGGTTATTTTTTGGCACATTTACCGATAATACCGATAATTTGCCATCAAAGTGTTCGTTTTGAGTAAAAATCGCAGTGAGTAGATTGATTAATTCCTTGGCGTTTTGATGATTTGGATCCAGTTTTTTAAATTCATTGTAGAAATTCAAACTGTTCGGTACGCCCTCTTGGCGTAGGGATAAATTCAATCCACCAATAGTTGTTTGGTTTTCTTCATTGGTTCGGTTTTTATTGGAAAGGCGTAAAATATCGCTGCTGAATTGCGTATTAAGATCACGTTTTTGGCCGTTCGCGGTATGGTTTACGGCAAATTTATAGGTGGCGTTTTTCAGTTGAATTTTAGTATTTTCGCCATTTAACAAATCCGCTTCAGCTTTTTCAGCTGTCAATTCTACTTCAGCCAAATCGTACTGATTACGAGCGGTTGGAATTAAACGTAATCGGCCGTCGATTTTTTCCAATTTGCTGTTGTTATCGTAGTTAAACCCACTAAGGCTGGTACTGAGTTTCACTTCTTGGGTTTTCAAGAGGTGTAAGGTCATTAGCAAATTTTGCGATTTATTGGCAAAATCACGGAATTCTGCGGAAACATCTGACTGCAAATAATCACCGACTGGCGAGAATTTGCTGTTAATCACAGTTTTATCCAAATTGATATTGAGGTTTTTGTTTAATTGGCGAGTCAATTGCTCGGATAGTCTGGATTCAGCCGTGATAAAGAAAGGCAGCGTAGTGAGTTTGGTGGTAATAATATCAGTGCTTTGCTTGTCGCTGTTTTGCAAACTAAAGGTCAGTTCGCGGCTAAGAAAATTTTTGCCGGTTTGCGCGACTTGAAGGCTGAGTTGGGTATCTAAAGAATAAGGGAAATTCGCTAACACCTGATCCACTTTGTGGTTGGTATAAAATTGGGCGCCGATGCCTAGGGCAACCACTACGGCGGAAAGGGTTAAACCTATAGTTTTTTTACTCATAATGTCCTTAAACTCCTAAAATAGGCAAAAAATTAACCGCACTTTAGAAAGCGCGGTTAGGTCTTTTAGCATTACGCCAAGATTTTATTTAATTGTTGGCTCACTTCGTCAACTTTTTGAGTACCGTCCAAACGGAAATATTGAGTATTACCGGCAGCAGCTTCTGCTTGGTAATAGTCGATTAATGGACTGGTTTGTTTGTGGTAAATCGCTAAACGATCCAATACGGTTTCCGGTTTGTCATCGGCACGGATAATTAAATCTTCACCGGTCACATCATCTTTTCCTTCCACTTTTGGTGGATTGTAAACGATGTGGTAGGAACGGCCGGAGGCTTGGTGGACACGGCGTCCGCTCATACGTTCAACGATCACTTCATCCGGTACATCGAATTCCAATACATAATCGATTTTTACGCCGGAATCTTTTAATGCATCGGCTTGTGGAATGGTGCGAGGAAAACCGTCTAATAGGAATCCATTGGCGCAATCCGGTTTGCTGATACGATCTTTAACCAATGCTACGGTTAATTCATCCGGTACCAATTTCCCTTCATCCATCAAGGCTTTAGCTTGTTTGCCTAATTCGGTGCCGGCTTTAATTGCAGCACGGAACATGTCACCGGTAGAAATTTGTGGAATACCGAACTTTTGCATAATGAATTGGGCTTGAGTCCCTTTACCGGCACCTGGTGCACCTAATAGAATAATTTTCATACGATTTTCTCCAATAAAATAAACCCGCTTAAAATACCGTTAAAGTATTGAATGGTCAATAAAAAACAACAATTTCCAGAGGGTTTTTATGCTTATTTAAGCCTTTTCCCGCCAAGGGGCAACCCAATACAGACAAAGCATTCCAGGCACTGCCAACAGTAGGCAAAGCCAAAAGAAATAATAATAGCCGATAGCACTTACCGTATAGCCCGATAACATCCCCAAGCCTTTACTCGGCAATGCCGCCAAACTGGTGAATAATGCCAGTTGTGTCGCAGTATAAAGCGGATTCGTTTCACGCGCCATGAATGCCACAAAGGCAGCGGTGCCAAGTCCGACTCCGATATATTCAGCCGCGATCACCAAGCCTAATTTCCATAATTCCACCGAACCGACCTGTTCGAAATGGCCAAATCCGGCCAACCAAATAAATCCCCCGATGGTGACCATTTGTACCAAGCCAAATAGCCAAAGGGCACGGTTAATGCCTAATTTGAGCATGATGACACCACCAACCAAGCCGGCTGAAATGCTTGCCCATAATGATGTACTTTTGACGACTAAGGCAATATGTTCCTTACTAAACCCCATGTCATAGATGAATTTGGTTTGTAGTGTGGTAGCAAAGGAATCACCGAATTTATATAGGAACAAAAATAGTAAGAAGCCGATTGCCTGCTTAATCCCTTTTCGTTGTAAAAATTCCTGTAGTGGCACCCAAAAGGCCAAATAAAAGGGTTGTTTACGGTCAATCGCTGGCAAAGGAACTTCACGCGCCAAAAATAGTGTCATAAAAATACCTGCCAGCATGCAACAGGCTGTCCATAGGAATACCGATGGCCAAGGATAGAATTCCGCCAAGTATAATGACAAACCGCCCGGAATTAGCCCAGCTACGCGGTAAGCATTGATATGAATGGTATTTCCCAGACCCAATTCGTTATCACTTAAAATTTCTCGGCGGTAAGCATCTAAAACGATGTCTTGAGTGGCGGAGAAAAAGGCTATTCCTAACGCCAGATTGGCAACCAACGCTAATTGACTGCGTGGATCGCACAAACCAATCAAATACAGCAGAACTAACAATGCCAACTGTGAAACCAATAGCCAAGAACGACGACGACCGAGAAATTGCGGAAAGTAGCGGTCAAGGAGTGGTGCCCATAAAAATTTTAATGCATAGGGCATGGTGGTACCGGTTACGACACCAATTAGTTCAATCGAGAGTCCTTGATCGGTGAGCCATACCGGCAACATTTGTAACAGCACAAAAAGTGGTAAGCCGGAGCTAAAGCCGGTAAATATGCAGATGAGCATTTTACGGCTCATGATTTGTGAAGTGAGGGTGGCGGACATAACGGGGATATTGCTCTAGCAAATCAATGGAGCGTTTAAATGTGACATTAAACGCCCCTTTGTTTTTGATTGTTTCTTAAAAAATCACACCTAACATATTGATTTTATTAGGTGTGATTTACAGGGTGAAAAATGTGACGCGGCTAATTAATCACGGTAGCCGTTTGGATTGTTTTTTTGCCAATTCCAAGTGTCTTTCATCATTGCGGTGAGATCGCGCTTGGCGGTCCAACCCAATTCTTGGGCGGCGCGTGACGGATCGGAATAGCAGGTCGCAATGTCGCCCGGACGGCGAGCCACTAATTGGTATGGAATACGGATGTCATTGGCTTTTTCAAAGGCATGTACCATATCCAATACCGAATAGCCACTACCGGTGCCGAGGTTGTAAATATGCAAACCGGCATCACCAGCATGACGTTCTAGGGCTTTTAAGTGACCGATAGCCAAATCAACCACATGGATATAATCGCGTACCCCGGTTCCATCGTGGGTATCGTAATCGCTACCGAAAATGGACAGTTGCGCCAATTTACCGATAGCCACTTGGCTGATATAAGGCAATAAATTGTTCGGAATACCGTTCGGATCTTCGCCGATTAAACCACTTTCATGGGCCCCCACCGGGTTGAAATAGCGCAAAATGGTCATGCTAAATTGGTTTTCAGCTTTGGCCACATCGCGCAAAATTTGCTCCACCATGTATTTCGACGTACCGTAAGGATTGGTAGTGCCACCCACCGGGCAATCTTCGGTGATCGGAATAATTTGTGGATCGCCATATACCGTAGCCGATGAACTAAACACTAAATTCCATACACCGGCTTTTTTCATTTCCTGCACTAACACAATCGTGCCGGCAACATTGGTGAGGTAGTATTCTGCCGGTTTTTGTACGCTTTCACCGACGGCTTTAAGCCCGGCAAAATGGATCACCGAATCAATTTGATTTTCTTGGAAAATTTGTTGTAACAATGCGCGATCCAAAATATCGCCGCGATAAAACTTGGCTGTTTTGCCGGTGATTTGGCTGACGCGATCAAGGGATTTTTCTGAAGAATTACAGAGATTATCGATAACAACCACGTCGTTACCTGCATTTAATAATTCCACCACGGTGTGCGAACCGATATAGCCTGCACCGCCAGTTACTAAAATAGCCATGGGATATAGTCCTTGCATAAGAAAAAGTGCGCAGATTATAGCATTGATTTTGACAATCGCTAAATTTGTCGGAAGTTTGACTTGCATCATTGAGTCACATTATCCCACGGTGCAGAATGAGGCGGTGGCAATGCCACATGATCTAGGTTTAGCGTTATCCGCAATTTGTTGAAAAAAACAACATAAAGGAATATCTGATGAAAAAACAAGTGATGAGTTTTCAAAAAACGGCATTAGCTCTTGCCGTCGGTTTTTATGCAGCCAATATTATGGCTTACCAAGAACAGGGGCAAAGTGGCAATACCAGTAGTTGGGAATCGGCAGAATATTTAAAAGATTGGGGGCTGGTCTCCATGAATGCCTCTACCGCCTATGCTATGGGCTTTAATGGTTCAGGTGTGAATATCGGTGTAATGGATTCTGGGGTGTTGATGAGCCATCCAGAGTTTCAAGACGGCCGTATTCATACGGTGGTGAGTACGGGCAAATATAGCAAAGATGGGATGCGCTATCCTGATGCCAAATTTGGTTTTGGTGGGTTGAACAAAGACCAACCTTTTGATAGCAACGGCAAACGTAACTTTGATAAAAACAATAATGGCGATTTCGTAAAGGGTGGGGCCTTTAGTATTGATGGCGGATGGCATAAGGGCATCAATGACTCCCATGGAACCCATGTGGGCGGAACTATGGCGGCTAGCCGTAATGGCGAAGGAATGCACGGGGTGGCCTTTGGCGCTAACCTGTATTCGGCAAATACCGGCGGCACCGATAATATGACTTATGGGCCGAATCAGGACTATGAATTTTTCCTGCAAGGTTATTCTCAATTGGCGGCCAATGGTGCCAAGGTTATTAATAATAGTTGGGGCTCTAATCGTCGGGTTAATTCCGCTTTTACTGGAGCGAAAGGTTATTCCACCGATTCGGCATCGAACTACCAATGGCAGGAAATCGCTGGATATGGTGTTGCGATGATGGATATTGCCAACATTACCGAAACCACCAATGAAAAAGATGTTATGTATTTGAAGGATCGCGAGGAAGCAGCCAAAGCCTATTATCAATTTGCTACGCAGGGAGAAAAGAGTTTCTTGGATGCCGCATATGAAGTGGCTAAAGAGAAAGGTTTAGTGCAGGTCTTTACCGCGGGAAACCGTAGTTTGATGGCTGAATCCTTTACCCGCGCTTCCTTGCCTTATTTCCGTCCCGATGCGGAAAAATATTGGGTGAATGTTACCGGCCAACGGGGCGGTGATGGTTATCCAAATGATGTGACACCAACCAATAAATGGTGGAGCAAATATTATGATTACGCAAGTGGCAGTTACGGAGCCGCATCCTCGGATATTCAGATTTATAACTACGCGGGTGATGCTAAATGGTGGACGATCGCTGCACCGGCAACGAATATTTATTCGGCGTATGTACACATTATGAATGAGGATGACTACGGAGCCGTCAATAACGACAATTATGGTAGTCCAATCTATAAATCCTCCGGTGGTACTTCAATGGCTGCACCGCATGTGAGTGGCGCGCTAGGGGTAATTTTGTCCCGTTATCCTTATATGAGTGCGGATCAGGCGCGTGATGTAATGTTGACCACTGCAAGACAAACCACCTTGCGTAAAGGTCTGGAAGGTCAGCCACTAGAACGCTGGGAAAGTGCTCAAGGCGTACCAAGCAAAGTCTGGGGCTGGGGTATTTTGGATTTAGGAAAAGCCATGTTTGGGCCGGGGCAATTGTTAGGTGAATTTAAGGTTAATCTGGATCAAAATGATCTGTGGTCGAACGATATTAGCGATAAAGCAATCAAAGCCCGCCAATTAGAAGATCAGGCCGAAGCTCAAACCTGGTCTGTGCGTAAAGCCCAATTAGCCGCATTAATGCAGAATCGCGCAGGGGCAACAGCGGAAGAACAAGCCGAATATCAAGTAGGGCTTGCCCGTGAAGCTGCGCGCAATGCACGGGCTCTCCAAGGCTATCAAGGTGCGTTAGTGAAAAATGGTCAAGGTACTTTAACCCTCACCGGTAATAATACGTTCACTGGCAAAATTATCGTGAATCAAGGCGTATTAGCCGGATTGAATCAATCTCTCGCGACTGCAGAAAATGTGGTGGTGAATCAGGGGGCAGGATTGGATGTATTAACTTCCGCTACTGTGGTGAGACCAAGTGCCACCGGTTTACAACGAGAAAATATTACTGCGACAGCACAAACGGTGACGGCAACAATTAATCAGGGCGGTAGCTTGTTGTTAAATGATGGCGTGGCCAATTTGGATGTAACCTTTGCTGAAGGCGCCATGCTTACCCCTAATTTAGATGAAAAAATTCTATCGCAGGCAGCTCAGAATGTGCAGCAACCGATTAGCGTTGAAGGTAGTGGCCATTTCCGTGGTGCGGAACAAGCACTGGTGGGGGGACAAGATTCCTATGCATTCTTTAGTTTGCGTAATGAAAGTAATGGCAACCGGTTAAAGGTTACGGCGAAAAAACAAGCGATGTCCACTATTGCCCGTACGGCTAATGAAGTGGCATTGGCTAATGCATTGGATGCCGCAACGACAAGTTCGCTCTATTCAGGATTGTTATTATCAAATCGTCAAAATGCCTATCGGATCTTTGATCAATTGAATTACGATAGTGATTTGCGCGCACAACAACATAATTTCTTAAATGATTTTATGTTGCGTCAACAGCTCAACCAAACAGCGGTCCAACGGGTTAAACTCAATAGTGCAACCCAGCTTTGGACAACCGCCGGTTTCAACCGTTTGACAACGGATAACCTCACCAGCCATAGCTATAACCAATTGCTTGGTGCGGATTTTGCGTTAAACGAGAATGGCCGACTTGGTCTGTTCTTTGGGGCAACCCAAAGCCGTCATAAAGTGGAACAGAGTTCCAAGGATCGGGCGTTGCATTTAGGTGTTTATGGCGAACAGCATTTTGCTCAAGCCCGTGTAAAAGTAGGCTTCATCCAAACTTGGGGCAAACATGAACAACGTGTTGGTGCTTTGCAACATCTTAAAACCAATAGTCAAACCCAGGATGTGTTTGCTGAATTGGGTTATAACCTGTGGCCAACCGAAGGCTTTACATTAGAGCCTTATGCTGCTGTTGGTTATATGCATGTGAAAAGCAAAGGTGCCAGCCGCGGAGAAATTACCTTAAACGAAAATAATCGTGATGTGGTGGTGACTTCCGTTGGGGTGCGGCCGAGCATTCCATTTATTGCCGGTGGAGTACAGTTTGATTTGACCGGCGATGTGGCTTATCACCGTTTCCACAAGGATCGGGCAACGGAAGGCCGCTTGCAGATTAATAATCAAAGTAGTGCCAATGTTTATAGCGAACCGTTGAAAGATGTGATGACCGCAGGGGTTGCACTACAAGCCCGTATCACACCGGCACTTAGTGTGAAATTAGGCTACCAAGGTGCCTATAACCACAATACCAAAGCGAATAACATTAATGCGGAATTACGCTTTCTGTTTTAATTAAAAGGCTTCCCTCGAAGGCGCCATTTCGGCGCCTTTTTTCTGGGGCAATAGCAGTATGAAGGGGTAAAAATTAGATTTTTAAATTAACACTAATAAAATCAATGTGTTAGGTGTTGTTTTTAGAAAAACTTTGTGAGTCAAGGGGGCGTTTTATTTGCCCTTTACCCTAGGTTATTTTTTAAATTTTTATGCTAGAATGCGCGCTTTGTATGACAGGCCGTATTATTGAGAACGCGTTATGAATAAACAACTTGAATTAATCAAATCCGCCATTAAATCCATTCCCGATCATCCGAAGCCGGGGATTATTTTCCGTGATATTACCAGTTTGTTGGAAAATCCGGCCGCATTTCATGCGGTAGTTGACCTTATTGTCGGACGATATAAGGATAAAGGCCTGACCAAGGTGCTGGGAACAGAATCCCGTGGCTTTATTTTTGGTGCGCCGGTCGCTTTAGCATTAAATTTGCCTTTTGAATTAGTGCGTAAACCGGGCAAATTACCGCGTGAAACTATTGCTCAAAGTTATCAATTGGAATACGGCGAAGATACTTTAGAAATGCATACCGATGCGATTACGGCAGGCGATAAAGTGTTAGTCATTGATGATTTATTGGCGACTGGCGGAACCGTCGAAGCAACCGTGAAATTAGTACAACGTCTAGGCGGTGAAGTAAAAGATGCTGCATTTGTAATTAATTTACCGGATTTGGGCGGCCAAAGCCGTTTAACTGCGCTTGGCGTGGAATGTTTCACCTTAGTTGATTTTGCAGGACATTAATGAGCTATCAAGTGTTGGCCCGTAAATGGCGGCCACAAACCTTTGCCGATGTGGTGGGACAACAGCATGTGTTGGCCGCATTGGAAAATGGCTTAAGGGAAAATCGGCTACATCATGCCTATCTTTTTTCCGGAACCCGTGGCGTCGGTAAAACCTCGATTGCCCGTTTGTTTGCTAAGGGCTTAAATTGCGTGCACGGGATCACCGCCGAGCCTTGCGGAGAATGTGAAAATTGTAAAGCCATTGAAGCGGGTAACTTCATTGATTTAATCGAAATCGATGCGGCTTCCCGTACTAAAGTGGAAGACACCCGAGAATTATTGGACAACGTACAATATAAGCCGGTAGTCGGTCGTTATAAGGTGTATCTGATCGATGAAGTGCATATGTTGTCACGTCATTCGTTTAACGCGCTATTAAAAACCCTGGAAGAGCCACCGGAATATGTCAAATTTCTACTGGCTACAACGGATCCACAAAAATTACCGATTACCATTCTTTCGCGCTGTATGCAGTTTCATCTAAAAGCCTTGGATGACAAACAAATCAGTGCCCATTTGCATAAAATTTTGACTGCGGAGCAAATCCCATTTGTGGATGCGGCTTTGGATAAATTAGCCAAAGCAGCGCAGGGGAGTGTGCGTGACAGTTTAAGCCTCACGGATCAAGCCATCGCTATGGGCAATGGCAAAATTGAGTTGGAAACCGTAAATGCCATGCTCGGTTTATTGGATGAAAATCAGCCCCTTGAGATTATTTATGCCTTGCATCAAGGTAATGGCGAACGGTTGATGAAAACCATTCAAACGGTTGCCGATAAAGCGGGCGACTGGGATGAATTACTGACCGAAACGGCAGAAAAACTGCACCAAATAGCGCTATTACAATTGTTGCGTAATGCTTCTCAGGATGAAAACGATCATTTGGCTTTTTTAGCTAAGCATATGGCTCCGGAAGACGTACAATTTTTCTATCAAGTGATTGTCAGCGGTCGTCAAGAATTAAATGCCGCTCCAAATCGCCGTATCGGTGCGGAAATGACGTTATTGAGGGCGTTGGCATTCCACCCAAAGTTCCTTACGGCAGCACCCAAGGCTAACCCGCAAAGGGTTCAGCCCATTTCAACTCCGCCGGATAATTCTGCGGAAGCTATTGAAATGCGGGTGTTGTCGCAAAATATCAAAGCAACCTATTCCTCCCAACAAACCCAGAAAACTGCTAGATCAGTGCCACCACCTCAAGCACTGAGTGCAACCTCAACCTCTTCAGGTAATTTGGATTTGCCGGCCTTTGCCGCGTTGCAAGCGCTTAATCATTTATCGGCAATGGAACAGGCGGAGCGCCAGGAACAAAAGGCGGCGGAAGCACAGGCGTTGCAACAAAGTCGTCAGCAGTTGGAAGCCTTGGAGGTTGCGCAACAACAAAAATCCTCCGGGTTAACCGAGCTGCCGATTATCAAAATGACGCCACCGAAAAAACGCCCACAAGCAACGGTGCGCGTTCAAGCTGAGGTACCGGAAAGTTTTTCCCGCTTACAAAATACCATGGAAGATAATCAGGATATGGCGGAGGAAGAACAGGAAATCGAGCAACAGGAATGCCTGGATGCCGAAACCTACCGTTGGGAATGGAGTAATCCTGAATTGGCTAAATTCGATAGCGGTGTGCGTCCATCGGAAATCAAACAGGCGATTTTGCAGGGCATTACGCCGGAATTGCGGGATAAAATTATTGCTATCACGCAGGTTCAAGATCCTTGGACTGATTGGGTGGAACGTTGTGGTATTAGCGGCTTTAGCAAAGAATTGGCGCTGAATTGCTTTTTGCTGAGTCAGGATGAAAATACTCTTAATCTCGGATTGCATTCCGACAAGGTCCATTTGCGCCAAACGCGGAATATTGAAGCCTTGGCCGGAGCGCTTAGCCGTTTTCTGGAGAAACCTTTGCAATTAAACGTGCAATTAGATGATTCTGATGTGCGTACTCCGATGGATTATCGCCAAGCGACCTATCGCGAATTAAGTGATAAGGCACGCGAAGCTCTCCAACAGGATAAAAAGATCCTGTTGTTGCAAAAGGAATTTGCTGCTGTTTTGGATGTTGAAAGCATCCGTCCCGTATAATTTTTTTTTACTCTCTAAGGAAATACAATGGCGTTTAGTTCGCTTTTTACTTTATTGGATGATATTGCATCCCTGTTAGATGATGTGGCGTTAATGACCAAAGCCGCGACCAAAAAAACTGTCGGTGTGTTAGGGGATGATTTGGCATTGAATGCCAATCAGGTAGCCGGTGCCACTGCTGAACGGGAATTACCCATCGTTTGGGCGGTAGCTAAGGGCTCATTAGCCAATAAAGCTATTTTAATTCCATTGGCTTTATTACTTTCTACGTTCCTACCGGTTGCCATCATTCCTTTATTGATGCTAGGCGGTGCTTACCTTTGTTTTGAAGGTGTGGAAAAACTGCTACATAAATGGTTACCGCATGAGGAAACCGAAGAGGCGGTTGGCGCGTTTAACGAACAGGCAAAAATCAAAGGGGCAGTACGTACCGATTTCATCCTTTCGGCGGAAATTATTATTATCGCTCTTGGCGTGCTAGCGGAAAGCGAATTAACTACGCGCATCATTAGTCTCTGCGTGATTGGCGTAGCGATCACCATTTTTGTGTATGGTTTGGTTGGTTTAATCGTAAAAGCCGACGATTTTGGCCTGTATCTGATGCGTAAAGGTGGAGTAGCGGCGGCCTCAGGACGAGGTATTTTATGGGTAATGCCGAAATTTATGCGCGCCTTAAGCGTGTTGGGCACCTTGGCGATGTTCTTAGTGGGGGGCGGTATTTTTGTACATAACTGGCCTTGGTTGCATCATTGGTTGGAAAACTACGGCTTGTTAGATGGCATGCTAGAAAATCTGGCCAATTTAATTGTCGGTTTAGTCGTTGGTGCTTTAGCTTGCGCTGTGGTATTACCGGCCTTGCGTTTGATAAAAAAATAAGTCAAGCAACGAAATACAGGTTTTTAAAATCAACTCTAATAAAATCAATGACTTAGGTGTTGTTTTAAGAAAAACTCTAAAAAAAGACCCCGCGTTTTTGATGCGGGGTTTTTGTTATGCGCGGCTAGTGTAGTCGCCGATGCAGACCCATTTATAGGATGTGAGCGCTTCTAAGCCCATTGGACCGCGAGCATGCAGTTTTTGAGTGCTTACCGCAACTTCGGCTCCGAGACCAAACTGTCCACCGTCGGTGAAACGGGTACTGGCGTTTAGATAAACCGCCGCCGCATCCACTTGACGGATAAATTGGCGACCGAGCGCGATATTTTCGGTCAAGATACTTTCCGAGTGGCCTGTACCATAATGGCGGATATGCGCGATAGCTTGTTCGATGTCATCCACTAAGACCACATTTAAATCAAGGGAACCCCATTCTTGGGCCAATTCTTGTTCTTGCACGAGGCTAACATCGGCATTTAATGCTTGTAATAGATGCAAGGCATCACCCTGGGCATGGTAACGCACCTTTTTCGGTTTGAGATAATCCGTTAGGCGTTGGAGGAATTGCTCTGCAATTGAGCGTTGTAGCAACAGGGTTTCCAAGGTGTTGCAGGTGCTTGGCCGTTGCGTTTTAGCATTACTAATCACTTCTAACGCTTTTTGCTGGTCGGCACTTTGTTCTACGAAAAGATGGCATACGCCCACGCCACCAACAATTACCGGAATGGTGGAATGTTGTTTGCATAGTTCATGTAAGCCGGCACCACCACGCGGAATAATCATATCCACGTAGCGATCGAGTTTTAACAATTGCATTACGAGATCGCGATTAGGATCGGTGATTGCCTGTACCGCATGCGGCGGTAGACCGGCTAAGCGTAGGGCTTGTTGCACCACTTCAACTAAGATCTCATTGGAATGTCGGGTTTCTTTACCGCCTCGCAAAATGACTGCATTACCGGTTTTGATGCATAGTGAAGCAACATCAATGGTAACGTTTGGACGGGCTTCATAAATTGTGCCGATCACTCCTAGCGGAGTACGGATACGTTCAATTTTTAGACCGTTGTCGAGTACGCCACCATCGATGATTTTTCCAACCGGATCGGCAAGGGAAATGACATGGCGTACATCGTTGGCAATAGATTGTAATCGTTCCGGTGTGAGCAATAGGCGATCAATAAGAGCTTCCGATAGGCCGTTTTCGCGGGCTGTGGCAATATCCAGTTGATTGGCTGCGAGAATGGCCGCGGATTGCATTTCCAACTGTTCGGCAATAATTTTAAGAGCATGATTTTTTTGAGCGGTGGAAAGTTGCGCCAATATGAAGGCGGCCTGTTTGGCCTGGCGGCCCATTTCTTCTAACATAATGATCCTTATTGATTTTTTTAAAATTTATTTGGTTTTTGGTGGGAGTTTATCGCTGTGATCGTCATCCGGTTGTTGGTAATCGAATACCGGCAACCCCCAGCCATAATGTAGTGCTAGCATACGCAGGCTAAAGCCGCTAAATAATGTAATCAGCACAGAAATATTGTGTTCGACATTGAGTGCCTGTAATCCCATGTATACCACGGCAGAGAAGAAGGACACACTGGCGTAGAGTTCTTTTTGGAACACCAGCGGAATACGATTACATAACAGATCGCGCAATACACCACCAAATGCGCCTGTGGTGGTGGCGGCAATCGAAACAATTGTGAAACCATAACCCATATCCATGGCGATTTGAGCCCCAATAATGGAATAAACAATTAACCCAACAGCATCCAATACCAAGAAAATAGTGCGGAAATAACGCATGAAATGATTAATAAAAGGGGCGATAAACACGGTGAGAACGGCAGCACTGGCAACCATAATAAAATATTCGGGGTGTTTTACCCAACCGAGTGGATAGTGGCCAAGCAACACATCGCGAACCGTGCCGCCACCAATAGCGGTTACGCAGGCGATGATAATCACGCCAAAAATATCCATTTTTTGTCGACCGGCGGCGAGAGCGCCGGTGATGCCTTCGGCGGTAATGCCGATAATATATAACACGGTGAGTAGCATGAAAGGTCGTCCAAATAGGGCTGAATGTCACTGCAAAAGTGTCGCGTATTTTAAAAGGGAAAGGGGCAAAATGCACGGAACTCTTTCAAAAAAAACGTTTTTTTGTATAATGGTCGCTCTCTTTTGTCGGGGAAATTTTATGTCTGAAGAACAATCCAAACTTGTTGCCCTGTCTGCAGCGTTAGTGCCATCGGTGCTCTTATTGGCCATCGAATATCTGATAGGGCAGCTAACCGCGCAACAGGCCATATTGCCGTATTTTGCTTTTGCCTTATTATTTGGCCAATTACTTTGTTTGATTGTTTTTGTAAAAGGCCAAATTTGCCCGGGGCAGCGTAGTCGGTTGATTCGGGCAAACAGCGCACTAGCTTTGTATTGGATCGTTTGGCTGGCATTCGCCTTGTTACAACAAAATACCTCGCTGATTGCCTATGCAGTATGCGGTTTATGCGCTTGTTATGCGGTATTTACCCAACCGAAGGATGCTCAGGCCGGCCGTGGCTTTTTATTGATGGCAGCTGCTGTGTGTGGTTTAGGCATGCTGGGGTATTTGAGTGTGTTTCTTTCGGTAGCAAACGCCGATTTTCTTCGCTTTAATCCCTTTGCCCAATTGGTCGTCGGTGTATTCATCGCGAATATAGCATTGGTGGTGGCGCGTAATCGGGTGCAAGGATTTATTGCTTTGCTACCATTGTTGGCGATTGCATTGTTGGCAATCAATGCGTTTGCTGTGTTGGTTTGGCTATTTTTCCATGCTGAATTGAACGAATTGCAAACACTGGCAATGGCGATTTATTTCGTGGTGCATGTATTGATGGCGGGCAGTTTATTATGGGCAGGCTTGAAAAATCATAAACTCAATTATAATGGTCTGTTAATTCTCTTCTTTATGGTGGCTTCGCTACCGCTATGGAGTGCTTTTATTTAATGGAAAAGCAAGTTTATGCTGCGCCCTTATTGATAGCTGGTTGTGTCCTATTTGGCTTGGGAAGCATTATTGTAAAATTTGTACCCGTAGGTGGTTATGCCATTGCTTCTTGGCGTTTATTAATCGCTTCGGGGATTTTTTTCATCTTGATGAAACTCAAACGACAGCGTTTGCCGAGCCATCCAAGGGCATTGCTCTATTGCGCCTTAGCTGGAGTTTTTCTGGCATTCGATTTGGCCTTTTGGCATGAAAGTATTTATGCCGTGGGCCCAGGCATTTCTACCTTACTCAATAGTCTGCAAATATTCTTTTTGGCCGCGATCGGTTATGTATTTTTTGCCGAGCGACAAAGCAAATTACAGTTAATCAGTTTATTGTTGGCGGTTATTGGTGTTGTACTGATTACTGGGAAGGAATTAAGTCATAATCTTGAGGGGATTTACGGCATTATTATCGGTTTAGTCTCAGCGGGCATGTTAGCCGCATCCATGGTTATGCTGAAGCAGGTGCATAAGGCACAGGTGACGGGCTTATTTCCATTGATGTTTTTATTAAGCCTAAGCGGTGCCTTGGTGCTGATTATTCCATCGTTGTACTTCAATTTTGACCATCTCTATCCAACCAATTGGACGGATTGGGGCTTAATTTTTATTTATGGTGCGGTGATGCAATGTGTAGCTTGGGGGGCGATTGCCTATGCGATTCCGATGTTGCCGTTGGGGCTAACCGGCTTATTACTGCTCAGCGAGCCGGTAATTGCATTGTTTATTGATTATTTCGGTTTGGATAAGGCAATAGACGGTTGGCAATGGTTTGGCGCTTCATTGACCTTATTGGCAATTTATTTAGGTTCCTTTAAACCTAAAACCAAAAAAGTGCGGTAAAAACCGCACTTTTTGTTTGTTAATTTTAGACTTTATCTTTGAATTCCGCCGCCTTGGTTTTTAGATATTGATAAAGCTCATCTTTAATCCGTAATTTCTCTTTTTTAAGGTTCTCAATTTCCGTATGAGTTGCGAGCTTAATATTTTCCACTTTATTTTTAATATCTTGATCTAATTGGTTATGTTTTTCAAAAAGGCGGTCAAAGTATTGATCTTTTTCGCTTTTTAGTTTGGTAATTAAATCTCGAAATTCTGGAAACATAGGCTTCTCCTGTTGGTTGATAACTCAGAGTTATACTACTCCTTCAATGTCTAAAATAAACCCCATAAAAGAAAAACTGTGAGGCTGCTCACAAAAAAATCCTCTTGTTTTTTTACGCTTTTTTTATGTTCAACAAGGCGCTGCAACTGGTTTATTCCGCTAAAGCGCGTTAGAATAAGGACGAATTAATCTTCACTTTTTATAAGGAATAAGCATGATCGATCCGAATTTACTGCGTAGCGAGTTAGCCGAAACCGCCGAATTATTAAAACAAAAACGTAATTTCATTCTAGATACGGCACTGTTAACTTCCCTTGAATCCCGTCGTAAAGAGCTTCAAGTGAAAACCGAAACATTACAGGCCGAACGTAATGCCCGTTCTAAAGCGATTGGTGCGGCCAAAGCTCGTGGCGAAGATATCGCGCCATTATTAGCTGAAGTGGACAACATGGGCGCAGAATTGGATGCGGCTAAAAAAGAATTAGACGAAGTGTTGGCTGAGTGGAATCAAATTGCATTAAGCGTTCCGAATTTACCGGCTGCAGAAGTGCCGTTGGGTAAAGACGATAGTGAGAACCTTGAAGTGAGCCGTTGGGGCGAACCGCGCCAATTTGATTTTGAGATCAAAGATCATGTTTCCTTGGGTGAACAGGCTGATGGTTTAGATTTTGCCGCCGGTGCCAAATTAGCAGGTGCACGCTTTGCCGTGATGAAAGGCCAAATTGCCAAAATGCACCGTGCTTTATCACAATTTATGTTGGATTTACACACCGAACAACACGGTTATTTGGAAACCTACGTGCCTTATTTAGTGAACCATGCAACCCTTTACGGTACCGGTCAATTACCAAAATTTGGTGAAGATTTATTCCACACCGTTGCGTTGGAAGACGAACAGCCTTATGCCTTAATTCCGACAGCCGAAGTGCCGGTTACCAACTTGGTCCGTGATGTGATTATTGATGAAGCTGAATTGCCAATCAAAATGACTGCACATACACCATGTTTCCGCTCTGAAGCCGGTTCTTATGGCCGTGATACTCGCGGACTGATTCGTATGCACCAATTTGATAAAGTTGAGATGGTACAAATCGTTGACCCAGATAAATCCATGGAAGCCTTGGAAGAATTGACCGGCCATGCGGAAAAAGTATTGCAATTATTGAACTTGCCATATCGTAAAGTGTTGCTTTGCACCGGTGATATGGGCTTTGGTTCTTGCAAAACCTACGATTTGGAAGTGTGGGTTCCGGCACAAAATACTTACCGTGAAATTTCTTCCTGTTCTAATATGTGGGATTTCCAAGCCCGTCGTATGCAAGCCCGTTGCAAAGCTAAAGGTGATAAGAAAACCCGTTTAGTGCACACCTTAAATGGCTCAGGTTTAGCGGTTGGCCGTACCTTAGTAGCCGTGTTGGAAAACTATCAAAATGCAGATGGTTCGATTACGGTGCCGGAAGTATTACGTCCTTATATGGGTGGTTTAACCCAAATCGGCTAATCGATAAAAGCCAATAAAAAAGTGCGGTCAGTTAACCGCACTTTTTTATGTCCTTAAATGTGACATTAAAACGCCCCATGAATATCCTTTAAATTTACAAAAATCAAATGTAACTCATTGATTTTATTGATATGATATTTCAAGAGAGATAACGTGACAGGGCTTTTGCTTATTCTTTTATATGCATTTTAGTTACCCAATTTTCAATTAAGCGCTTACCTTCATCAGCTTGGCCGAAGCGGATAAAATCAATATTAATCAATTTTAATTGGCTTGCCGGTGTAAACCCTGGAGCCGCTGAGGCGTTGATATTAGTCGGCAGCTGATAGGCCTCTGCCTCGCGCCAGGCCAGTTCCTGCGCTTCTTTGGAGAGTGCAAAATCGATAAAGGCCTTGGCATTTTCCAAGTTACGTGCCCCTTTGATAATACTGGTTGCGCCTAGGGCATAACCAACACCTTCGCAAGGTTCAATGCCTTCCACCGGAGCGCCCTGGCTTTTTTCCTTGGCATAATTCAGCATAAAGCCGATGTCGATTGCCACATCACCACTGGCTAAGGCACTGGTTGCTAAGCCACTTTTAGTGTATTGCAGGATATTGTTATCCAGTGCTTGCAAGTAGGCATCAGTTTTACTTTCACCCCAAAGGGAAATAAGCGTGCTGAGAATGGAATATCCGGTGCCGGAAACCCGTGGATCGGCATATTGAATGAGGCCTTTAAATTCGGGCTTGGTTAAATCGGCAAAACATTTTGGTGGGGCAATGCCAAGCTCAGCCAATTTTTTGGTGTTAATACCAAAACCGACTTCCATTAAATAAATAATCGATGTGAATTCACCGCGTTTGCGCATTAGTTGATTAAATTGCGGCAAAATTTCCTGCTGCTTAGGGGATCGATAAGCAGCTAATAGTCCTAGCTCGGCTGCCTGTAAATGGGGCTCGATAGTTCCGCCATACCACACATCCGCTTGTGGATTATCCTTTTCCGCTTTCAATTTTCCTAATACAGCACCACTACTTAAGCGCACAAATTGAGCCTGTACATTATATTGTTGGGAAAATTGCTGGGTAACCTTTTCACAGGCAGTATTTTGCATACTGCAATACACCGTTAATTTCCCTTCAGCTACACTTTCTAGCGCACTAGTGAGGCCGAATAGAGCAAGTAAGGTGGAACGGAGAGAAAGGGAACGAAAATGAATCAAAGCAGACTCCTTCAAGGGCAAAAATGCACGCAGTATAGGCAGTTGCAAGATCCTTGTAAATTGTAATTGTGACCAATTGTCTTCAAATGGGCAAAAAATCGCCGTTGTTTTCAAAGCGGAATTTCTCTATAATTCCCTGTAAATTTAAACAGATAAATAAACGTAAAATGACGGATTTTTCACAATTACTTGATGGTTTAAACGATAAGCAACGGGAAGCGGTAGCCGCCCCTTTAGGCAATTATTTAGTTCTGGCTGGCGCGGGGAGTGGTAAAACCCGGGTATTAACCCATCGTATTGCTTGGCTGATTGCAGTAGAGAATATTCCGGAAGGCGCCATTATGGCCGTGACTTTTACCAACAAAGCCGCAGCAGAAATGAAACAGCGGATCCAAACCACATTGGCCGAGTATTCTCAACAGGGATTATTTGGCATGTGGATCGGGACTTTTCACAGTATTGCCCATCGTTTATTACGTGCGCATCATGCAGATGTTAATTTGCCGCAGGATTTCCAGATTTTAGATTCTGAAGATCAATTACGTTTACTGAAACGTCTTTTGAAATTACATAATTATGATGAAAAAGCCTTTCCGCCAAAACAGGCCTGCTGGTATATCAATAATAAAAAAGATGAGGGCTTACGGCCTTCGGATATTGACGCCCATCAGGATAAACAAGAGCGGGAATGGATTCGGATTTATCAAATTTATCAAGACACCTGCGATCGTGCCGGTTTGGTGGATTTTGCCGAGTTACTGTTGCGTGCCTATGAGTTATTTGCCAAGAAGCCTTTAATTTTAGAGCGCTATCAACAACGTTTTCAGCACATATTGGTGGATGAGTTTCAGGATACCAATAATATTCAATATGCTTGGATTAAAATTTTAGCCGGCCAAACAGGGCGGGTAATGATTGTGGGGGATGACGATCAATCGATTTATGGTTGGCGTGGGGCGCAGGTGGAAAATATCCAGCGTTTTCTGAAGGATTTCAAAGCGGAAACAATTCGCTTAGAACAAAATTATCGTTCTACCGGCAATATTTTAAAAAGTGCTAATGAATTGATTGCCAATAATAGTGATCGGCTTGGTAAAAATTTGTGGACAGAGGGACAAGAGGGCGAAAAAGTCGGAATCTATGCAGCGTTTAATGAATTGGACGAGGCTAAATTTGTGGCTTCGCAAATTGAAAGCTGGTTAGCAGAGGGCGGTAAACTCAATGATTGCGCTATTTTGTATCGTAGCAACAGCCAGTCACGGGTTATCGAAGAGGCTTTGATTCGCACTAATATTCCTTATCGGATTTATGGTGGTATGCGATTCTTTGAACGCCAGGAAATTAAGGATGCGTTAGCCTATTTACGACTGATTAATAATCGTCAGGACGATGCGGCCTTTGAACGTGTAATTAATACACCGACCCGTGGGATTGGCGATAGAACCTTAGAGATTTTGCGCCATTTAACCCGCGAGCGCCAAGTGACTTTATGGCAGGCGGTGCAATTAGCTGTACAGGAAAATCAGCTGAATGGCCGAGCTGCCGGTGCGTTATTGCGTTTTCAAGAGTTAATTAATGCTTTGGCGGTAGATATTGAAGAGATGTCATTATTTGCCCAAACCGATTATGTGATTAAACATTCAGGTCTATACGATATGTACAAACAGGAAAAGGGCGAGAAAGGTGAAGTACGAATCGAAAACTTGGAAGAGTTAGTGACGGCAACCCGTGAGTTTGTTAAACCGGAAGAAGCTGAGGATATGAGTGATTTAACCGCGTTTTTAACCCATGCGTCCTTAGAGGCCGGTGAAGAACAAGCCTCTCCACATCAGGCTTGTGTGGAAATGATGACACTGCATTCTGCGAAAGGATTGGAATTTCCACGGGTATTTATGGTGGGAGTCGAAGAAGGATTATTTCCTAGTTTCCGTTCATTCGAGGAGCCGGGGCGCTTAGAGGAAGAGCGACGTTTGGCCTATGTAGGAATTACTCGTGCGAAACAAAAACTAACGATTTGTTATGCAGAAAGTCGTCGATTATATGCTAAAGAAGAGCGCCATTTACCTTCCCGTTTTATTGGTGAGTTACCGCCAGAATGTGTTCAGGAGATTCGTTTACGCGGTACTGTAACCCGAGCGCTTAATCAAGCTAAAGTAGGTAGTTTGCCATCGGTGGATACTGGTAGTGGTTGGAAACTGGGGCAAAAAGTCAAACATGAGAAATTTGGACTGGGAACAGTGATTAATGTGGAAGGAGTTGAAAACAATACCCGTCTGCAAATTGCCTTTCAGTCGCAAGGCATTAAGTGGTTGATTGCGCATTTGGCAAAATTGGAAAAAGTACGATAGAATCGGGACGATTCGTAAATTTGCACAGAAGTGCGGTGATTGTTGATTTCAGGTCATATTGCGTTTTCAAACAATCTACCGCATTTTTTCATTTTGGTAACCGTATGTTTAAATTTATCTTCAAACGCATTTTTATGGTGCTTCCCACCTTTATTGCGATTACCTTTGTTACCTTTGCATTGGTTCATTTGATCCCGGGCGATCCGGTAGAAATTATGATGGGCGAACGAGGTTTAACGCCGGAAGTTCATCAACAACTAATGCACCAATTAGGGTTGGATCTGCCACTTTATCAACAATATTTCAACTATATTGGCAATGTTCTGCAAGGCAATTTCGGTGAATCCTTCCGAACCCATCAACCGGTAATGAAAGAATTTTTTACACTATTCCCTGCAACCATGGAATTGGCGTTCTTTGCTTTGTTTTGGTCATTATTGGGGGGAATTATTCTAGGAACTATTGCCGCAGTGAAAAAAGATACTTGGATTTCCCATACGGTGACCGCGCTTTCCTTAACCGGGTATTCAATGCCAATTTTCTGGTGGGGATTGATTTTAGTTCTCTATGTTTCCGGCCCACTAGGTTTGCCTCCGGACGGACGTTTATCCAGTGACTTTTGGATTGATACGCCGACCGGATTTATGCTTATTGACACATTGCTTTCTGGTCAGCCGGGAGCCTTTGTTGATGCACTGAAATCCTTGATTTTACCTTCTATTGTATTAGGCACCATTCCTTTAGCGGTGGTGACCCGCATGACCCGTTCGGCAATGTTGGAGGTGCTGGGCGAGGATTATATTCGTACAGCCAAGGCGAAGGGATTAGGTTATTGGCGAGTCATTATTGTACATGCCTTGCGTAATGCATTGATTCCGGTGGTGACGGTGGTGGGATTAATTGTCGGCCAATTATTATCCGGTGCAGTATTGACTGAAACTATCTTTTCTTGGCCTGGAATCGGTAAATGGATTATCGATGCGATAACCAACCGTGATTATCCAGTTTTACAGGGTTCAGTGTTGATTATTGCGACCATTATCATCACAGTTAATTTAACCATTGATCTTTTATACGGTGCGCTTAATCCGCGTATTCGCCACTAGCGGAGATATTGAATGACGAAAAATCTTGATATTCAGCCAAGTTCTCCGTTACAGGAGTTTTGGTTTTATTTTAAACAAAATCGCAGCGCAGTTATCGGCCTAGGATTTATTTTCCTCGTGCTGTTAATTAGTGTATTTGCCCCTTGGATTGCGCCTTTTGATCCTACTGAACAAAATCGTGCGGCCTTATTGTTACCGCCAGCTTGGTATGAGGGTGGCAATTCCGCTTATTTATTGGGAACCGATGATATTGGACGAGATATCTTGTCGCGAATTATTTATGGTACCCGCATTTCCGTGTTTGCCGGTTTTATTATCGTATTGTTGTCCTGCATTTTAGGAACCAGCTTGGGATTATTATCGGGTTTTTACGGCGGAGCATTAGATACATTAGTCATGCGCTGTATTGATATTATGCTGGCGATTCCTAATTTATTGCTGACTATTGTGGTGGTATCTATTTTGGAGCCCTCGCTAACTAATGCAACCTTAGCTATTGCGGTGGTTTCAATCCCAAGTTATGTGCGGCTAACCCGAGCAGCAGTACTCAATGAGAAAAATCGAGATTATGTGACCGCTTCCAAGGTGGTCGGTGCCGGTGTTTTACGCTTAATGTTTGTGGTGATTTTACCCAATTGTTTGGCTCCGTTGATTGTGCAAATGACGATGGGGATTTCCAATGCAATTTTGGAATTGGCTACCCTAGGATTCTTAGGGATTGGCGCTAAACCACCGACACCGGAATTAGGCACCATGCTTTCCGAATCCCGTAGTTTTATGCAGGCAGCGAACTGGTTGGTTACCATTCCGGGATTAGTGATTTTATCCCTGGTATTAGCCTTTAACTTAATGGGCGACGGTTTACGCGATGCCCTCGATCCAAAACTAAAACAGTAGGAGCGACAATGGCATTATTGACAGTAGATAAGCTTTCGGTCTCCTTTGGTAGTGGGCAAGCCCCTTTCCGTGCAGTAGATCGCATCAGTTATAGTATTGAGCAAGGAGAGGTTTTAGGCATCGTTGGCGAGTCCGGTTCGGGCAAATCGGTCAGCTCATTGGCCATTATGGGATTAATTGATTTTCCCGGTCGTGTTGAAGCCGATGGGTTATCCTTTGAAAATAAGGATTTATTAACCCTTGATGAAAAACAAAAACGTCAACTGATTGGCGCCGATATGGCGATGATTTTCCAAGATCCTATGACCAGCCTTAATCCGGCGTATACGGTCGGTTTTCAAATTATGGAAGCGCTTAAAGCCCATCAAGGCGGTAGTCGTAAAGCTCGTCGTGAACGCGCCTTGGAATTGTTACGCCAAGTCGGAATCCCCGATCCAGAATCCCGTATCGATGTGTATCCGCACCAATTATCGGGAGGAATGAGTCAACGGGTGATGATTGCTATGGCAATTGCCTGTCGCCCCCGTTTATTGATTGCCGATGAACCAACAACCGCATTAGATGTAACAATTCAGGCACAAATCATGGATTTATTGCTGGAATTACAGCAAAAAGAGGGTATGTCGCTGATTTTGATTACCCATGATTTGGCCCTGGTAGCTCAAGCTGCACAGCGCATTATTGTGATGTATGCGGGGCAAATTGTTGAGGAAGGTAAAGCCGACGATATTTTCCGGACCCCACGCCATCCTTACACGCAGGCATTATTACGCGCGTTACCTGAATTTGCCGAAGGTAAATCGCGCTTAGCTTCGCTACCCGGCGTTGTTCCTGGTAAATATGATCGTCCACAAGGTTGTTTGCTCAATCCACGTTGTCCTTATGCGACTGACTTATGTCGTAATCAAGAGCCGGAGATGAAGACAATCAATGGTTGTCGGGTGAAATGCCATACACCGTTAAATGATTTAGGAGAGCCTAACCATGTCTGAGACGAAAAAGAATCCGCCGCTACTGGAAGGCATTAACTTAAAAAAATATTATCCGGTAAAAAAAGGGTTATTTGCCAAGACTCGCCAGGTGAAGGCCTTAGATGGTGTTTCTTTCCGTTTGCAACGAGGCAAAACCTTAGCCGTTGTTGGGGAGTCGGGCTGCGGTAAATCTACGTTGGGTCGTTTGCTCACTATGATTGAGCAACCAACCGATGGCGAACTATATTACAACGGCGATAATTTTTTAGTGGATGATAAGGCGGTACGGAGTTTACGTCGGCAAAAAATCCAAATCGTGTTTCAAAATCCCTATGCTTCTTTAAATCCACGTAAAAAAATCGGCACAATTTTAGAAGAGCCCTTGCTGATTAATCGCAAACTGTCTGCTGCCGAGCGTAAACAAAAAGTCTTATCAATGATGGCGAAGGTAGGATTACGCGAGGAATTTTATGATCGTTATCCGCATATGTTCTCCGGTGGTCAACGACAGCGTATCGCGATTGCCCGAGGACTGATGCTAGAACCCGATATCGTAGTAGCCGATGAGCCGGTATCCGCTTTGGATGTATCGGTTCGCGCGCAGGTGTTGAATCTGATGATGGATTTGCAGGATGAATTAGGCTTGTCCTATGTGTTTATTTCCCATGATTTGTCGGTGGTTCGTCATATTGCTGATGAGGTGATGGTGATGTATTTGGGACGTGTTGTGGAAATGGGCAGCCAGCAGCAAATTTTTAATTCACCATGCCATCCTTATACTCAGGCTCTACTTTCGGCAACACCACGTTTGTCCTCACAAGGGCAGGGGGAACGGATCAAACTGACCGGTGAATTACCGAGTCCGATTAATCCACCGCTTGGTTGTGCCTTTAATCCCCGTTGTTGGAAAGCGACCGAGCGCTGCCGTCGAGAACAGCCACACTTAGAAGATTATCGTAACGGCCATTTAATTGCTTGTTTCCACCCCGATGAAATAAAAGATGGAGAGTAAACGCCCCCTAGGTTTTAAACGTTTTGCTTAAAATTAACGCTAACTTATTGATTTTATTAGAGATGGTTTAAAAATGGGGTTTTCTGTTGAAACGCCCTTTGGGAAAAGCAAGTTTTCCTTGAAAACGATGCTAAGTTATTGATTTTATTAGTAATGGTTAGAAAATAGAAAAGCCCCGCGTATTGCGGGGCTTTTATGTGCCTTAATGGCTTATTTTTGGCGCATTGCCGGGAATAGGATCACATCGCGAATAGATGGTGCATTGGCATAAAGCATCGCCAAACGGTCAATTCCGAGACCTTCACCGGCAGTTGGCGGTAAACCGTGTTCAAGCGCGACCACGAAATCTTCGTCTTTGAACATCGCTTCATCATCGCCGGCTTCTTTTGCAGCCACTTGTGCGTCGAAACGTTCGTTTTGATCTTCCGCATCATTTAATTCGGAGAAACCATTACCGATTTCACGACCACCAATAAAGAGCTCGAAACGGTCGGTGACTTCCGGATTCTCATCATTACGGCGTGCCAATGGAGAGATTTCCGCCGGATGAGCCATTAAGAAGGTCGGTTGAATTAAATGGTGTTCCGCGACCTCTTCAAAGATGGCGTTCACGATGGAGCCCAAGCCCCAAGATTTTTGCACTTCAATGCCAAGACGTTCGGCGGTGGCTTTGGCACGCTCAAAATCATACAGATCTTCTTTAACGATACCTTTTTCGGCACCGTATTTTAAGGTTGCATCATGTAGCGTGATACGTTCGAACGGCTTGCCGAAGTCAAATTCCAAATCACCGTATTTCACGATGGTTGTGCCTAGGATATCAAGCGCCAATTTGCGTAACAATTCTTCAGTGTTATCCATTAAATCGTGGTAGTCGGCATAGGCTTGGTAGTATTCCAACATGGTAAATTCCGGATTGTGGCGCACAGAGACACCTTCGTTACGGAAGTTACGGTTCAATTCGAATACGCGTTCAAAACCACCTACAACTAAACGTTTTAAGTAGAGCTCTGGGGCGATCCGTAAATACATATCAACGTCTAAGGCATTGTGATGAGTCACAAATGGACGTGCGGATGCGCCACCCGGGATCACTTGCAACATTGGTGTTTCTACTTCCATAAAGCCTTTGGAAAGGAAGTATTCACGAATACCGGCAACCACTTTGGAACGGATGATGAAGGTACGACGGGATTCTTCGTTAGCAATTAAATCCAAGTAACGTTGACGATAACGTACTTCTTGGTCGGTTAAACCATGGAATTTATCCGGTAACGGACGTAGAGCTTTGGTGAGCAATTGTACTTCGGTGGTTTTAACGGTGAGCTCGTTGGTTTTGGTTTTAAATAAAGTTCCTTTAACACCAACGATATCGCCTAGATCCCAAGAGCCGACATCATCCTTATAAACACCTTCCGGTAGATTGTCACGGGCTACATAAAGTTGAATTTTTCCGCTCATATCTTGGAGGGTAATAAAAGTTGCTTTGCCCATGGCACGACGGGTCATGATTCGACCGGCAATCGCCACTTCGATATTTTTTTCTTTTAGCGCTTCGCCATCTTCAGCTTCGTATTGATCATGCAGATCCTTGGCTAAGGCATCACGGCGGAATTGGTTGGGAAAGGCATTGCCTTTGGCACGTAATGCGGCGAGTTTTTCACGGCGCACTAACATTTCGCCATTGAGGTCGAGTTCTTTGCTTTCTTGTTGTGACATGTTTGTTACCTTTTATGCTTGTTAAATGGAACGGACGACATTTTCGTCCGTAATAAATAATTAAAGCCCGGCTTTGAGGCTGGCTTCGATAAAACGATCCAGATCACCGTCCAATACAGCTTGAGTATTGCGATTTTCTACGCCGGTACGGAGATCCTTGATTCGCGCATCATCCAATACATAGGAGCGGATTTGACTGCCCCAACCAATATCGGATTTGTTATCTTCCATTGCCTGTTTATCGGCATTTTTCTTTTGTAGCTCAAGCTCATAGAGTTTGGCTTTAAGCTGTTTCATGGCTTGATCTTTATTTTTGTGTTGCGAACGGTCGTTCTGACACTGCACCACAATGCCGCTCGGCATATGGGTAATGCGCACTGCACTTTCGGTTTTGTTAACGTGCTGACCGCCAGCCCCTGAGGCACGATAAACGTCGATACGTAAATCAGCAGGATTGATTTCGATATCGATATCATCATCAATTTCAGGGTAAACGAAGGCCGCGGCAAAGGAGGTATGGCGACGATTGTTGGAGTCGAATGGACTTTTACGTACTAAACGGTGAATGCCGGTTTCAGTGCGTAACCAACCGAAAGCATATTCGCCGCTGACACGAATTGTGGCTGATTTTAAACCTGCAACATCGCCGTCGGATACTTCCATTAACTCAGTTTTAAAGCCTTTACTTTCCGCCCAGCGGAGATACATGCGTAATAGCATTTCGGTCCAGTCTTGCGCCTCGGTGCCACCGGAGCCGGCTTGTAAATCGACGTAGCAGTCGCAAGCATCGTGTTCACCGCTAAACATTCGGCGGAATTCTAATTTGCCAAGTTGTTGTTCTAATTCATCTAATTCTGCTACGGCCTCATTGAAGGTATCTTCATCTTCCGCTTCAACAGCAAGTTCGACTAGGCCTTCTACATCATCTAGGCCTTGCTCTAAACTTTTAATAGTATTGACGACCTGTTCTAGGGAGACCCGTTCTTTCCCCAAAGCTTGGGCTTTTTCCGGTTCATTCCAGACATCGGGTTGTTCTAATTCGGCATTAACTTCTTCTAAGCGTTCCACTTTGCTATCGAAGTCAAAGATACCCCCGAAGCACATCAGTACGGGAGGCAAGATCGGAAATTTTGTTTTTTATTGGATTAATTTCAAACATGATGGCTAAAGATGGTTAATGTGTTTAAAGACTAAATGAAGTGCGGGATTATAAGGGATTTTTTGCTAATTAGGTAGCCGATAGCGCAATAAAAAGCCTCTTCCTTGTTTATAAATCAGCTTTTTTAGGCATTCAAATCCAAGGTAATTATTTATTGTCGAGAATTTTCTTATTTCTCTGCGAGAGGGTTGGCAATTTTGCATAAATCATCAATTACTTTTATAATCCGCGCTTATTTTATAATTTAGGAACAATTCAGTATGAAAAAAGTATTGGCCGCGCTTTTAATGGTGGCTTCAGCGACAGCAATGGCAAATGATGCAGCAATTAAAGCTAAATTACAGACTTTAGGTGCCCGTCAGGTAGAAATTAGTGATTCTCCATTGAAGGGAATTAAAATCGTAAATACTGAACAAGGCCTGTTGTATGCTAGCGAGGACGGCAATTATGTGTTGCAAGGTAAGCTTTATCAATTGACCGATAAAGGGCCGGTTGATGTTGCCGGTAAGGTATTGATGAATAAGCTTAATGCGATGCAGAATGAAATGATTGTGTATCCGGCTAAAAATGAGAAATATGTAGTTACAGTATTTATGGATATTACTTGTCATTACTGTCATTTATTACATCAACAGGTTAAAGAATATAACGATCTTGGGATTACTGTACGTTATTTAGCTTTTCCGCGTACCGGCTTAAATTCCCAAACAGCCCGTCAAATGGAAGCAATTTGGACAGCCGAAGATCGCGCATTTGCTTTAAATGAAGCGGAAAAGGGCAATTTACCCAAAGCCTTAAAAGATCCGAATATTGTGAAAAAACAATATGAATTGGGGATTCAATTTGGCGTAGCTGGGACTCCGAGTATAGTCACCGCTAATGGTGAAGTGTTAGGTGGTTACCTGAAACCGGCCGATTTATTGACGGCATTACAAGGGCAGTAATTTTTAATAGAGAAGGCAATCTGGGAATTGCCTTCTCTTCTGTATTTTTAAGAGAAAACTGATTTCGTGAATAAAATTATCAAGCGTCGTCCCTTATCTGGAAATACTTCACTAGATAGTAATCCTTTATTAGATAGATTGTATCGGGCGCGTAATATCAAAAGTGTTGATGAGTTGGATCGCGGTTTGGGAGCAATGCTAAACCCAAATTTACTGCATGGGATTAAACAGGCGGTTAGTTTGTTGATTGAGGCCCGTCAACAACAGCATAAGATAGTGATCGTGGGGGATTTTGATGCCGATGGGGCAACCAGTACGGCACTAGCCATGGCCGCATTGAAAATGCTTGGCTTTGATAATGTTGATTTTTTAGTTCCAAATCGATTTGAACAAGGATATGGATTAAGTATTCCGGTAGCTGAATTGGCATTACAAAAACAAGTGCAATTGTTGATGACGGTGGATAATGGCGTGTCCTCATTTGAGGGCGTTGAGTTTTTAAAATCTCAGGGCGTTCGGGTATTGATTACCGATCATCATTTACCTCCGGAGCGGTTGCCGCATGCCGATGCAATAGTAAATCCCAATTTGGCTGAATGTAATTTTCCTTCAAAAAATTTGGCAGGTGTCGGCGTTGCTTTTTATTTAATGTTGGCTTTACGCAGTAAATTACGTCAACAGGGCTTTTTTGATAGTTGTAATCAACCTAATTTGGCGGAGTTATTAGATTTAGTTGCGTTGGGGACAATTGCCGATGTGGTACCGCTAGATCAGAATAATCGTATTTTGGCTTATCAAGGATTACAGCGGATTCGGGCAAGATGTTGTCGACCTGGAATTTTAGCGCTGTTGGAGGTTGCCAATCGAGAGACGGAAAAATTAACCGCCGCAGACTTAGGATTTGCAATAGCACCAAGATTAAATGCAGCAGGGCGTTTGGATAATATGTCACTTGGTGTTGAGTTGTTACTGGCTGAGGATATGCAAAAAGCACGGGCGTTGGCACTGGAGCTAGATCAGCTCAATCAAACCCGTAAAGAAATTGAAGCAGGAATGAAATTAGAGGCATTGCAGATTTGTCGTAATTTGTTTAATCATAAATCATCATTATCCGCTGAGGAACAAACGGAGATGAACCCCTTGGTTACAGAGATGCCTTTGGGGATAGCGCTTTACCAGGCGGATTGGCATCAAGGTGTATTAGGTATTTTGGCATCCCGAATTAAGGATCAATACCATCGACCAGTCATTGCTTTTGCTCGTGAACAGGATGGTCTGTTGAAAGGTTCCGCACGTTCAATAGAGGGCGTGCATATGCGTGATTTATTGGAGCGCATTTCTTTAATTCATCCGGATATGATTTTAAAATTTGGTGGACATGCTATGGCGGCCGGATTAAGTATTCGTGAAACGGATTTCACTAAATTCCAGCAAATTTTTTCACAAACCGTTGGCGAATGGTTGGATGAGAGTGCTTTACAAGGTGTCATTTGGAGTGATGGTGAGTTAGCCGCCAATGATTTAACAATAAATACTGCACAATTATTAAAGAGTGGTGGGCCTTGGGGGCAAGGATTCCCAGAGCCTTTATTTGATGGAGAGTTCAACATTCTACAGCAACGTTTGATTGGTGCGCAGCAGAATCATTTAAAGATGTTATTGGAGCCAAAAAATGGCGGAGCCTTATTAGATGGCATCGCATTTAATATCGATACTCGTTATTTCCCCGATCTTTCTATAAAACAGGCGCGTTTGGCTTATAAACTGGATATTAATGAATACCGTGGGCAGCGTAATATTCAGTTGTTGGTTGATTACATTGAGCCACTGAATGGATAACAATAAATGAAATATCTATCGATTCATCGCACGCTCATTTTATTATTCATCCAGCTGTTGGCCTTAAATGTATTTGCTGTGCAGCGAGGGAATCAGGAATTTTCCAAACAAAGTTCACCGCATTTACCACCGGTTGAGATAAATCAGTTCATTGATGGACGGGATTATTTTTCTTATCAGGAACCGATTTTACAACCAGTTTTGCAGGATGGACGAATTTCGGTTCGTTTTTTCTTTGAATACGATTGTCGGGTATGTTCCTCAGCACAGGATATTTTGCAGTTATTTAGTCAGTTAAGACCAAATAAAATTTTGTTACAAGAATTTCCAGTAGCGACGGAAGAAAGTCAATTTTCAGCTTTGGTGTTTTATACTTTAATAGGTCTAGGAATGCCGGAGCTTTCCGATAAATTACTTTTTGAAACCTCAGAAAAAGGTCGCTTTGCCGAATTGGCAACTCTAGACAAGATACGTCGTTGGGCTATTTCTCAAGGGATTGATAAGAATGAATTTTCACGGGTTCTGCATTCTCAAGAAGTACAAAAATCACTGAAAGAAGCAATAAGTTTAACTGAAGAATATGGGGTTTTTACTTTTCCTTATGTGGTCTTGGATGGACGTTATGTGTTAACGGCAAGTACTTTGTATAACGATGATTATGCTGTGGCAGTACTAGATTTTTTAGTAAATAAAATAGAACAGGAAAGAAAAAAATAATGAAGATTGGGATTGTGGGTGCGATGGCACAAGAGGTGGAAATTTTATCTCAATTAATGACAGATAAAGTTGAAACTAAAATTGCGAGTGCGGTGATTTTGGAAGGTAAAATTAATGGCAAAGAGGTTGCGTTATTGCAATCCGGCATCGGCAAAGTCGCTGCTGCTATTGGTACGACAGCATTATTACAACTGTCTCGTCCTGATGTGGTGTTAAATACTGGATCGGCCGGCGGTATCGCAAAAGGTTTAAAGGTTGGTGATATTGTCATTTCGGATGAAACTCGTTATCACGATGTGGATGTTACCGCATTTGGGTATGAAAAAGGGCAATTACCAGCGAATCCGGCAGCATTTCTTTCCGACAAAAACTTAGCTGAGCTGGCGGAAGAGATTGCTTTATCGCAAGGGCAAAATGTAAAACGTGGTTTGATTTGTTCGGGTGATAGTTTCATCAATAGTGAGGATAAAATTAACCAAATTAAGGCAGATTTTCCTCATGTAACAGCAGTTGAAATGGAAGCAACAGCAATTGCACAAGTTTGTCATGCCTTTAACGTACCTTTTGTGGTTGTTCGAGCTATTTCTGATGCAGGCGATGGCGAAGCGAGTATGTCTTTTGAAGAGTTCTTACCGTTAGCTGCAAAACAGTCTTCGGCATTAGTATTAGGGATGATAGATAGACTGTAGATAATCTTTTAATAAGATAATAAATTCTAAAATTGAATAATGAACATTATTTAAAAAGGCATAGTTAATTAACTATGCCTTTTTATATAAACCCCATTAGAATTTATAGTTTAAACTGAGAATATAAGTTCTTCCTCGTGCAAAATTGTAAAGCACAGATTTATCTTTTATTCCGTTTTCGCAAGTATCATTTTTGCTACAAATGGAATCATTTAAGCTTGAATAATATCGTTGAGATGCCGCATCATTGCCTGAGTCTAAAGGATCAACATAACGTTTATCTAACAGGTTCTGTACTTCGGCTTTGATAATAAAATCTTTGATAGGTTCGTAACTTATATGCAAATCTAAAATAATCGGTTGTTTATTAATTTCCTCTGTTTTTTTAATTGCATAATAAGTTCTTTCATGACTAGTATTTAATTCAAATTCAGAACCGTTAATATAGTCTTCTTGAATGGTTGCCCGTTTACTTTTCCCATAGTAACGAGCAGCGATACCAACAGTTAATTTTTGATCAAACCAGCGAGAGCCAAGTTCTAATCTTCCATAATCTTTAGGTAACATTGAAATACGGGATAGACCATAGCCTTGTTTTAGAATGTCATCTTTTGATGCGTTGTTAGGACGTGGACTTGCATCTGCATAATTGGTTGGTTGATTTGTTCGTTGATATGCATAAGACAGATTTGCAAAGAAACGTCCCATGTCATAGTTAATTTCTAACTCAACACCGCTTTTTTTCACAATAGGCTTATAATTTTGATGAGCAATGGTAAATCTAAATCCATTATTAGCTGCCCAGTCAGGAACAACGCCATCTCTCCACCATACACCATATACATTATGAATATAATTTTTGATGAAACTACGATATCCCACTAGTTTTAAACCTAGAACATCTTCTTCTGTAAAAACAGCTTTTTTATAGGTATTAAACCCAAGTTGATAAGTTTCAGCTCGCTCAGGTTTTAATGCCGTATTTACGCCGACATCAGAGACTTGAGAGAAGAACATTTCTTGAATATTTGGCATTCTATGTGTGCGCGAATAGGTGAAAAACGGCATAAAATAATCATTGATATCTGCACTAAGTGTTGCTGAGTGATTTATCGCTGTTTTATGTCCTGATTTATGCAAAATCGGTTCATTAATTTGTGTCGGTGTATTTTCGTAACCTACATACTCACCGTTAAATGCATAATGCGTAAAATTGACACTATAGTCTAAATGGTAAATTCCTTTAGAAAGTGCGGTATCGAAATAAGCAGTTTTAAATTTTTGTTTACCAGAAGGTTGTAAGATCACTGAACGTTGTGGTAATCCGCTTTTGCTTCCTTGGAAGCGACCTAAATAACTATAGTTTCCTTGGGAGTGCGATTCATTGTTATAAAACAAACTTAATTCTTCAGGAAAACGGTTTTTATTATACTCATTAATAAAGTAGTTAAAGCCCAATGTGGTTTTTAAATCGATTTCTTTTGGCAATAAAAAAGTATAGCTATTGTTTATATCAATAATATTTGCCACATTTTTCGTAATTAATTTATCTTCTACTTGCCAACCAGAAAAGAATGCACCTTTAGGATAAATGGTTTTACCTAAGTTATGTGCTACCATTAGATTTAGATCAAGATAGCGATTATTATTAAAATTATAATTTAATTGATAATTACGATTTTCGATTTTTCGAGAACCAATTTTATTATCAAGGGTACGTATTTGTGCACCTAAGGTATGGTTATCATCGCCATATTCAAATTTTAATAAATGGCTACGAGAACGAGATTGCAAACTGCCTGGTTCAATAGGAGCAACACTATATTGATCTTTATTACGTTCAAATGAGTTATTTGTGGAATCTACATCATTTTGTAATTCAGGGATATTTTGAGGTTGTATACCATTTTCCAATTCTTTCAGAATTTTCCTTCTGGTTTCATTTTTATAAGTATTAAGTTGATAGCTAGATGTATTGTAACGAGGCTCATTAGGCGTATCTTCTTCACTAACATAATCATAATTTTCTTCTTTTCTTTCAATCCGAGTAATACAACCTGGTGTTCTTGTTTCGGTCGCTCCAGTTAGCTCATTGGTTGTTGTAATTGGGTCTGTATTTCCATTAAATGTTGGATTGGGTGCGTTGCAAGACCAATGATTTTTGTTTAGATCAGGTGTCCACTGTCCAGATGAATTTAAAACATAACCTGCATTATGGAAATAGGCTTCTTTTTCTTTAGCAAGAATATCTTGTCCAAGCGAAGACAAGCGTTCTCCCCCTCCGATACGATAATCTTGAGATACCTCACGTTGACTGTAACCATATACCACACCAACATAACCACCATTATCAAGCCATTTTCTGCCTGCAGCCATTGTCATAAAATTCGATTTAGTTGCATTGCTCCCCGTCATTCCTTTTACGATGAGCCCAAAAGGTTTGTCATCAGTGATAACATCATTAACGCCTAATGTTCTAAAATTGGCACTACCAGATAAAGTATTTACGCCATTGGAACCTGAAAAGTTACTTTTATTGACATCGACACCAGCAATGAAGTTAGGATCAAGCGATGCACCGAATTGAGAATTACCACCTGATTGACCTGAGTCCATGGCTGTAGAGTAAAAAGTTTGTGTGACTCCATCGACCATAGTATTGACACGACCTAACCCATTTTCGCCACGAATATTAACAGAAACTACGCCAGAGCCTTTATCTTGTTGAGTAAAAGCACCCGGGATACTTCGAATAACTTGATCGATAGTCTGGGTTCCTTTAAAAATATGCTCTCGGGTACTTTTCGCTTTTGCTTCCGTAAATGGTTTCTTATCATTAGTTACATTTTTTTCAACCACATTTATTTGCTCGAGTGTTTCTTCTGTTTGAGCTTCAGCAATATTAATGTTCATGGCACTGATTAGGAAAAGTGTAACTAAGTTTAATCTCATTTCTTTCTTCATTAACTACCTCCTTATTTATGAGAATGATTTGCATTATCTTATTTAAGTAGGGAGAATTCAAGAGATGAGATTATGAAATGAATATAAGATCTAAAGAATAATTTTCATGTTATATATTGTGAAATTCTTAATTTTTTTATTCATTTGTTGAAAAAGCATTGTAACGATTATTGATGTTTTTCTTTTATCGGTAGAGTTTGTCACTTTGTGAAGGAGGGCTAAGAGCTGATACTGTATGTTTTCTTTAAATCTTGTATGAATTATCTATATTTATTTACAATTCCGATAGCTAATATTTTTACCATTTAGCAAAAGAATCTTTAGAGAAATAAGTCATTTATGTCTATAATATGTCGGTTTTGAAAGTAAAAGGATAAAGATGATGGGGATAATTATCACCGTTGATGGCCCAAGTGGAGCTGGAAAAGGAACGCTTTGCTATGCATTGGCAGAGAAGTTAGGTTTTACCTTATTAGATAGTGGTGCCATTTATCGCGTGACGGCATTAGCTGCGTTGAAACGTCATGCAGACTTAACCGATGAAGAAGGATTAGCGGAGTTAGCACGTCATTTAGATATTCAGTTCATTCCAAAGAATGGAGAAGTCAATGTGCTTCTTGGTGGGATGGATGTAAGCCATTTAATCCGTACGCAAGAAGTTGCAGAGGCTGCATCAAAAGTGGCTGTTTTTCCTAAAGTGCGCGAGGCGTTATTACAGCTTCAGCAGGATTTTGGAAAAAATGAAGGGTTAATTGCCGATGGACGTGATATGGGAACCGTCGTTTTTCCTAACGCACAAGCTAAATTATTTTTAGATGCAAGCGCTGAGGAGCGCGCAAAAAGACGCTATAAACAGTTGCAAAATAAGGGAATAAATGGTAACTTTGCACAGATTTTAGCCGAGATTCAAGAGCGTGATTTTCGCGATAGAAATCGGGAGGTCGCTCCTTTAAAACCGGCTAAAGACGCTTTGTTGTTAGATAGTACTGATCTTGGAATTGAGCAAGTCATTTCCCAAGCATTAGCGTTTATTGAACAGCAAATCAAACTTTCGTAGTTTATTGCTTATTTATGGATGGATAAGCATTTGATTATCAACCCCACAGCTTACGGATTAGATGTGGATGTTACTTACTTATATTTAGAAGATTAATTTTATGTCAGAATCTTTTGCTCAACTCTTTGAAGAATCATTAAAAGGCCTTGAAACCCGTCAAGGTTCAATCGTTAGCGGTACTGTTGTTGCTATTCAAAAAGGCTTTGTACTTGTTGATGCAGGTTTAAAATCTGAATCTGCAATTCCTGTTGCTGAATTCCAAAACGCTCAAGGTGAACTTGAAGTTAAAGTTGGCGACACAGTAAACGTAGCTTTAGATGCAGTTGAAGATGGTTACGGCGAAACTAAACTTTCTCGTGAGAAAGCTGTTCGTCACGAATCTTGGATTGAATTAGAAAAAGCTTACGAAGAAAAAGCGACCGTTATCGGTTTAATCAACGGTAAAGTGAAAGGCGGTTTCACAGTTGAGTTAAACGGTGTTCGTGCATTCTTACCAGGTTCATTAGTTGATACACGTCCAGCGCGTGAAGCTGATCACCTACTTGGTAAAGAATTAGAATTCAAAGTAATCAAATTAGATCAAAAACGCAACAACGTTGTTGTTTCTCGTCGTGCAGTGATCGAATCTGAAAATAGCCAAGAACGTGAACAAATCCTTGAGAACCTGGCTGAAGGTTCAGAAGTTAAAGGTATTGTTAAAAACCTAACTGACTACGGTGCATTCGTGGATTTAGGTGGAGTTGACGGTTTATTACACATCACAGATATGGCTTGGAAACGTGTTAAACATCCAAGCGAAATCGTGAATGTAGGTGACGAAGTAACTGTTAAAGTATTGAAATTTGATAAAGATCGTACTCGTGTTTCTTTAGGCTTAAAACAATTAGGTCAAGACCCTTGGGTTGCTATCGCTGAAAATCATCCAGTAAACAGCAAATTAACTGGTAAAGTTACTAACTTAACAGACTATGGTTGTTTTGTTGAAATCTTAGATGGCGTTGAAGGTTTAGTTCACGTTTCAGAAATGGATTGGACTAATAAAAACATCCATCCATCTAAAGTTGTAAGCTTAGGCGATACAGTTGAAGTTATGGTATTAGAAATCGATGAAGATCGTCGTCGTATTTCTTTAGGTTTAAAACAATGCAAACCGAATCCATGGACTCAATTTGCTGAAACTCACAATAAAGGTGATAAAGTAACTGGCAAAATTAAATCCATTACCGATTTTGGTATCTTCATCGGCCTTGAAGGTGGTATTGATGGTTTAGTACATTTATCTGACATTTCTTGGAATGTTTCAGGTGAAGAAGCTGTCCGTAACTACAAAAAAGGTGACGAAGTTTCTGCCGTTGTGTTAGCAGTAGATGCAGTGAAGGAGCGTATTTCTTTAGGTATTAAACAACTTGAAGAAGATCCATTCAACAACTTCGTAGCTATCAATAAAAAAGGCGCTGTAGTTTCTGCAACTGTTGTTGAAGCTGATGTTAAAGGTGCTAAAGTTGAATTAGCTGGTGGTGTTGAAGGTTATATCCGTGCAGCAGACTTAACTGATGAAGTGGCTGTGGGTGATGTAGTTGAAGCCAAATATACTGGTGTAGATCGTAAAGCTCGTATCGTTCACTTATCTGTTAAAGCGAAAGATCAGGCTGAAGAAGCTGCTGCAGTTGCAAGTGTTAACAACAAGCAAGAGGAAGTTGCTATTCCTAACGCTATGGCTGAAGCATTCAAAGCAGCTAAAGGCGAATAATTTACTTTTATGGCTGAGTCGGTGTAGGCTCAGCCTTATTAGGTTTTATTGATAATTTATCGAACTGATAAATTATCAATAAGTCTTAAAAGAACTTAGTCGTTAGTAATAAGACAGATAAGGAGCATGTGATGACCAAGTCCGAGTTAATTGAACATTTAGCAAGAAAGTCATCTTTGTCTATCAAAGATACAGAAATTTTTGTTAAAGATATTCTAGAAATGATAACTTCTTCATTAGAAGAGGGAGATCGGGTTGAGGTTCGCGGATTTGGTAGTTTTGCATTACACCACAGACAACCTAGAGTTGGGCGCAATCCTAAAACCGGAGGAACTGTTGAATTAAGTGCAAAATCCGTACCACACTTTAAAGCTGGAAAAGAATTAAAAGAGCGTGTGAATCCGGAATAAGTCCATTCTGTTATTATAAAACGACGCTAAAAGTGTCGTTTTTTATTATAGATATTATTTAGCAAAATGTAGGGGAAAATTATGTTTAAGTATATTTTAGGTTTTATTATTGTTTTGGCGGTAGTGTTAGTCGCTATTACAGTAGGAGCTAATAATGATCAGATGATTACCTTTAATTATATTTTTGCTGAAAATCAATTCAGATTATCGACCTTAGTTGCAATTTTGTTTGGTTTTGGCTTAATTTTAGGCTGGCTATTAACAGGGATTTTTTATCTCAAACTTAAGATCAAAACCATGGCCCTCACTCGCCAAGTTAAACGTCAAGCAGCTCAAATCAATGAATTAACAGCCTCTCACAGTAAGGCTATCTAATGCTTGAATTGCTCTTTTTGCTTTTGCCTATTGCTGCAGCTTATGGATGGTATATGGGGCATAGAAGCGCTAAGAAAGATCAGGATGACATAAGTAATAAACTTTCGCGCGATTATGTAGCGGGGGTAAATTTTTTGCTTTCTAATCAAACTGATAAAGCAGTTGATCTATTCTTAGATATGCTACAAAAGCAAGAAGTCGAGAATGAAATAGAAAGTAACTCGCAGTTTGAAGCCGAGCTCACTTTGGGCAATCTATTCCGCTCTCGTGGAGAAGTAGATAGAGCTCTACGTATCCATCAAGCTCTTGATCGTAGTCCACATTATTCCTTCGAACAGAAACTTCTTGCTAAGCAACAGTTAGCTAAAGATTTTATGACTATTGGTTTTTATGATAGAGCTGAAAATCTTTATATTATGTTAGTAGATGAACCTGATTTTGCAGAAAATGCTTTGCAGCAACTGTTGGTGATTTACCAAAAAACGAAAGAATGGAAGAATGCAGTTAATATAGCTGAAAAGCTAAATAAACTATCACCAAAAGAAAATAACATAGAGTTAGCGCAGTGCTACTGTGAATATGCGATAAGTTCAGAGGTTGAGAGCTTATCTGAGAAACGTACTATTTTGCTGAAAGCTCTCAATGTTTCTCCAACCTGTGTCAGAGCTTCAGTTTTATTAGCAGACCTTAATATAGAAACTGAACAATACATAGACGCAATTAAAACGCTAGAAAATGTACTATGCCAAAACTCAGTCTATATTGGTGAGGTATTAAAAAAATTAAAGTATTGTTATGAAAAAATTAATGAATTAGATAGTTTTGAGTTATTTTTGATTAGAGCAGGCCAACAGACACAAGATAATAATGTAAATTTAATGTTGGCAAAACTGGTTAAAGATAAAGATGGCCTCAATGCCGCACAAACAGTGCTGTATCAGCAGCTTGCCAAAAATCCAACTACACTAGTTTTTCATCAGTTTATTCAATATCAAATTGATGATGCTGAAGATGGGCGGGGTAAAGAAAGTCTTATTTTATTGCATAAAATGGTTGGTGAACGAATTAAACAGGGATTTACTTATCGTTGTACTAACTGTGGTTATCAAACCCATAAATTAGTTTGGAATTGTCCTTCTTGTAAGCAATGGGAAACAATTAGACCAGAAAATAATTAATTGACACAGAGAGGTAAGATTATGAGTAAAGTGATTGTAGCATTAGATTATGAAACAGAAGCTGAGGCTTTATCATTAGTGGATCAAATTGATCCTAGTCTTTGTCGCCTTAAAGTTGGCAAAGAAATGTTCACGACATTAGGTACTGGTTTCGTTAAACAACTACATGAACGTAATTTTGATGTTTTTTTAGATCTGAAATTTCATGATATTCCTAATACTGTGGCAAGAGCAGTTCGTTCCGCGGCTGATTTAGGAGTTTGGATGGTAGATGTCCATGCTAGTGGTGGTCTAAAAATGATGGAGGAAGCTAAGAAAATTCTTGAGCCTTACGGCAAGGATGCGCCTTTATTGATTGCTGTGACTGTATTGACCAGTATGGAAGATTTGGATTTATTACAAATCGGTATTAACTCCTCACCACTTGAACATGTATTACGCCTTGCTCATTTAACACAACGTGCAGGATTAGACGGTGTTGTGTGTTCACCACAAGAAGTGGAGATTCTACGCAATACCTGTGGTCCTAATTTTAAATTAGTTACACCAGGAATTCGTCCAATTGGTAGTGACTTTGGTGATCAACGTCGTGTGATGACGCCTGCTGCAGCTATTCGTTCGGGATCTGATTATTTAGTAATTGGTCGGCCGATTACTCAAGCAGTGAATCCCGCTGAAGTTCTTCGCTCAATTAATGCCTCTATTGCGTAATATGAGCGATAGTACTTTAGTTTATTCCACCGATGTTGGTCGAATCAAAGAACCAAAACGCTCACTAGAGCGTCCTAGAGGCGATGGGATTGTACGTATCCAAAAGCAAACTAGTGGCCGAAAAGGGGCTGGTGTTTCAGTGATTAGTGGTTTAGATTTGGCTGATGATGAAATAAAAAAACTTGCAGCTGAGCTTAAAAAACGTTGTGGCTGTGGTGGTTCGGTTAAAGATGGTAATATTGAGATCCAGGGTGAAAAACGCGATTTATTAAAGCAGCTTCTAGAACAAAAAGGTTTTAAAGTGAAATTAGCTGGAGGCTAAATCGATATAAAAAATCCATCTTCAATAGAAGATGGATTTTTTATTAGATGTCTATAAATCTTGGTGAATAAGCACAGAAAATTGCACCCAAGAAACTTAATATAGCTAACATAAGGAATACGTTATTCGGTTTTATCGCTTTACGACTAAAATATTTAGCCGAGAAGAAGATATAAAGCACAAGCATGATAATTTTCATAACGAGCCAGCTTTCTAATTGATAGCCGAATAAGAAGAAAATAGTTAAACCACTTGCAATTAAAAGCGTATCCACTAAATGTGGTAAAATCTTTAACAGTTTAATTGCTCGCCAGTCCTTCCCACTTAATTGCATTCCGCCACGAATAATTAATAACCCCAAACTTAAAAATGCACAAACAATGTGCAAATAAACTAACATAGTCACTCCAGATGTAAAAGGAAAGTGCGGTCAAAAATAACCGCACTTTAATTTCTTATTTTGCAATACGTTTATATTTAATACGATGCGGTTGTGTTGCAGCTTCACCTAAGGTTTTCTTTTTCCACTCTTCGTAGTCTGAGAAGTTACCTTCGTAGAAAGTTACTTTGCCTTCATCACCGTAATCTAAAATATGAGTCGCAATACGGTCTAAGAACCAACGGTCATGCGAAATTACCATTGCACAGCCAGGGAATTCTAGGATCGCATTTTCTAACGCACGTAAGGTTTCAACGTCTAAGTCATTGGTCGGTTCGTCCAATAACAGTACGTTACCACCACGTTGTAGAAGTTTAGCTAAGTGTAAACGACCACGTTCACCACCTGATAATTCGCCCACACGTTTTTGTTGATCTACGCCTTTGAAGTTGAAACGTCCAACATACGCACGGCTTGGAATTTCAAAGTTACCAATAGTGAGAACATCTTGTCCGTTAGACACTTCTTCCCATACGGTTTTCTTATCATCCATTGAGTCACGGAACTGATCGACAGAAGCAAGCACAACGGTTTCACCCATCGTAATTGAGCCGCTATCGGGTTGTTCTTGGCCTGAAAGCATACGGAATAGGGTTGATTTACCCGCACCGTTCGCCCCGATAATGCCCACGATAGCCCCTTTTGGAATGCTAAATGATAAATCATCAATTAAAGTGCGATCACCGTAAGATTTAGTGAGATGTTCTACTTCAATCACTTTATCACCTAAACGTGGACCAGGTGGAATAAAGAGTTCGTTGGTCTCATTACGTTTTTGATATTCGCCAGAGTTCAACTCATCAAAGCGAGCCATACGTGCTTTACTTTTCGCTTGACGACCTTTTGGATTTTGACGAACCCATTCTAACTCTTTCGCAATTGATTTTTGGCGCGCATTTTCAGCCGCTTGTTCTTGCTCTAAACGTTTCTCTTTTTGCTCTAACCAAGAAGAGTAGTTACCTTCCCAAGGAATACCTTCACCACGGTCAAGCTCTAAGATCCAGCCTGCTACGTTATCTAAGAAGTAACGGTCGTGGGTAATTGCCACAACAGTACCTTCGTAGTCATGTAAGAAACGCTCTAACCATGCTACCGATTCCGCATCTAGGTGGTTGGTTGGTTCGTCTAATAAGAGCATATCTGGTTTTTCGAGTAATAAACGACAAAGTGCCACACGACGACGCTCACCACCAGATAAATGTTCGATTTTGGCATCCCAATCTGGTAAACGTAATGCATCTGCTGCACGCTCTAATTGGTTATCTAAATTATGCCCATCATGCGCTTGAATAATCGCTTCAAGATTTGCTTGTTCTGCCGCGAGTTTATCAAAATCCGCATCAGGATCCGCATAAAGTGCATAAACTTCATCTAAACGAGTCAGTGCATTTTTCACTTCAGAAACGGCTTCTTCTACCGCTTCACGCACAGTTTGTTGCGGATCAAGTTTTGGTTCTTGTGGAAGGTAACCAATTTTGATACCCGGTTGTGGACGCGCTTCACCTTCGAATTCTTTATCCACACCCGCCATAATGCGTAAAAGGGTAGATTTACCCGCACCATTTAAGCCAAGTACCCCGATTTTTGCACCAGGGAAAAAGCTTAAAGAAATATCTTTCAAAATATGACGTTTCGGTGGCACGACTTTGCCGACGCGATGCATCGTATATACAAATTGAGTTGACATAAATTTCTCTTATTTGAGGTGATAAAAAACGCGGCTATTGTACTTGAAGTTGGTAGAATTCGCCATTTTTAGGCGAAAAAAAACCACCCGAACTGGGTGGTAGGAAAGTAGTTTAGCTATATTTATGATTATTTTATTTAGGAACTTTATGAATATCAAGCAATCACTTGACGGGGAGGGATATTACATAATTTTTTGTTATAAGGAAATGGTGATATCAGTCTTTATTGATATATGTCAATAAAATAGGATAAGAAAAATCAAAGGGATAGGAAAACCAAGCAGGGGATTTATTTGTCCTATGCTAGAATTGAGCCGCTTTTAATTAGGATGTTGTTATGAAAAAGTTTATTTTATGTGCATGTTTAGCAGTGCCTTTAATTACTCAAGCCCACCCTCATGCATTTGTTGATATGCAAAATAAGATATTAGTGCAAGAGAATAAATTGGTCGGTTTTTCTATGCGATGGTTATTGGATGAAGCTAGTTCATCTGCTGTTTTATACGATATTAAACAGGCTAAAGGTGATCCGATAGCATTACAGGCGCTGACTGATGAGGTGATGAATAATATAGTTAGCGAACATTATTTCAGCTATTTATTCAATAAAGAGGGTGATAAAATTAAGTATCAAAAGCAGATAAAAAATCCCTCAATGAAGGTCGTAGGGCAGCGGGTCGCTTATAGTTTTGATTTTTTATTGAGTCAACCACAGTCATTAAACGGACAAGTATTTTATTTGCAAACCTATGATCCAACTTATTATGTTGCGATGCATTATCCGGAAAAAATAAAAAATGCGGTGAATTTTGATGAATTACCAGCCAATTGCCACGGTGATGTACTGGCTCCGCATGTAGACGAAAAAATTCAATCCTATGCATCTTCATTGGATAAGTCTCAGAAAGATGAAGATAATTCTTTAGGTGTGATGTTTGCTCAAAAAGTGAAGATTCAGTGTGAATAATACAAAATTAAAATTAGCGGCTGTATTAGCCGGTGTATTGGGCGTTATTTTCTGGCTTTTACCTTGGTTGTTTGTGCAAGTTGCTGCTTGGCAAAAAGCTTTCAATCTTTTAATTTCAGAAAACCTTCATCAAATTCAAGCCAACTCCGTTATTGCTGGCTTGTGGTTGATTTTTGCAGCTTTTGCCTATGGCGTATTACATGCCTTAGGGCCGGGGCACGGTAAATTTATTATTGCCGGTTATCTTTCTACCCATCAAACTCAACTGAAAAGCAGTTTATGGTTAAGTTTATTATCCTCTATCACTCAGGGAATTGTTGCGATTACTGCAACGTCTATTGTGGTGGTTGCCCTCAATCTTTCATCTAAATATTTTAAATTGAGCCAACTCTGGTTAGAGCGTAGCGCACTTATATTATTGGTTTTATTAGGTGGGTATTGGATGATGCAGGGCCTACAAGGACTGGCAAAAAAACGGAAATTGTTGATTAAATCAGTTCGTCCGATATCAATAAAATCTCATACTCAGCGCATTATGCCACAAAGCAATATACCTTCGGACACTTGTGGTTGTGGACATCAACATTTACCTAACCAACATCAATTAAGCCAATCTTCGGATTTAAAATGGCAGTTGTTGGTTATTTTAACCATTGGAATGCGTCCTTGTAGCGGCGCTATTTTTGTGCTTTTTCTGGCATATATGTTAGATCTTTATAGCTGGGGGATTCTCGCAGTATTAGCAATGTCATTCGGAACTGGATTAATGCTGTCTGTATTTGCATTATTAGTTCTCTATGCTCGTGAACGAGCACTACGACTAGGGCGTTGGTATGGTAAGAAAGGAGAATCTCCAAAAATGCAGGCGATGGTCAAATGCTTGGCCGGAGGGATAATGATTTTCTTTGCATTTAGTCTGCTCTATGCAAGTACCACCCAACCTATTGGCGGAGCTGCACTATTTGGTGGCTAGCAGATAAAAATAAAGCCCGCAAAACGCGGGCTAAAAAATCTTTTGGCTAGTTATAGAATTCGTAAAAGGAGACAAACGAAAACTACACCAAAAGAGAATTTGGCTCCTCCTGCTGGACTTGAACCAGCGACATACGGATTAACAGTCCGCCGTTCTACCGACTGAACTAAGGAGGAATAATTCGGTATCACAAGGATTAGGGCGCGCATTCTAATGAAGGGACCGTCCCTTGTCAACGGGCAAATTCAAAAAAAATCCTAAAAATTGAACCTTGTTTTTAATCCACAAAGCCTGTGGATAACTTTGTGGATTAAATTCCCTAAAAAACGCTTATCCCAATTGGAAACGGGCTTTGGCTTAGATTGTTTATGAAATCGACATTTTTTATAAATCTTTTATTTATCAATTAGTTACAAAAAATCCACAAAAAAATTTAAAAAAGAATTAAAAAAAAATCGCCATTTTGCTTGACTTCACTAACTATGTGTAAAACTTGGTTTTTTCACGCGGGTTCCTAGAGTGGTTTGTGCTAAAATAGCGTCCGGTTAGATTTATAGAAAGCAAATCGATGTATGTCTGAAAAAATTAATAGCAAACCTTTTATTCTCCATTCGGAATTTCAACCTTCCGGTGATCAGCCACAAGCTATTGCTAAGTTAGTTGAAAATCTTAGCGATGGTTTAGCCCATCAAACGTTACTTGGGGTAACGGGCTCGGGTAAAACTTTTACTATCGCCAATGTGATTGCCACCTTAAATCGTCCAGCCATGTTATTGGCGCCGAATAAAACCTTAGCTGCGCAGTTATATGCGGAAATGAAGGCTTTTTTCCCGGAAAATGCAGTGGAATATTTCGTTTCTTACTATGATTATTACCAGCCGGAAGCCTACGTGCCATCGAGCGATACTTTTATTGAGAAGGATGCTGCGGTAAATGATCAAATTGAACAAATGCGGCTTTCTGCCACGAAATCCTTTCTTGAACGACGCGATACCATTGTAGTGGCATCGGTTTCCGCAATTTATGGATTGGGGGATCCGGATTCTTATCTGAAAATGATGTTGCACCTGCAAACCGGAGCGATCATCAATCAACGGCAGATTTTGGCGCAATTGGCTGAATTACAATACACCCGCAACGATCAGGCTTTTCAACGAGGTACTTTCCGTGTGCGTGGTGAAGTGATCGATATTTTCCCCGCTGAGTCAGATGATCAGGCAGTACGGATTGAATTGTTTGACGATGAAATCGAGCGATTAAGTCTTTTTGATCCGTTGACCGGCCGTAACTTCGGTAATGTCCCTCGTTTCACCGTCTATCCGAAAACCCACTATGTCACACCGCGCGAACGGATTTTAGATACCATTGAAAAGGTAAAGGTCGAGTTAGCACAGCGCCGCGAATATTTCATCAAAGAACATAAATTGCTGGAAGAGCAACGAATTACCCAACGTACTCAATTTGATATCGAAATGATGAATGAATTGGGTTATTGCTCAGGGATTGAAAACTATTCCCGCTATCTTTCTGGACGCAATGAAGGCGAACCACCGCCGACTTTGTTTGACTATATGCCGTCCGATGCGATTTTGATCATTGACGAATCCCATGTCACCGTACCGCAAATCGGTGGGATGTATCGTGGCGACCGTTCTCGCAAAGAAACCTTGGTGGAATATGGCTTCCGTTTACCATCGGCTTTGGATAATCGTCCGTTGCGTTTTGAAGAGTTTGAGCGTTTGGCGCCACAAACCATTTATGTTTCTGCAACACCAGGGCCTTATGAATTGGATCATTCAGGACAAGAAATTATTGATCAGGTGGTGCGTCCAACCGGATTGTTGGATCCATTGATTGAAGTGCGTCCGGTGGCGATTCAGGTGGATGATTTATTATCCGAAGCACGTTTACGGGCGGCTCAAAATGAACGCGTATTAGTTACCACGTTAACTAAAAAAATGGCAGAGGATCTGACCGATTATCTGGCCGAACATGGCGTGCGTGTGCGTTATTTGCATTCCGATATCGATACGGTGGAACGGGTGGAAATCATTCGGGATTTACGTTTGGGTGAGTTTGATGTGTTGGTCGGTATCAACTTATTGCGTGAGGGGCTGGATATTCCCGAAGTTTCCCTGGTCGCCATTTTAGATGCCGATAAAGAAGGTTTCCTACGTTCCGAACGTTCATTAATTCAAACCATTGGACGGGCGGCACGGAATTTGCACGGTAAAGCGATTTTGTATGCAGACAGCATTACCAAATCCATGGAAAAAGCCATCGGCGAAACCAACCGTCGTCGTGAAAAACAAATGAAGTACAACGAAGAGCATGGCATTGTGCCGCAAGCCTTGAATAAAAAGGTGGGCGAGTTACTGGATATCGGCCAAGGTGCTAATCATAAAGCCAAGGGCAAATCTCGTGCTAAGGTTGTGGCTGAACCGCAGGCCAATTATGCATTGCCACAAACGGCCAAGGAATATCAGCAACGGATCAAAAAATTGGAGCAACAGATGTACAAAGCCGCTCAGGATTTGGAATTCGAACAGGCTGCAGCGCTACGCGACGAATTGCATCAATTGCGCGAGCAATTTATGGCCTTGGGTGATTAATTTTAAACTAACCTTAATAAAATCAAAGGGTTATCAGTTATTTTGGTAAAAACTCCGGATTTTCAACGGGCGTTGATGAAATGCGATATTTCAGTTTTTAAAGTAATGCTAATAAAATCAATGGGTTAGATGTTATTTTTGCAAAAACTCTGATTTTTGATAGGGCGTTTGAATGTAAAAGGGCGTGGTGAAATACCGCGCCCTTTGTCATTTAATAGCTTAGCGGTCAAGAATAGCGTTGACTCGTTGTTGTAAATAAGGCACTACTTCTTGCTTGAACCACGGGTTTTTTGCCTGCCAGATTTGATTGCGTGGAGACGGATGCACCAGCGGTAGAAATTGCGGCGCAAATTCACGGTAGTGGCGGACGGTTTCCGTCACGTTAAGTTTATTGTCAGGTAAATAATATTTTTGTGCATACTGGCCGATTAAAATCGTCAATTCGATATTTGGCAAATTAGCCAAAATAGGCGGATGCCATTTTTCTGCAAAGCCTTTGCGTGGAGGCAAATCGCCGGATTTGCCCTTCCCCGGATAATAAAAATCCATTGGAATGATGGCAAATAAACCGGAATGATAGAAACATTCGCGATCTACGCCCAACCATTCACGTAACCGGTCACCGCTTAAATCATTCCAATATAATCGGCTTTGTTCGGCCTTTAATCCAGGCGCTTGCCCGACAATATTAATTCGAGCGGTAGTTGGGGCGGCAAATAGCGGAGCGATCCCCTGAGCGGTGTAGGTTTTATTTTGCGGATCAGCCATAATGGCTTGGTTGATTTGAGAAATATCGGACATTTTGCTCTCCTTAAAAAAACGGCTCACAAGCTGGTGAGCCATTTTATCACTGTGATTTTCGCATTACATATGTTTTACCCGACGTTTCACTTCTTCTTGTTTACCGGCGTTAAATGGGCGCGCATCCGGACTACCAAGATAGCCGCATACCCGACGGGTCACGGAAACCGTTGCGCTATCATGGTTGCCACATTTCGGGCAGACAAAGCCCTTGCTGGTACAATGGAATTCGCCGGTAAAGCCACATTGGTAGCATTCATCAATTGGCGTATTGGTGCCGTAATAAGGCACACGTTCATAACTATAATCCCATACGTCTTCCAAGGCTTTTAAATTGTGTTGAACATTTGGGTATTCGCCATAGCAGATAAAGCCACCGCTGGCCAATGGCGGATAGGCCATTTCAAAATCCAATTTATCGTATGGATTCACTTTTTTCTCTACATCTAAGTGATAGCTGTTAGTGTAGTAGCCCTTGTCGGTAACCCCTTCAATGATGCCGAATTGTTTGGTATCCAAACGGCAGAAACGGTCACAGAGATTTTCACTTGGTGTGGAGTAAAGGCTAAAGGCATACCCGGTTTCCTGATACCATTGGCGAACTGCATCGCTTAAGCGGCGGACAATGGCAATACCTTTCTCACGTAGCTTCTCATCATCAAAAATATGGCCTTGGCCATATAGGGCATTAATGGTTTCATGAATGCCGATATAACCAAGGGAAATTGAAGCGCGTCCATTTTTGAAAATCTGCGCCACATTATCATCGGCTTGTAAGCGTACACCACAGGCACCTTCCATATATAGAATTGGCGCGACCCGAGCCTTAGTCGTTTCTAAGCGGGCAATGCGGGTCATTAAAGCTTTTTTGGCTAAGACCAAACGTTCATCCAATAAGCGATAGAATTTGTCCTCATCCCCTTTAGCTTCAAGAGCGATGCGTGGCAGGTTAAGACTCACCACCCCTAAATTATTGCGGCCATCGTGAATTTCTTGAGCATCTTCGCGGTATACGCCTAAGAAACTGCGACAACCCATCGGCGCCTTGAAGGAACCGGTCACTTTGACGACTTGATCATAATTGAGAATATCCGGATACATCCGTTTGGAGGCGCATTCCAGAGCCAATTGTTTAATGTCGTAGTTGATATCTCCTTGGGCTTGGTTGATGCCTTTTTTGATGGTAAATACCAATTTTGGAAAGACCGGAGTTTTATGGTTTTTGCCCAAGCCGCGAATTCGGTTTTTCAAAATGGATTGTTGGATTAAACGGGATTCCCAGCTGGTGCCCAAGCCAAAACCAAAGGTGACAAAAGGAGTTTGGCCATTTGAAGTATGTAGCGTATTGACTTCATATTCTAAGGATTGAAAAGCGTCAAAACATTCTTTTTCAATTAGCGCTCGGGCATAACCTTCCTTATCGGGAATCGACCAGGTTTCTGCATTATTAAGATGTTTTTGGTAGCTTTTAGTAACATAAGGTGCAAGCACTTCATCAATTCGGTTAATTGTGGTGCCGCCGTAAATATGACTAGCTACTTGAGCAATGATTTGTGCAGTAACAGCGGTGGCGGTACCGATGGATTTAGGCGGCTCAATTTCTGCATTCCCCATTTTAAAACCGCTTGAAAGCATTCCTTGTAAATCGACCAACATGCAGTTGAACATCGGGAAGAACGGTGCGTAATCAAGATCATGGTAATGAATTTCGCCTTTTTCATGAGCCTCCACCACATCACGTGGCAGGATGTGCCGCTTGGCATAGTGTTTCGCCACAATACCGGCGAGTAGATCCCGTTGGGTCGGAATAACTTTGGCATCTTTGTTGGCATTTTCATTGAGTAATTCAATATTGCTTTGTTCAATTAAGCCTTCGATTTCCTGGGTCAATTGACTGCGTTTTTCCCGTGCCAAATCACGATCATGACGATATTCAATGTAGGCTCGGGCAATTTGTGGATATTTACTGCCCATCAAATGATCTTCAACGATTTTTTGAATCTGATTAATATCGATTTCCTGTTGGTAACGGCTGACTATTTCCGCACCGATCTGTTCGCACAATTGCTGTAGATAGCCTGGGTCTTGAATACCGACGGCTTGTGCGGCCTTAGCAATAGCATTGAGAATACGGGAAAGATCAAATCCGCAACGGGATCCGTCGCGTTTAATTACAAAAAAACGGTTCATTGAGGGCTCCTTTAAAAATGGCGAAATAAATTGCGGACTACTATATATAGATCTAAATATATAATCAACACACAATATGTAGTGTTTTTATGGGTTCGTGATTTAAAAAATGCGCCAAGCATAGAGCCACCGCTATTTTGGCCGCTCAACAGCAAAGAAAAAATTATTTTGTGAGAGAGAAAAATAAATAACAGGAAAATAAAAACGGCCGATACAAAATATATGTATCGGCCGTTTTTTATAAAAAAGCGCTTAAGCAGCGACCATCACCATTGCAGGACGAATAACCCGACCATTTAGGGTATAGCCTTTTTGCAATACACTGGTAATTTGATTAGTGGTAAATCCTTCTACCGCTTGCATTGAAATTGCTTGATGTAAATCCGGATTAAAATCTTCTCCCACAACGCCGACCGGCTCGATACCAAATCGTGCAACGGTGGATAATAATTCTTTTAAGGTGAGTTCAACTCCGGCGAATAAGGCTTTTACTCCTTCATCTTCGGTATTTCCTGGTGTTGCTAAAGCACGTTCAAGGTTATCGATAGTGTTAAGAAGGTCTTTAGCGAATTTTTCTAGGGCAAATTTATGTGCTTTTTCCACATCCTGTTCGGTACGACGGCGTAGATTGTCAATTTCGGCACGGGTCCGTAACAGTAAATCCTGTTCTTTTTTCGCAGTTTCTTCCACTTGGGCTTTTAAGGCCTCTTCCAATTCTTGCACACGAGCAATGGCTTCTTCTAGCGGATCTTCAGCAACCACTTCTTGTTCAAGTTGGCTTTCATCGACGGTTTGTTCGTTTAAGGTTTCTTGTTGATCAGACATCTTCTTCTCCATAGTTCAAAACAGGAGTCGTTTTAGGACAACGACGTTCTGCTGTAATATAATGGTAAAAATTTTATATTCAAGCGATGTAAAAGTATTTATCATCATTTTCCCGTCAGAAGACGGAGAAATTCATTTAGCGTAGTCGATAATATTGGCTTTCTGGACATATTTCATGAATAACTTACATACTTCTTTTAAAACCATTGGTTTAGTGGGAAAACCGCGAAATGACGTGAATTTGCGCATGCACAAAAATCTTTATCAGTGGCTTTCCGAGCGCGGCTACCATGTTTTGGTGGAACGGGAAGTGGCCGAAAAACTGAATTTGGCGGAATGTGCCTTAGCGAGCCTGGATGAAATTGGGTCACAAGCACAATTAGTCATTGTTATTGGCGGTGATGGAAATATGCTGGGACGAGCCCGTATTTTGGCCAAATATGATATTCCACTGATCGGAATTAACCGCGGTAATTTGGGTTTTTTAACCGATATTGATCCCAAAAATGCCTATTCCCAATTGGAAGCTTGCTTAGAACGTGGGGAATTTTTTGTTGAAGAACGCTTTTTATTAGAAGCCTCAATTGAAAGAGATGGGCAAATTGTATCTTCGGGCGCGGCAGTCAATGAAGCAGTTATTCACCCGGCAAAAATTGCTCATATGATCGATTTTCATGTGTATATCAATGATAAATTTGCTTTTTCACAACGTTCCGATGGGCTGATTGTTTCAACTCCAACCGGTTCAACCGCCTATTCCTTATCTGCCGGTGGCCCGATTTTAACCCCTAATTTAAATGCGATCGCCTTGGTGCCGATGTTCCCTCATACTTTAACCTCGCGTCCACTAGTCATTGACGGCGACAGCAAAATCTCAATTCGTTTTGCCGATCACAATACATCACAGCTGGAAGTTGGTTGTGATAGTCAAATTGCCTTAGGATTCACCCCTGATGATGTGGTGCATATTGCCAAAAGTCGCGATAAACTGCGCCTGCTTCACCTAAAAAATTATAATTATTACAATGTATTAAGTTCAAAATTAGGTTGGTTAAAACATTTTTAACAAAGTATGCAAAAAGCTCTTTACTGTATATTGTAACAGTATTAATATATGAATATACAGTTTTTATGAGATTGCGACTATGTTGACTCAACTTACCATTAATAATTTTGCTATTGTGCGCCAATTGGATATTGAATTGGCTAAAGGAATGTCCGTGATCACCGGTGAAACCGGTGCGGGAAAATCCATTGCTATTGATGCCCTTGGCCTTTGTTTGGGCCAGCGGACTGAAGCCGCTATGGTGCGTGAAGGGCAGGAAAGAGCTGAAATTTGTGCCTCTTTCTTATTGGAGGTAGACAATCCGGCTTTGCCTTGGTTGGAGCAACAGGAATTGCAAGATCCCGATAATCCTCGCGAATGCATTTTGCGTCGTGTGATTAATGCCGATGGTCGTTCCAAAGCATTTATTAACAGTACGCCGGTATCCGCTGCTCAGCTCAAGGATATTGCCCGTTATTTAGTCAATATTAATGGACAACATGCTTCTCAATTGTTGCTAAAAAGCGACTATCAGTTACAACTCCTAGATAATTTTGCGGCTCATCCTACGCTTTTGGCACAGATGAAGGAAGATTATCAACAGTGGAAAAACCAACAAAATCAGTTAAAAGAATTTCAACAAAAGTTGGCGGAAAACGAAGCGAGAAAACAGCTTTTGCAATATCAAGTTGCTGAATTGGATGAATTTGCTCTACAAGAGGATGAATTTTCAACCTTAGAAGAGGAACAACGTCGCCTTTCCGCAAGCGATCAACTGACTCAATTGTCCCAATCGGCATTACAGCTTTTAACCGATAACGATCATGCGAATATCGACACCATGCTGTATCGTGCTGTGCAATATATTGATGAATTGGCTGAATTGGATAGCCATTATCAAGACGTGCAAAAAATGCTCAATGAGGCGCTAATTCAGGTTCAGGAAGCCGCTTCTGAAGTGCAACAATTGGCCTCAAATATTGAACAGGATCCGCAATTATTGTTGGAAATTGAAAATCGAATGGGGCAGGCGCTCCAATTGGCTCGTAAGCATCATGTCAAACCACAAGAATTAGTGGCATTGCATCGTCAACTAGCCGAGGAATTGGCGCAATTGGAAGATTTCTCAGGTAGCGAAGAGCGTTTGCTAGCGGCTGAACAGGCCGCATTTGCACAGCTACAACAAACCGCCGATAAGCTACACCACAGTCGTCAACAGGCCGCGGGGCGCTTAGCAGCAGCGGTTACTGCCTCGATTAAAACATTGGCTATGGAAAATGGTGAATTTTTTATTGAGGTTCAACAGGATAAACAGAAAATCTCAGCGAATGGTGCGGATCATGTGCTGTTTACCTTGCGTAGCAATCTTGGGCAACAGCCACAACCTTTATCAAAAGTGGCTTCTGGTGGTGAATTATCGCGTATTTCTTTGGCAATTCAGGTATTGACCTCTGATCAAGCAGCGATCCCAACCTTAATTTTTGATGAAGTGGATGTGGGCATTAGCGGTGCAACTGCTAGCGTGGTCGGTAAGTTGTTGCGCCAATTGGGAGAGCAATGCCAAGTGATTTGTGTGACTCATTTACCACAGGTAGCCTGTTGCGGTCATCAGCAATTCAACGTAGAAAAATTCACTCAAGACGGCCAAACCGAAACGCAAATGAACCCATTATCAATGGAAGAACGGATTCCGGCATTGGCTCGCCTGCTTGGCGGTAGTCAAATTACGGAAACAGCACTAGCCAACGCAAAAGAAATGCTGGCTAATGCCGCATAATCGATTTTGAAATCAACTCTAATAAAATCAATAACTTAGAGTTTATTTTAGAGAAAACGTTGAAAAACCTGATAGCGTTTTGACCGACGAATAAATACCTGCTTACCGGTTTTTTAAACCATTCCTAATAAAATCAATGGGTTACATGTTGTTTTCGGGAAAACGTTGAAAAACAATATGGCGTTTATCAACCTTTAGCCGATAGGTTTATGGTTATTGTCTGCCGAGGCTACGGCATTCTTTTCGGATTGTTCTGTGCCATCGGCTTTTTCTTCTATGTCGGCTATGTCGGCGACTTTGACTTCCTTCTCTGTTTCAGCCAACAAATCAGCGGTTTCCTGATTTAATGCTTCGGCATCGATATGGGGCTTGATAAATGGATGCGGAGACCAGTATTTGCGCGCGATATCATTGGAAAAACCATGTAACACCTCTTCATGCACACGTTCTTGATCTAAGGCGCGTACCTGTTCGATAACATCATCGGCTTCAATTTTATTGATCCCTAGTTGCATAAGGGTTGCTCGGCTAAGGGTAAGCGCAGATTCAAAGGTTTCTCGCACAATAAAATCCACATCATACTTAATCAGTTCTACCGCGGTTCTACGGTCATAGGTGCGGGTAAGTATCGGTAAATTTGGATAAGCCTGTTTTAGTTGATGAACGATTGTTTGAATGCGTTGGGTATCGTTGATGCCAATTACGACACATTTTGCTTTTTCAATACCGGCGGCATGCAACACATCTAAACGAATACCATCACCGTAATATACCTTAAAGCCAAATTTGGCCGCAGTACGGATATTTTCAATATTACGGTCGATCACCGAAACGCTAATTCCCCGTACTAATAACGTTTGGCAGACAATTTGGCTAAAACGACCGAAGCCCAAAACAAGCACCGTATCCTGCAAATCCTCCACCGGATCCAATTCTCCGATATCCGGTTCGGTCGGATTTTTAGCAGCCTTGCGAGCGACTAAACGGCGTGCCAGCAAACCAATGAGTGGCGATAGTAACATGGAGATAATCACTGCTGCGGTGAATGTCGCGTTTTGATCTTTGCTGAGGACGCCTGCGCTTAAGGCCGCAGAAAAAAGTACGAAGGCAAATTCACCACCATGTGCCATCATAATCATGCGTCCGAAGGCTTCTCTACCGTTAAGCTTGGTGAGGCGGGCAACCACATATACCGCCAGGCCTTTACCACAGACATAGAGCAACACGATACCCAACAACCACAATGCATTATGGGCGACTAAGGATAAATCTAAGGACATGCCCACGCCCATAAAGAACAAACCAAGCAATAAGCCACGGAATGGTTCGATATCGGCCTCCAATTGGTGACGAAATGCCGATTCAGACAACATCACACCGGCCACAAAGGCTCCCATTGCCATGGAAAGTCCGCCGACTTCCATGGCTAATGCGGCGCCCAATACCACCAATAGCGCGGCGGCGGTCATCATTTCACGAATATGGGCTTTCGAGACTAGCCGGAAAATCGGATTCATCAACCATTTGCCGGCCACTACCAGGCCAATCACGGCCGCCAACGCAATACCAATTGAAGTCCAGTCGGTTGGTTGATCAGGCTGACTGTTGGGCACTAGAAAAGCTACGGATGCTAATAATGGCACAATTGCCAGATCTTCAAAGATGAGGGTGGAAATAATCCGTTGGCCTTTGCTAGTGGAGGTGAGTCCGCGTTCTTCTAATACCTGCATTACGATAGCGGTGGAGGAAAGGGTAAAGCCCATACCGGCAATAAATGCGACTTCTTTGCTAAGTCCTAAAATATAGATGCCGGCCAAGGTAAGCAGGGTTCCGCACAATCCGACTTGTAACAGACCTCGGCCAAAGATTGCCCGGCGCATCGCCCATAGCCGCTCAGGGTGCATTTCTAAGCCGATGATAAAGAGAAACATCACGACACCCAATTCTGCCATATGTATGACCGATTCGGGATCCTCCACAACTTTAAATACCGAAGGGCCGATTAGACAGCCGGCAACCAAATATCCTAATACCGATCCTAAACCAATACGTTTGAATAGGGGAACGATAGTAACGCTAGTGGCGAGCAGAGCCACGGTTTTGATTAGCTCGGGACTGATGGCATTTGACATGGGAGACCTTACAACGGAATGAGAGTAGAAATTCTTCATTATTCTAGCTTTTTTGGGATAAATAAAAAACCAAGGTTACAAATAAATTGCTATAATTTGCCGCACTTTTTGCCGTTAATCGGCAATTTTTTTCGTCTTTTGTCGGCCTAACACAGCTTGGCCATTCATTAAGGAAACTTCATGTCGTTACAATTAAATTCGGTCGCACTTTTATTAGTGGTATTAATTGTGCTTGGTCTATTTAGTCACAATAGCGCAATCACCATAGCCGGTGCGGTGTTATTGATTATGCAGCAAACTCTGTTATCCCAATATATTGGTTATGTGGAAAAATACGGGTTAAAAATCGGCATTATTGTGCTGACTATTGGTGTGTTGGCTCCCTTGGTATCTGGGCGTATTCAGTTACCGAATTTAGCCACTCTTGCCAGTTGGCAAATGTTGTTGGCAATTGTTGTGGGTGTTGTAGTCGCTTGGTTGGCCGGTAAAGGTGTCCCTTTAATGGGAGAACAACCGGTATTAGTCACCGGTTTGATGGTTGGCACTATTATTGGTGTGGCATTTTTAGGTGGTATCCCGGTTGGTCCATTAATTGCTGCCGGTATTTTGGCGTTATTAGTAGGAAAATTTTAGATGAAAAATAAATGGTTATTTATTGCCGCGTTGAGCGGCTTTTTATGTGTGAGTATTGGTGCTTTTGCTGCTCACGGATTAAGCAAAATTTTAGAACCTAAAGAATTAGCCTGGATTGAAACCGCTGTGAAATATCAAATGTTCCACACCCTTGCCATGCTAGCCATTGGTATCGCGCAATTATGTCGAGAATCATTGGCAACCTACAAAATGCTCAATTTAGTAGCAGGGGCATGGGCGCTTGGTATTTTGCTTTTTAGCGGTAGCCTCTATGCACTTGCGCTTGGTGCAGGCAGATTCCTCGTTTGGGTGACACCGATTGGAGGCACGTTATTTTTAATCGGCTGGCTATGCTTGGCTTATGGCAGTTTGAAAAGTAAATCGGTATGAAAAATAAATCAGTTAAACAAGCATTAAACCCACTACAGCAATCTCTTTTCTCGAAACTTAACGGAATCATGCAGGTGGATCAACGTCGTTTATCCGCTCGTATTCATGGTATTGGAAAAATTAAAAGCCAAGAAGCACAGCAAGCTGTGGCCGCTGAAATCCAGCTGCAGATTGAACAGGCTCAATTGCGTGTAGAAAATCGTAAAACTGCGGTGCAAAATCCCATTGCTTTTCCAGAGAGTTTGCCGGTTAGCCAACGCAAAGCAGAAATTCAAAAACTGCTTTCTGAACATCAGGTCATTGTAGTGGCCGGGGAAACCGGTTCAGGTAAAACCACCCAATTGCCGAAAATGTGTTTGGAGCTGGGCTTTGGCAATTTGGGCATGATTGGCCATACTCAACCGCGCCGTATTGCCGCTCGTTCGGTGGCGGTGCGTATTGCGGAGGAGTTAGAAACGGAGCTTGGCGGTTTAGTCGGTTATAAGGTCCGTTTTAACGATCAAATCAGTGATGATACACAAATCAAGTTGATGACCGACGGGATCCTGTTAGCGGAAATTCAAAACGATCGTTTCCTCAATCAATATTCTTGTTTGATTATCGATGAAGCCCACGAACGTAGCCTAAATAACGATTTTATTCTCGGTTATCTGAAACAATTACTGCCACGTCGTCGTGATTTAAAACTTATTATCACCTCCGCGACCATTGATGTGGAACGCTTTTCCAAACATTTCAACAATGCCCCGATTATTGAAGTTTCGGGCAGAACCTATCCTGTTGAAGTGCGTTATCGCCCAGTAGTGGAAGACGACGATCAAGATCAACTGCAAGGCATTCTCAACGCAGTGGATGAACTGCAAGCAGAAGGCCGTGGCGATATCTTGATCTTTATGAACGGTGAGCGTGAAATTCGCGATACCGCTGAAGCCTTACAAAAACAAAATCTAAAACACACGGAAATTCTACCGCTCTTTGCCCGTTTGTCTGCGCAAGAACAAAACAAAATTTTCCATCCGAGCGGATTAAATCGCATCGTGTTGGCGACCAACGTCGCAGAAACCTCATTGACCGTGCCGGGCATTAAATATGTGATTGATCCAGGTACTGCGCGAATCTCCCGTTATAGCTATCGCACCAAAGTACAACGTTTACCGATTGAACCTATTTCACAGGCATCCGCTAATCAGCGTAAAGGCCGTTGTGGTCGTGTGAGCGAGGGGATTTGTATTCGTTTATATTCGGAAGATGATTTTAATTCTCGTCCTGAATTTACCGATCCTGAAATTCTACGCACCAATTTAGCCTCCGTTATTTTGCAAATGACGGCATTGGGTTTGGATGATATTGAAGCCTTCCCATTTGTGGATGCGCCGGATAAACGCCATATTCAAGATGGGATAAAACTGTTGGAAGAATTAGGTGCGTTTGAAACCGTTCGCACTAAAGCGGGTGAGAAACGTCAATTAACCGCAGTTGGTCGTCAATTATCGCAACTCCCAGTAGATCCACGTTTGGCGAAAATGTTGCTAAGTGCTGTTTCACAAGGTGCCTTGCATGAAGTAATGATTATTGTCGCCGCATTATCCATTCAAGATCCGCGTGAGCGTCCACAAGAAAAACAGCAAGCTTCCGATGAAAAACATCGCCGTTTTGCCGATAAAAAATCGGATTTCTTGGCTTTCCTCAATCTTTGGCGTTATCTGCAAGAACAACAAAAAGAATTGAGTAAAAACCAATTCCGCCGCCAATGCCAAAAGGATTTCTTAAATTATTTACGCATTCGTGAATGGCAGGATATTTATCATCAAATTCGTTTAACCGTCCGTGAAATGGGCTTGCCGATTAATTCCGAAAAAGCAGAATATCAGCAAATTCATACCGCTCTGTTAAGTGGCTTGCTTTCTCATATTGGTTTAAAAGAAGCGGAAAAACAGCAATATCTTGGCGCACGTAATGCCCATTTTGCAATTTTCCCCAATTCTGTGCTTTTCAAAAAACAACCGAAATGGGTAATCGCTGCCGAGTTGGTGGAAACCTCCAAACTTTGGGGGCGCATGGTGGCAGAAATCGAGCCAGAATGGATTGAGCCGCTTGCCGAGCATTTAACGAAAAAATCCTATTCAGAACCGCGCTGGTCGAAATCCCGTGGTTCGGTGATTGCCGATGAAAAGGTAAGCCTCTATGGCGTACCAATTGTCGCAGCGCGACCTGTGAATTATGGTGCAATCGATCCAACGGTGAGCCGCACTATTTTTATTCAATCCGCCCTAGTGGAAGGGGATTGGCATACCAAACATAAATTCTTCAAAGAAAATCAACGACTCGTTCGAGAAGTTGAGGAGTTGGAACACAAAAGCCGCCGCCGCGATATTTTGGTGGACGACCGTACGCTTTTTGAATTTTACGATCAGCGTATTGGCACAGAAGTGGTTTCCCAAAAACATTTTGATACCTGGTGGAAAAAGGCGCAGCAAAAAGATCCTGAATTGCTTAATTTTGAACGCTCATTCTTGATTAATGATGATGCAGAACAGGTGAGCAAGCTGGATTTCCCAAATTTCTGGCATCAAGGCAATTTAAAACTCAAACTGACCTATCAATTTGAACCGGGTACCGATGCGGACGGCGTGACCGTGCATATTCCATTACCGTTGCTCAACCAAGTGGAAATGACGGGTTTTGATTGGCAAATTCCGGGTTTGCGTGAAGAGCTAGTGATTGCGCTGATTAAATCGTTGCCGAAATCCTATCGCCGTAATTTTGTGCCGGCACCTAATTATGCCCAAGCTTTTTTAAATCGAGCCGTGCCGTTGGAAAAGCCATTATTGGATACGCTAATTTATGAATTACGTCGTATGACGGGCGTTACTGTAGAAGCGGAACATTGGAATTGGGAACAAATTCCAAGCCATTTAAAAATGACGTTCCGCGTGGTGGATGAAAACGGCAAGAAAATTGCGGAATCCATGAATTTGGATGAGCTGAAATTCAACTTAAAAGATCGTGTGCAAGAAAGTATTTCTGCTGTGGCCGATGATGGCATTGAACAAAGTGGCCTGCATATTTGGAGCTTTGCAGAGCTGCCACAATGTTATGAGCAAAAACAACGCGGTTTCAGCGTCAAAGCCTTCCCGGCTATCGTAGATGAAAAAGATGCGGTGGGTATAAAACTGTTTGAAACAGAGTTTGAGCAAGCGGTGGCGATGCAACAAGGTTTACGCCGCTTGTTGCTACTTAATGTGCCATCACCGATTAAATATCTGCATGAAAAATTGCCGAATAAGGCTAAATTGGGGCTGTATTTTACTCCGTTTGGTCGAGTGTTGGATTTGATTGATGACTGTATCGCTTGTGCCGTGGATAAACTGATTGCCGATTTTGGCGGGTTTGTATGGGATGAAGCTGGCTTTGAAAAATTGCGTGATTTCGTGCGGGAAAACCTCAATGAAGTGACCGTAGATATTGCACAGAAAGTAGAGCAAATCCTCTCCCTTAACCATGCCTTAAACCAACGTTTAAAAGGCAAAATGGATTTCACCATGGCCTTTGCCTTTTCCGATATTAAGGCACAATTAAGCGGACTGATTTATCCAGGCTTTGTGCAAAAGAGCGGTTATGATCGCCTACCTGATTTACAACGTTATCTGCAAGCCGTAGATAAACGTATCGATAAACTGGCTCAAGATGTAAATCGTGATCGTGCGGCAATGCTACGCGTGGAACAGGTGCAACAGGCTTACCAACAATTGCTAGCTAAACTGCCGAAATCTAAACCAATTTCCGATGAAGTCGCAGAAATTCGCTATATGATTGAGGAATTACGAGTGAGTTTATTTGCGCAGCAGTTAGGCACGAAGTATCAGGTGTCGGATAAGCGGATTTTGAATTTGATTGACCAAATACAATAAGTCAGAGATTGTTATGACTAAATATTTTATTATTGATTATAAAAAATTACAAAAGGGAGATGTAATATGCACTACTCGAAAAAAAAGTATTATTAGTAAGTTAATTAGACTTGGTACAAAGTCAGATTATTCTCATGTGCTAATGGTCTATGGGTATTCTTCATTTATTCATGCAGATAATATGGGAGTGTATTCTTATAATTTTCAAAGGCTTTTATTTAATCAAAATGATAGAGTTTTAGTCCTTAGATTAAAAGAACAATATAGAGATAAAATTGATGATATATGTGAGAATTTAAAGTCTGAAGTTGGAAAGGTTTATGGAACTATATCCGCTTTGAATTCTTGGCTAAACAAAAGTCTATTAACAAGAATAGAAGATCCAGAAACCGTACAGTTTTGTTCTAAACTTATTGCTGAATCTTTTAATCGAGCAGGATTAATTATTTCGGAGAATCCAAAAACGTGTTTTCCAGTAGATATTGCATCAAGTGATTTATTTGAAAAAGCAGAAGGGTGTTTAAGAGAATGCTTACCTGAAGAAATTGAATTTGCTAAAACAGAATCACCACAAGAAAAACAAGCAAAAACTTTTACCAATATATTGGTTGATATAAAAAAAGAGATAAATGTAAATATACTTACATTCAGTGAAGCTGATGATTATTTACTTGAAAATCCAATGTTTGATGAAAAAATGAAAGAAATATATTTGAGAAATGATTACGAGGAATTTGAACGTATAGAATTAGAAAAAAATTCTTATAGATATGATTCGTTTCCATATTTTTATAAATATTTATCTCAAATATGTGAAAGGGATAGGGATGCATTGTTAGTTGATTTGTATAATATTTCTAGTAATGGGATTGGCTCTCGAGAAGGAGCAGCAGCAAGATTTAGAATGTTACAAGAGAAATTTATTAATATAAATAATAAAGAGTCTGTTTTCTATGAATATATGATAGGTTTTTTTGAGAGGTTAAGGGATCAGCAATTGATTTTGTATAAAAATGTTCTTATGTATAATCATCTAAAAGAAAATATTTAAAAATAATTTATATTGGCTTTTATTCAATATCACGATAGTGCAAATTATATAAAAATAGTTGTTTTATTCGTGGTACAGCTAACTTACTCATCTCAATGTTGTTCACAAACTAATGAGCTAAATAGATGCGTTGTTTTTCAAATATTTTCAAATCCTAAAAAAATCTCCAAAACCAACCACACTTTCTCCCAAAATCTTTTTGTGATCTATCTCAAATTTCTTGGTGGAATTGATTTTCAAATTCCACTTCAACCGCTATCTTATTGAAATTCTTATTTAATAACGAGGTAAATTATGGATCTGATTATAGGTTTAGTCGCCATTATCTTGGTGGCGTATTATATTGTGAAAGGCTATTCAGCGACCGGTGTGTTGATGTTTGGTGGCTTAGTCTTATTATTAATTTCCGTGCTGATGGGGCATTCGATTTTGCCGGAAGGTGTGAAAAGTACCGGTTCAAACTATTTAGATATTTTGGAATACGTCAAACACCTGTTATCCGGTCGGAGTGGCGGATTAGGCTTGATGATTATGATTTTATGCGGTTTTTCTGCCTACATGACGCATATTGGCGCCAATGATGTGGTGGTGAAATTGGTGTCCAAACCGCTAAAAAATATTCATTCGCCTTATGTCTTAATGGTGATTGCTTATTTCTTAGCTTGCTTGATGTCCTATGCAGTCTCTTCTGCAACCGGCTTGGGTGTATTATTAATGGCCACCTTGTTCCCGATTATGGTGAATATGGGGATTTCGCGTGGTGCGGCAGCGGCAATCTGTGCTTCTCCAATTTCCATTATTTTGTCGCCAACTTCTGGTGATGTGGTGCTATCCGCAGAAATTTCTAAAGTGTCCTTGGCCGATTTCGCCTTTTCCGTGAGTTTGCCGGTATCGATTTTTGCTATTTGTGGGATTGCGGTTGCGCATTTCTTTTGGCAACGTTATTTGGATCGCAAGGAAGGGATCGTGAGTGAACGTTTGGATGTTAATGAATTGACAACCACCGCACCAAATTTCTATGTGATTTTACCCTTGTTGCCGATCATTGGCGTGTTGCTATTTGATGAGAAATGGGGTTTACCAAGTCTGAATATCGTTACCGTAATGGTATTGTGTTTTATCATTGCTGCAACAGTGGATTTTCTCCGTACGTTCAATGCCAAACAAACCTTTGATAATTTAATGGCTGCTTATCGCGGTATGGCCGATGCCTTTGCTGGCGTGGTGATGTTATTGGTGGCTGCTGGCGTATTTGCACAAAGTTTAACGACTATTGGTTTTATCGGTACTTTGATTGAATCTGCACAATCCTTTGGTGGTAGCGGGTTATTTATGATGTTGGTGTTGGCGGTGATTACTATTTTGGCCACCGTAGCCACAGGTTCGGGAAATGCGGCGTTCTATGCGTTTGCTGAATTGATTCCGAAATTGGCCGGTCAAATGGGCGTGAATCCGGCATATCTCACAATTCCAATGTTGCAGGCTTCTAACTTGGGGCGTGGCTTATCTCCGGTTTCTGGCGTGGTCGTAGCGGTATCTGGAATGGCTAATATTTCCCCGTTTGTAATTGTGAAACGTATGTCTGTGCCGATGTTAGTCGGTTTCGTGTGCGTAATTGTCGGTACGCAGATTTTTGTTTCCGCATAATTGCTTGGGAAAATGCCCCCTTGATTTTAAAAGTTTTCCTAAAAAATGATGCTAAGTCATTGATTTTATTTAAGTTACTTTAAAAATGGAATTTTCTTTTTAAAATCAAGATATTGCAATGTTGGATGGCGGCTTTATGGATTTTCATAAAATCTTTAAAGCCGCCGTTTTTTATCTGGATTAATTATGCGGATTCTTTGTAAAAAAGATGTTCGGTAATTTACTTCACATCATGAGTATTTTTAGGAATACGGTCACGAATTTTGTATTGCTCGGTATAAATGGCATGTTGTGTTGCTGGTGAAGAGCTTGCGATTTAATCGGATAAGTGCGCAATAAAAAGAGCAGGTATTGACCTGCTCTTTGGGTTTGATATGTATTGGTTAGGCTTCGGATTTATTGGTTAAAGCAATATAAATGCATACGATAAAGCCTACAGCCAATACGTAAGGCGTTAATCCAGCCACACCGGTTGGTGTCGCGGCAAAACCGAAATTATGCGCAGTTGCCGCACCTAATAGCATGCCTAATACGAATAGCGCGGAATCATTGTTACCTTCCCCAATATTGACTAACTGTTTGCCAGGGCAGCCGCCACCAAGCGAGAAGCAAAGGCCACAAAGTGCCATAGAAAGGAAGTTATAAATGTAATCGTTATGGGCAATTGGCTGTTTATCAAGGCCTAAATGGAATTGTCCTAATAGACCGTTGGTGATGGCGGCAAAAACGACTAGCGCGATTACGCCATTTAGCAGTTGTGGATCGCGGAAGAGAACGAAATTGCGGAAGGCGCCGATAGTGCAAAAACGTGATTTCTGCATTAATACGCCAAGCAATAAGCCACCGGCCAATGACATCCACACTGCGGCATGTAACGCGCCTGGGCCTTTTTCGGAAAAATAGATGGCAAGATTGTCGCCAAATTTAAATTGGGTAACCAGTAACACTAGCAAAATAACGCTAAAGATCGGACCGATTAAGCCCGAGGACGTGCTTTGCGGTTTGGATTTTCCTAGGGAGAAACCTCGATTGGCAAAGAAAATACCACCAAGAATCCCAGCAAATAACCCCACGATACCGGCAATAGCGGTTAAATCACCACCGCCTAAGCGCAAATAGGCTCGCCAAGGACAGCCGAGGAAGATCAAGGCACCGAGCATGGCAAAAAAGCCGAGACTAATGCGAGCGAGTGGGGCAGAACCGCCTCTAGGTTGAAATTCCTTAGATAAGAATGCACTGACTAACGCTCCCAGTACCAGACCGATGAGTTCAGGGCGGAGATATTGTAACGGTGCAGCGTGGTGTAATCCTAATGCCCCTGCGCTATCGCGTAGGAAACAGGCCGCGCAAAATCCCATGTTACCGGGATTGCCGTTATAAGTAAGAAGTGGCGCAACGATACCAAGTGCAGCACCTGCAACCACAGGCCAAGTTAAGATTTTCATAATAAGACCCTTGTGATATCAGAAGTTAAAGAAATGTGTTGTTTTTAATAATAAAAACATCGCTATTGTAAGAAAATAGTAAAAATAAGAAAGCGGCCTTTTTGAATATTGTGAGATGGATCAATAATTTAACTGAAGAGATATTAGTGGTCGCAAGAAGCTAGCCAAGGGCTTAAATGTAATGCGGCAATATCGATGATATGGCGTAGAAAAACCGTATCTTGTCCATTATGAAAACCAGCGGTATCGCGGGATTTGAAGACTAACAATGCACTGGGTCTTTGTGCACTACCGGTTAAGCGACAAATAGCCACCGAGCCGATAGGTAATTCTTCGGGAAGAAAAAGCAGGGCTTTTTCTTTGTTGGAGAGGTCGCCTAAATAGCATTGACGTAAGCCCATTCGTTCTAAACGGATCAATTCAAAGGCTTTGCGATCCAGCCAACAGTGTTGTGGAATGCCATCAATCGCTTGCCAGCTATCGCGAAAAAGTAAGATGCTCACACCAGCCAATTCATATTCCTTTGCCCAGTTGTTGAGAATTTTCAGTACGGACTGAAAGTCATCTGCGGCAAACAGCTTTTTCTGTAAAGGCAGGAGAGCAAAGAAAATATTGGCGTCTTGATGGGCAAGTTGATGAAATTTTTCCAGTAGTTGTTTAAGGGCTTTAATTTCGGAGCGTTGTTGATTGAGCTGCCATTCAACTAATGATGTTGTTCCTTGATGCAAATGGGGAATATTAAGGCTGGTAAGCAATTCGGGATGATGGATAAAAAAATCGGGATGCTCTTTAAGGTAGTCGCTGATATCTTGTTCAGTCATACAAGGCTCCTAAAAAAATAACCGCATTTTATCGCGATAAAATGCGGTTATTATGGTTTCAATTAAGCGGCAAATGGATCTTGTAAAATCATAGTTTGTACACGATCCGGACCGGTGGACAAAATAGCAATAGGAACACCGGTAACCTCTTGAATACGTTTAATGTAATCACGACAGGTTTGTGGTAATTGATTGACATCAGTCACACCAAAGGTGTTTTCTTTCCAACCCGGTAGGATTTCATAAATCGGTTCTACGCCTTCCCAATCCTTGGCCGCCAATGGGGCATATTCAACGATTTCACCGTTTGGCATTTTATAAGCCACACAGATTTTTACTTCATCGAAACCATCTAAAACGTCCAATTTGGTCATACAGAAACCGGAAATGGAGTTTAATTGGATTGCACGGCGAATTGCTACCGCATCAAACCATCCACAACGACGGGGACGTCCGGTAACTGCACCAAATTCGTTACCTTTACGGGCAATTTCTGCACCAATATCATCAAATAATTCGGTTGTAAATGGTCCACCACCAACACGGGTACAGTAGGCTTTGATAATACCCAATACATAATCAAGATTACGTGGACCAAAACCGGAACCGGTTGCTACGCCACCGGCGGTAGTGTTAGAGCTGGTTACATAAGGGTAGGTACCGTGGTCAATATCCAACATGGTGCCTTGAGCGCCTTCAAATAGGATATTGTCACCGTTTTTACGGGCGTTATCCAAGATAGTCGCGATATCTGCAACCATGCCTTTAATGATGTCAGCAACAGCAAATACATCATCTAGAGTTTTTTGGAAATCAACTGGCTCTACTTTGTAGTAGTGCACTAATTGGAAATTATAGTAATCCAAAATATTTTTTAGTTTTTCGGCAAATGCTTCGCGATCAAATAAATCGCCAACGCGTAAACCGCGACGCGCTACTTTATCTTCGTAAGCCGGGCCAATACCGCGACCGGTTGTACCGATAGCTTTTTTGCCTAATGCGGCTTCACGAGCATGATCCATCGCAACGTGGTAAGGTAAAATTAATGGGCAGGCTTCAGAAATTAATAGGCGTTCACGAACATTTACGCCGCGGCTTTCTAATTCGCCCATTTCTTGCATTAATGCTGCCGGTGAAAGTACCACGCCGTTACCGATTAAACAGGTCACGTTGTCGCGTAGGATACCGGATGGAATTAATCGTAATACGGTTTTTTCACCATTGATAATCAAGGTATGGCCGGCATTGTGACCACCTTGATAACGCACGACATATTTAACTCGATCGGTAAGCAAATCAACGATTTTGCCTTTACCCTCATCACCCCATTGGGCGCCGAGTACCGCAACACTTTTTCCCATAATTTTTGCCTCTAATATTAATGGAAGATAAATAAAACGCCCGTACTTTACCTTTTTTGTACGGCGATCTCAATTAGAAATAAAAAAAGTGCGGTTTTTTACCGCACTTTCAATGACTTATTTATTCGAAGAGGGATTTGTGCAAGGAACGCACTACCTCATCGGCATGTTCGCTAGAAACCAGCATACAGATATTATTAGTGCTGGCGCCATAGCTGATCATGCGCACATTATAGTCTTCTAGGGTATCGAAAATATGTTTAGCCACCCCGTTGGCAATATGTAGATCATTTCCAATCAAGGCAACTAACGCTAAACCTGTATCCACTTTAACGGTACAAAGTTTGCTTAATTCATCTAAAAGTTCTACTGATAACAATTCAGCACCGGAAGAAGCCGAACCTGTTTTATCCAAGGTTAAGGCAATGCTCACTTCAGAGGTGGTAATTGTATCCACCGAGATTTTGTGTTTTGCCAAAATACTGAATACGTTAGCCAAGAATCCTTGGGCATGCAGCATGCTTAAGCTGGATAGAGTAAGCAATACTTGATCACGGCGTAGCGCAATAGCACGGAAAGTCGGACGTGGTTGCGGATCACGGGTAACCCAGGTGCCGCCATCTTGTGGCGCTTTACTAGAACCCACATAGACCGGAATATTGCTGCGTACTGCCGGTAATAATGTGGCCGGGTGTAATACTTTAGCACCAAAGGTTGCCATTTCTGCAGCTTCAGCAAAGCTCATCGTATCGATTTTTTTGGCATTCGGAACAATACGCGGATCGGTGGTGTAGATCCCTGCTACATCGGTCCAAATAATAACATCTTTAGCGTTTAACACTTCAGCCAGTAAAGCCGCAGAGTAGTCACTACCGCCACGACCTAACGTAGTGGTTTTACCGCTTGCCTCACGACCGATAAAGCCTTGAGTAATAACTAATTCGCCACGATCGATAAGTGGTTTTAATAAATTATCGCTATTAGCTTGAGTTTGTTCATCATTTGGTGCTGCTTTACCAAAATGATCGTTGGTGGCCACAATTGTGCGCACATCCAACCAAGTTGCCGTGGTATTGAATTCACGTAACACTTCAATAAAAATTTGAGTCGACATCATTTCGCCATGACTGATTAACTCGTCAGACAATGCCGGAGAAGTAGCTAATGCAGCGGCTTCGGAAAGGCTCGTCACATTTTCCAAATATTTTTCAATAATAGGTCGAACGCGGGAGTCGTCTTTTAATTCGTTTAGGATATTCTCTTGAATTTGACGAACTTCATCGATTAATTTGCTGCGTTGTTCAGCATCCACGCCATTGGCGAGAGCAACCAACAAATTGGTGATGCCAGCGGAGGCGGATAAGACCACGACACGGGTATTTGGATCGTTGATAACGATTTTGGCACAGGCTTGCATGGCCGCGTAATTAGCGACGGAAGTCCCGCCAAATTTGGCTACAGATAGATGTGGCATAGTAATTCCTTAATGAGTTGTTATGTTTGCAAGGTCTCTAGGAATAACGATTTAGGTAAAAATTGTCAAATAAATTTTCGAAAAAATTAAAATAGCTCATAAAAAAGCATATTTATTATTAAAAATAAGCTCTTTTTTTTAAGAATTTTTAATATCTTCTTTATTGTCAATTTCATCGGGTTGCGGAAGGGGTTCCGGTGCGCCTAAGAAATAAGGCTCGACACCGATTAGTAAATCGATAACTGCTTTAACCCGAGCGAAGGTTTCGCGTAGGCGGGTGACGAAATAGATTTCCGGTTGTTTGGCTACGAAACACACGGCATCGATATCATGATATTTAGCGATTAGCAAAGCTCGTTCACAGTGAAAACGTTGGCTGATGATAGTGAAGGCGGGCACTTGGAAGACTTTATTGGCGCGAACTACTGAATCTAACGTACGAAAGCCGGCAAAATCAGGGAACATTTTTTCATCGGACACCCCCATTTTTTTGAAATCACGCCACATGGTACGTGGTTCATTGTATTCACGGGTGCGGTTGTCACCACTAAGTAGTAAATAATCTACTTTGTGCAAATCCAGCAATTGTTTTGCAGCCTCAACACGAGTGGTGTAGTAATCATTGGTTCGACCTTTAGCCACATATTTTGCTGTACCGAGCACTAAACCGTAGGGGCGATAAGGTACTTTTTGAGGATCTTCATAAATAGCATCGCGCACTAACCAACCGACAGTAAAATCGATAGCGGCGCAGCCGATGATGATGGCGCCACCGAGTGTAAGTAGGCAACGCGCATGGTTACACGTCCAAGAGAACGTCTTTTGGAGGTAGCGGATTGTTTTTGGAAGAATTTTTGCTATTTGCATAGCTGCGCAAAATAAAGAAAAAGCGGATTAAGTTCAAGTAGAATTTTTTACCTGGTAGGTTCTCTGCGAAGTATGGCCGTTTAGACGTCTAAAATTTCTTGACAAAGATCTTGCGCTGTTGATAATTGGGGCATTCTTTTTCACCCTCAAATAGGTTTTTAATGGCTGCGAAAACCCGAATTCTTTTTCAGAAGGAACCGCTACAACTGGCTTTTGGCGGTGCGCTAAGTCCCATTGAAACCGCTTATCAAACCTATGGCGAATTAAATGCCGAGAAAAACAATGCGGTATTGATTTGTCATGCGCTTACCGGCGATGCCGAACCTTATTTTAGCGAAAATGGCCAAAATGGGTGGTGGCAAAGCTTTATGGGCGATGGCCTGGCATTGGACACTTCCCGCTATTTTTTCATTTGTGCAAATGTGTTGGGCGGCTGTAAAGGTAGCACCGGCCCGGCATCACTGAATCCAGCGAGTGGCAAGCCCTATGGTAGTCAATTTCCAAATATCGTGGTACAGGATATCGTCAAGGTACAAAAAGCCTTGCTCGATAGTTTAGGAGTTCCACATTTACGCGCGGTGATAGGAGGTTCCTTTGGTGGTATGCAGGCCACTCAATGGGCTATCGATTATCCGGATTTTGTGGATAACGTGGTCAATTTGTGTTCATCCTTATTTTTTAGCGCTGAAGCGATTGGTTTTAACCATGTGATGCGCCAAGCAGTAATAAATGATCCGAACTTTAATGGGGGGGATTATTATGAGGGTACACCGCCTGATCAAGGCTTATCGATTGCCCGAATGTTGGGCATGCTGACTTACCGTACCGATATTCAATTGGCGAAAGCCTTTGGGCGTGCAACCAAATCTCAGGGGAATATTTGGGGCGATTATTTTCAGGTGGAATCCTATCTTTCCTACCAAGGACAAAAATTCTTGGAGCGCTTTGATGCCAATTCTTATCTGCATTTGTTGCGTGCCTTAGATATGTATGATCCTTCCCTTGGTTATGCCGATTTAAAAACAGCATTGTCGCGTATTCGAGCCAATTACACCTTGGTTTCCGTGACAACTGACCAATTGTTTAAATCTGTGGATTTACATAAGAGCAAGCAATTATTGGAGCAACACGGCGTGAAACTCAATTTTTATGAGTTTCCGTCCGATTACGGCCATGACGCATTTTTGGTGGATTACGATGCCTTTGATCGCAAGATTCGTTTAGGATTAGAAGGATTGGCCGAATAAAACGCCCTACTCAAAATCAAAGTTTTCTTGAAAATCGATGCTAAGCCATTGATTTTATTAGAGATGGTTGAAAAATAAAAATACCGACATAAAGTCGGTATTTTTTTATCGGATTTTTCTCATTTGATGCTTGGCAAAGGACGCGGCTACTTCATGTAGCGGGCGTCCATCGGGCAATTGTAAGTCAGGTGCAATTTCCAATAGTGGAATTAAAACGAATTCCCGATTGGTCATATCATAGTGAGGCACAGTTAATCGTTCCTCTTTAATAATCGCATCGGCATATAGCAAAATATCCAAATCCAGGGTCCGTTCGCCCCAACGACGCAGACGAACCCGACCTTGTTCATTTTCAATGCGTTGCAACTCATCTAATAGGGCTAGTGGGGGCAATGTGGTTTCTATCGCAGCAACGGCATTGACATAATCGGGTTGATCCTGTGGGCCGAGCGGTTGGCTTTGATAAAAACTACTTTGCATTAATAAACGACTTTGCGGTAGCACGGCTAAGGCCTGTAACGCATCTTCAAGCTGACGGCAGGGCTCATTGAGATTGCTGCCTAATGCAATGTAAGCAATGGTCATGATGCTTCCACCGGTTTCGCTTTACGTTTTGTACGATAGCGGCGTTTTTTTACAGATGGTGCTTGGCGCGAACGCTCTTTTAACATTTCCTGACGTTGTTGCTCTGTGCTGAATTGGAATTCGTGCCACCATTTAGTTAGTTCGATGGCCTCACCACCTTCAATTTCTGCACGCATTGCTAATAGGTCAAAGGCCGCGCGGAATTTTTGTTGTTCCAAGGTGCGTAACGGTGCGCTGCCATGGCGTTTAGTTAATTGCAGCTGAAGCATCCAAATATCGCGAATTGTAGCGGTATGTCGGCGTGGTGCAGCTAAGGTTTTACAAAATTGGTCCAGCACATCATTAGCCGCTAAGGCATAGGCATCATGATTGTTGAGGCCACCTTCGTTTTTGAGCTGCTCGACTTTTTCGCGCAACGGATACCAGAAAAAGGCGGCAAATAAAAAGGCCGGATTGAGGCGCAGTTTATCGGCAACCCGTTCATCGGTGGAACGGAGCGCAGTGAGAATAATTTTTTCCGCTAGGCTATCATTGCGCTCGGTAAAATAAGGCATGAGTGCAGGGAAAAGTGGCTCGAACAAACCATATTGACGTAATAATTGATAGGTTTTTACCCCATTACCGGTTTGCAGTAATTTGAGACTTTCATCAAATAAACGTGCCGCTGGAATATTCGCCAACAGTGGTGCCAATTGACGAATTGGCGCTTCACTTGGTTTATCTAAAAACATCTCTAATTTTGCCATAAAGCGAATAGAGCGTAGCATACGCACGGGATCCTCTTGGTAACGAACCATGGGATCGCCGATCAGGCGTAATTTGCCGGCCTTCAAATCCTCCAAACCACCGAAGAAGTCATGCAGACTGTTGTCCTGTGGATTGTAATACAGCGCATTAACGGTAAAGTCACGGCGTTCGGCATCCTGTTCCAAGGTGCCGTACACATTGTCACGCAACAACATACCTTGTTCGTTTTGTTTGGCTTGGTTAGCGTTGCGAGCATCGCTATGACTGGCGCGGAATGTTGCCACTTCAATCACATCGCGACCAAATAGCACATGTGCTAGGCGAAAACGACGGCCGACCAAACGACATTGGCGTTGAAAGATTTTTTGTACTTGTTCCGGGCGGGCGTTGGTCGCAACATCGAAATCCTTCGGCGTTTTGCCTAACAGTAAATCGCGCAGACAACCACCCACTAAATAGGCTTCATAACCCTGACGTTGCAGTTTTTCAACCACGGTTAATGCATTACGCTGGATCATCCGAGGCTGGATGCCTAATGCGGCAGCTTTGTGAACATGTTTATCGTAATGGTGCGCCTGAGATTGAACTCTTTTGGTCCCATGCGGACGGGGTGGAGTAGATGCGGATGCGCTTTCGCTTTCGGATGGAGTGGCTGGCTTTTTACCAAACCATTTTTTGATATAACTTAAAATAATAGGCTCCTGCTAAATCGCAAATTCTAAATGGCAAAAGTGCGGCTGAAAATTAGGATTTTCCACCGCACTTTGAAAAGGTTAGGTTATTAACCGGCGACCTGTTTTTCGCGAATTTCTGCCAAGGTTTTGCAATCAATACATAAATCGGCAGTTGGACGGGCTTCTAAACGGCGGATACCAATTTCTTCACCACAGGAATCACAGTAACCGAAATCTTCGGTATCTAATTTTTTCAAGGTTGATTCAATCTTTTTCATCAATTTACGTTCGCGGTCGCGATTACGCAATTCAAGGCTGAATTCTTCTTCTTGTGTAGCACGATCGGCCGGATCTGGGAAGTTAGCCGCTTCATCGCGCATATGGGCGACAGTGCGGGAGGCTTCTTCAACGATTTGTTCGTGCCAAGCACTGAGGATTTTTTTGAAATGAAGTACCTGATTTTCATTCATATATTCCTCATTTTTCTCTACTTGATAAGGTTTTACTCCTGCCAAGTCCAATAAGCTCAATGATGCTTTGGTCATAAGATCACTCCTAATACGTCGTACAGAATTTAAGCGTGACATGCACGACTTCCTGTCTTGTTGTTGTCATTGTTCGATCGCAGTTCGGTTAAACATGTGTCGCCCGAATTTTTGAGGGCGATATAAATAGCAGAACTTATCTGCTTTAGCAAATGAAATTTCCGCAGAATTTAACCAAATTGTGATCTCATCGACAAAAATCAAGTTGCGCTTTTGCGCTTTGGGTTCACGGGGGATAGCGTCGTTTTATTTTTAATGAAAACAATATATAAAACGATGCCGACGCTTTTTCAATTTGCCTGCCTATTGTTGCTTAGTGCTTTTTCATTGCTATATTTGCCCCGTTGGGCATTAATATCCACATCTACTGCACTCATCTTGGCCGGCGGTGCGGTTATGACCGCGTATCTTGCCGCTAGGTTCAAATTTTTACGCTTAAGGCTGTATGCCATTCAATTATTGGTGCTGTTTTTGGCCTGTGGTTATTTTCATCATCAAGCCTCTACTTTATTGGAGCAGGCAGAACAAACAGCCCAATTGCCGGATAAACAAAGCTTGCACCTAAAGATTCTGTCGATACAGCATCAACAGCAATACCAAACCCTAATTGCGGAAGGAAAACTTTGTAACGATTGTGTTCCACAGCGGCTCTTTGTGTATTGGCAGGCACAAAGTGAGCCGCAAATCGGTGAGGTTTGGCAAACGGAGGGACGTTTACGCCCAATTGCCGCCCGTTTGAATTTTGCCGGATTTGATCGACAACAATGGTTTTTAGCGCATCGCATTACCGCCGTATTTCAAGTCAAACAGGCGAGTCGTAAGGCGAACGCTGAGGATTGGCGGGCTCGGGCATTGGCGCGGGCAAAACAGGCTACCGCTGATTTAACGCAACAAGGATTATTATTAGCGCTAGGATTTGGTGAACGGGCTTGGTTGCCTTCCGCCGATTGGCAAATGTATCAGCAGACGAATACTGCGCATTTGATCGCTATTTCCGGATTGCATATTGGTTTGGCAATGGGCTTGGGATTTATGCTGGTCAGGTTGTTACAGGTATTTTTCCCAACCCGCTGGATTCATCCTCCGTTGGCACAATACGGTGGTTTGTTGATGGCCGGACTATATGCGTCTTTGGCCGGTTTTGCGATTCCAACTGCGCGGGCTTTATTGGCTCTTGGTCTGTTATTGGCTGGGCAATTAGGGCGGCGTCATTATAGCCCATTGCAATGGTTAACCTTGGTGGTTGCCGGATTGGCGTTGGTTGATCCACTGATTGTGCTGTCGAGTAGTTTTTGGCTTTCGGCCGGGGCGGTGTTGGGGTTGTTACTGTGGTATCGCTATGTGCCGTTAAGTCTCTTGCAATTCAACGGTAAGCCTTTATGGGGTGTTTGGCGGCATTTGTTCGGATTACTTCATTTACAAATCGGCTTGTTGATTTTCTTTACTCCACTGCAATGTTATTTTTTTCACGGTTTGGCGGCGAATGGCTTTGTGGCTAATTTACTCGCGGTTCCTTTTTATAGCTTTTTGTTGGTTCCCCTTGTGCTGTTTGCGGTGTTATCCGATGGGGCTTTATGGAGTTGGCAGGTCGCAGACGGATTGGCAGAATTTATTAGTCGATTATTGCATTTATTAAATGGCAGTTGGTTGAATTTATCGATAATCCAGTCATTACTGCTCACGGTCGTGTTAGCTTTGTTTTTTGGTTTATTACTATGCTGGATTTATTCTTCTAAGAGAATGCCTCCTTTATTGTCTGTGAAGAGTAAGGGACTTAGTTTGTCCTCGCAACGTAGTTTGCCAGTAAATTATCGGCGCGAATTGCAGTGGGGGATAACAAGCTTAATTGTACTCTGCTTAAGCATAGCCGGATGGCAACATTCTCAAGCCGCTAATTGGCGGTTGATGATGTTTGATGTGGGGCAGGGGTTGGCCATGGGACTTTTTAAAGAGAATCGTGGTTTGCTATTTGACACGGGCGGTAGCTGGGCGAATGGTTCCATGGCTCAAACGGAGATCTTGCCATACTTACAACGTCAAGGCATTAGGATCGAACAGGTTATTCTAAGCCATGATGATAACGATCATGCCGGTGGTATAAACGCCATATTTGAGGCATTTCCGTTTGCCCAGTTTATTTCGCCTTCCTATAAAGCATATACCAAGGTCGCAACGACACAACGTCAGTTGTGCCAACAAGGCCAACGATGGCAATGGTTGACAGCGGACTTTAGCGTATTATGGCCGCCACAAGCGGTCAGTCGGGCTAAAAATGCAGATTCTTGCGTAGTGTTAGTGCGCCTAGGGGATTTTCAGATCCTATTGACCGGCGATGCAGATTTGTCGGCAGAGGCCGCTTTTAGCCATGCCGTACCCAAATTGGATGTGTTACAGGTTGGACATCATGGAAGTAAAACAGCCAGTAGCGAGCAGCTAATTAAACAGGCTCAACCGAAAACAGCATTGATTTCTAGTGGTCGTTTCAATCCTTGGCACTTTCCCCATCAAACGGTATTAGACCGACTGTCACTACATCAGGCAGATATTTACAATTCGGGCTGGAGTGGCGCCGTGCAGGTGGACTTTTCTGACAAGATGACAGTGACCTTGGCAAGGGATCCTTTATCACCTTGGTTTTCCTCAATAATTGGCTTATCGGCCAAATAAAGGTACAATGCGCGCACTTTTTTGACCGATGAGAGTTCTCAACATGCAGGATAACGACTTTTCAACCGCACAAACATTTAAGCGTTTGTGGCCAATGATTTCCCCTTATAAAGCCGGTTTAATTGCGTCAGGATTAGCCTTAGTATTTAATGCTTTAGCTGATTCAGGACTCATTTATTTATTAAAACCACTGTTGGACGAGGGATTTGGTAAAGCCGAGCATGGCTTCCTTAAATTGATGGCTTTCGTGGTGGTCGGTATGATCTTTCTGCGTGGTTTGACTAATTTTGTCTCAACCTATTGTTTGGCTTGGGTGTCCGGCAAAGTGGTAATGACCATGCGCCGCCGTTTATTTAAACATTTGATGTTTATGCCGGTGAGTTTCTTTGATGTTAACTCCTCAGGTAAATTACTTTCCCGCATTACCTATGATTCGGAAATGATTGCCAGTTCCGCCTCCGGTTCTTTAATTACCATCGTGCGCGAAGGGGCTTATATTATTTCCTTGTTAGCGGTGATGTTCTATACCAGTTGGGAACTTACTTTAGTACTATTTGTTATCGGCCCGATTATTGCGGTATTAGTGCGCTCCGTTTCAAAAATTTTCCGCCGTTTGAGCAAAAACATGCAGGATTCCATGGGGGAGCTTACCTCAACCACCGAGCAAATGTTAAAAGGCCATAAAGTGGTGCTTTCCTTTGGCGGTCAATTGGTGGAAGAAGAGCGCTTTAATCATGTAAGTAACGATATGCGCCGTAAAAGCATGAAAATGATGACTGCCGATGCGATTTCCGATCCAATCGTACAAATTATTGCTTCCTTAGCACTAGCGGCCGTATTGTATTTGGCGACTACTCCATTAATTGCCGATGATCATTTAACGGCCGGTTCATTTACCGTGGTATTTTCTTCCATGTTAGCGATGATGCGTCCTTTAAAATCCTTAACCAATGTGAATGCGCAATTCCAACGAGGGATGGCTGCTTGTCAAACCTTGTTCGGTATTTTGGATTTGCAAACGGAAAAAGACGAGGGCACTTACAAAGCTGAGCCGGCTAAGGGCGAAGTGACCTTTAAAAATGTTAGCTTTGCTTATCAGGGTAAAGACGAATTAGCCTTAAAAGATATTTCTTTCACTATTCCGCCCGGTAAAACCGTCGCCTTAGTGGGGCGTTCCGGTTCCGGTAAATCCACAATAGCCAATTTGGTAACTCGTTTTTACGATGTTAATGAAGGCGAGATTTTATTGGATGGTGTGAATATTCAGGATTACCGCTTATCCAATTTACGTGAAAATTGTTCCGTGGTTTCCCAACAGGTGCATTTGTTTAATGATACGATTGCCAATAACATCGCTTATGCGGCGACCGATAAATATAGCCGTGAAGAAATTGTGGAAGCAGCCCGTGCCGCCTATGCCTTAGAATTTATCGAAAAATTGCCGCAGGGTTTTGATACCGTGATTGGTGAGAATGGCGCGAGTTTGTCCGGCGGTCAACGTCAACGATTAGCGATTGCCCGTGCGTTATTACGTAATTCTCCGGTGTTGATCCTCGATGAAGCGACCTCTGCGTTGGATACCGAATCAGAACGCGCAATTCAGGCCGCGCTGGAGGAGCTGAAAAAAGATCGTACCGTGCTTGTGATTGCCCACCGCTTATCGACTATTGAAAAGGCCGATGAAATCTTGGTGATTGAACATGGTGAAATCCGTGAACGTGGTGACCATGCGCAATTGTTGGCACTCAATGGTGCTTACAAGCAGTTGCATAGTATGCAATTTAGTGGTTAGTCATTTTTTTAAAGACTATTAATAAAATCAATAACTTAGCTGCTGTTTTATGGAAAAATCCGAAAAATGGTAGTGCGTTTTAAACAACCGGCCGCCTGTGCGGCCTGTTTTCCATTCTACGCTTTAAGGAGCGAGCATGCCTTTTTGGTACACCCGTTCAAAAATCGCTTGGCTATTATTGCCTTTTTCCTTGTTATTTTGGCTGATTAGTCAAGTGCGCCGTAGTCTATTTCAGCTTGGCATCCTGGCTACCTATCGGGCACCCAAACCGGTGATTATCGTGGGTAATTTGTCCGTTGGCGGCAATGGTAAAACGCCGGTAGTGGTGTGGTTGGTTGAACAATTACGTCAACGCGGTTTGAACGTTGGCGTGATTTCCCGTGGTTATGGTAATCGTGCTGAATCCTATCCTTTGCTAGTGAGTGCACAAACCGATCCCAAATGCGGTGGCGATGAACCTGTGTTAATTGCTAAACGTACCGGTGCAGCGGTGGCAATTTCTGCCAATCGCCGTGAGGCGGTAGAACTGTTGTTGAAAAGTGCTGACTGTGACCTCATTATTGCCGACGATGGTCTGCAACATTATAAATTGCAGCGTGATTTAGAAATTGTCGTAATGGATGCACAGCGCGCTTTAGGCAATGGTTTTGTGTTACCGGCAGGCCCTCTTCGTGAATTGCCGGGACGCTTAAAATCCGTGGATTTTGTGATCACCAATGGCGGTCAAAATGTTTATAGCGATGCGGTAATGCAGTTAAAGCCCCATTATGCGGTGAATTTACACAGTGGTGAACAGCGCCCACTGAATTCTTTTAGCGAGGGCGTAGCGATGGCCGGTATCGGTAATCCACAGCGTTTTTTTACTATGCTGGAAGATTTAGGCATTCATCTTTCGCAAACCCATGCCTTTGCCGATCATCAACCCTTTGATGAACAGTTATTAAATGCTATGAGTCGCACTCAACCGTTATTTATGACGGAAAAAGATGCCGTAAAATGCAGTGCTTTTGCTCAAGCCAATTGGTGGTATGTGCCGGTGGATGCGGAAATTCAGGATTTGGCCAATGGACAAAAAATAGCTGCGTTATTTGCCAAAATTGACCGATTGGTGGGCAAGTCGGAGGCATAATGACTCAAACATTGCATCCCCGTTTGTTGGAAATTATTGCTTGTCCGCGTTGTTTGGCGCGTTTACGTTATGAGCCACAAAAAAATATATTAGTTTGCGATTTTGAGAAAATAGCTTATCCCATCGAGCAGGGCGTACCGCAACTCTTGGCGGAAAAAGCCGTGCCGTTAAACGAAATTAAATAAGGAAGAATATGTCATTTACCGTAATTATCCCCGCCCGCTTTGCTTCCAGTCGTTTACCGGGCAAACCGCTTGCCGATATTGGTGGCAAGCCAATGATTCAACATGTTTATGAAAAAGCACTGCAATCGGGCGCTAAACGGGTTGTGATTGCGACTGATAATGCGCAGGTGGAAGCGGCGGCTCAGGCATTTGCTGCGGAAGTTTGCATGACCTCGGAAAAACATAATTCGGGCACCGAGCGATTGGCTGAAGTAGTGGAAAAACTGGCATTACCGGATGATGAAATTATCGTTAATATTCAAGGTGATGAACCCTTAATTCCCCCGGTTATTGTGCATCAGGTGGCGAATAATTTGGCTAAATTTCAAGTCAATATGGCCAGCCTTGCGGTAAAAATCGAGGATGCGGAAGAATTATTTAATCCGAATGCGGTGAAAGTTGTTACCGATAAAAATGGCTATGTGTTGTATTTCTCCCGTTCGGTGATTCCTTACGATCGCGATCAATTTATGGCGTTGGATAATCCGGCGCAGGCCCAGTTGGCGGATGTGTATTTACGTCATATCGGCATTTATGCCTATCGAGCCGGTTTTATCAAACAATATGTGGCTTGGGCGCCGAGTCAGTTGGAACAATTGGAAAAATTGGAACAGTTGCGAGTGTTGTGGCACGGTGAACGTATTCATGTGGAGTTGGCCAAAGAAGTGCCTGCGGTCGGCGTGGATACCGCGGAGGATTTGGCTAAGGTGCGCGCAATTGTTGCTGCCGGCCAGTCGTAAGCTCCACATAAAAACGCTACCCCATTTTTCTCTTTTTTTCTTAAAATCACTCCTAAGCCATTGATTTTATTAGGTGTGATGAAAAAAGGAAAACATATAATATATTTTCTCATTAGCCCATTCCGGCCGCCTCGTGTGGCCTTATAAGGTGCAAATTCGTTGATGTTCGACAGTAAAAAATTCCTTGCCGATGTGTCTCACCAACCTGGTGTTTATCGGATGTATGATGATAAAGACCAGGTGATTTATGTGGGCAAGGCGAAAGATTTAAAAAAGCGCCTTGCTAGCTATTTTCGTAAAAATCTCAGCAGTAAAAAGACCGAAGCCTTGGTGGCCGCTATTGATCATATCGATACCACCATTACTTCCACGGAAACCGAAGCGCTATTGCTGGAACATAACTTTATCAAACTCTATCAACCGCGTTATAACGTGCTGTTGCGTGATGATAAATCCTATCCCTATATTTTGCTGACTAAAGAGCATCACCCGCGGATTACCGCCTATCGCGGCAGTAAGAAAACCGCCGGCGAATATTTTGGGCCTTACCCACATGCCGGAGCGGTGCGCGAAACACTGTCTTTAATGCAAAAGCTGTTTCCCGTGCGGCAATGTGAAAATGCGGTGTATAACAATCGTTCACGCCCTTGCTTGCAGTATCAAATTGGTCGTTGTAGCGCTCCTTGTGTGCCGGGCTACGTGAGCGATGAGGATTATGCCCAACAGGTGGAACTCGCACGGCTTTTTTTGCAGGGCAAGGATCAACAGGTATTGGCGTATTTAGTCGGGAAAATGGAAGCGGCCAGTCATGCACTAGATTTTGAGGGCGCAGCGCGTTTTCGCGATCAGATTCAAGCGGTGCGCGCAGTGATTGAAAAACAATTTGTCGCCAATGAACGCTTGGATGATATGGATATTATGTCGATTGCCTACCAACATGGCTTGGCCTGCGTGCAGGTGATGTTTATTCGTCAGGGCAAAGTATTGGGTAATCGTAGTTATTTTCCGAAAGTACCGGCCAATACCGATTTATCTGAATTAGCCGCAACCTTTGTTGGCCAGTTTTATTTACAGGGACATCAAGGCCGTAGCATTCCTAATAGCATTATTCTGGATCAAAAATTGGATGAACAGACGGCGTTGGAAGCGTTGTTGAGTAGCCAGGCTGGTCGCAAAGTGCAAATACAGCAAGCGGTAAAAGGTGATAAAGGCAAATATTTACAATTGGCACAAATTAATGCCAAGGCCGCCTTGGCAGCCCAGTTGAAACAATCCTCGCGCATGTCGGAGCGCTATGCCGCACTCTGTGATTTATTGGCCGTGCCCCATATTCAACGCATGGAATGTTTTGATATTAGCCACACAATGGGCAATCAAACCGTGGCTTCCTGCGTTGTGTTTAATCAGGATGGGCCGTTAAAATCCGATTATCGCCGCTTTAATATTGAAGGCATTACCGGTGGTGATGATTATGCGGCGATGGAGCAGGCCTTAAGAAAACGTTATGAGCGTGATTTAGAGGACGACAAGATTCCCGATATTATTTTTATCGATGGTGGTAAAGGGCAATTGAATAGAGCCTTGGCGGTATTTGACTCATTAAATGTCAAATGGGATAAAACTCGTCCGCAATTAATCGGTGTGGCGAAGGGCGTAGATCGCCGAGCCGGTCAAGAGGTGCTGATTATCAGTAAGCAACAGCGGGAAATTCATCTACCCGATGATAGCCCAGCATTGCATTTGGTGCAGCATATTCGCGATGAAAGCCATAACCACGCGATTAGTGGCCACCGTAAAAAACGCCAAAAAGCGTTCACGCAGAGCGGTTTGGAAACTATTGAAGGGGTAGGCGCGAAACGTCGTCAAGCGTTGCTCAAGTATCTTGGTGGTTGGCAGGGCGTAAAAAAAGCCACATTGGATGAGATCGCTTCAGTACCGGGGATTTCCAAAGCCTTGGCAGAAAAGATTTTTGAAACCTTAAAACATGAATAAACAGGAGTTACAGGATGGCAGATCCGCAAATTAAATCACCAATGGATGCTTGGGATATTGCGACCGTGATTATTTATCGCAGCGGTTTTGTGATTGCCGGGCTAGGACTATTGGCTTTGCCTTGGGCTTTTGCTGAGGCGTTGATGGTGGTGTTGATTGGCGCGGTTTGTTGCGCTTCATCATTGCATTTATATCTGAAAAGTTATCGTTTGTTGTTCCAATTTGCGGTGTGGCTAGCCTTATTATGTGCAATATTGAATTGGCCGTTGTTGGCACTCGGTGGCGCATTGCTGACTTTGGGGGGATTAAGCTTTAAGGAATATTTTTGCTTTCGTGTGCCCTTGCTCAATTTACAGCCGATTTTTGTTGCCGCCCTATGGTTTGCCCAGTTGTTGCAATGGCACTGGGCGGTAGTCACCTTGACGCTTATCGCGGGGATTTTATTGCTCTTATTGGCGGTACAAAAATGGCGGATGCCGCTGCATTTTGATATTGGCGACAAAACCAAATATCAAATTTAATGCTTTTAACCTTTTTAAAATCAATGCTAATAAAATCAATGGGTTATGTGTATTTTTAGCAAAAACTTTGCTTTTCGAGGGGGCGTTTTAGAAGTCTTTTAGCCTGAGTAAAGTTATAAAAAACGCGCCGATAGGCGCGTTTTGTTTTGCTTAGATTATTGGGCAACCGCCTCTTCAATTGGGGCTTTTTCGGTATCGCCCAAGACATCCCAAACGCTTTCCTGTTTAACCGGAGCACTTGGTGTATCGCTATCTTCCGCGGCAGGTGAAGTCGTTGGGGCACTGCTACCGCCACAGAAATTTTGTCCTCTATCAACCCATACCGGAATGACCCGCCAATTGCTACAATCCCAACTGCCATGAGCAGTAATACCGACCCATTTGACATCATCCGGTTTGGTCGGCTGTAATTTTTCAATATTCGTGCGGCTTAAATAATCCTTATAGATTTGTAATGCACCGGATGCACCGGTTAGTTTGGTTTCACCGTTATCATCACGGCCTAGCCAAATGGTGCTGACGTGCTTACCGTCGATGCCGACAAACCAGGTATCACGGGCATCATTGGTGGTGCCGGTTTTCCCGGCTAAATGTAAGTCGGCATAATCGTTTTGCAAACTGCGTGCGGTACCGCGTTCTACGGTTTGTTGCATCGCAAATAGGGTTTGGAAAGCAGCTTCACGCGGCACGACCTGACGTGGTGTTTTATCGTGCTGATAGAGAATATTTCCTTGACGATCGGCAATCGCATCAATGGTGGTTAAATTAATTCGACCGCCTTGGTTAGCGATGGTTTGATAGAGCTTCGACACATCATAAGGCGAAATACTGTAAGCTCCCAGCAACATTGCCGGCACTTTAGGAATACTCACTTCATCCCAGCCCATAGCTTTTTGGGTTTCAATCACCTTGCTTAAGCCCACCTTCATACCGATATTTACCGTTGGAATATTCAAGGAGCGAGCTAAGGCATCCATTAGCATCACTGAACCACTATATTTACGATCGTAGTTTTTCGGTTGCCATGGAGGGCTTCCTTTCACATTGATTGTGATCGGTTGGTTTTGAATTGGGGTATTCAAGCGGAATTGTTCCGGATTGGTTAATGCCGTTAAATAAATGGATGGCTTAACCAAGGAACCGATTTGTCGTTTGGCCATCAGCGCACGGTTAAAGCCGGCATATTCCGTTTGTAGACCGCCGACCACCGCACGAATTTCACCGTTATGATAATCGCTGATGATCATGGCTCCTTCTAAATGCGGATTTTTGGTTTGCAGTTGTAATTTGCTTATTGCACCGACCACAGCATTTTCGGCCTGAGCCTGTTGTTTTAGATCTAACGTAGAGAAGATGCGAGCTCCTAACAATGCAGCGGTTTTATGTTCGCCCAATTCGCGGCGCAGATCTGCTTGTAAGGTTTGGATAAAGGCCGGATATTTGCGGGAGATTTGTCCCTTGGCCTGTACACCAAGCGGACGTTGACTGAGCATTTGGTAGAGATCGGGACCGATCATTTGGTGTTCTAACATTAGTTTTAACACCACATTACGGCGCTCCAAGGCATTTTGTGGATTACGCCAAGGGTTATATAGTGAGGGGCCTTTTACCATACCGACCAATAGGGCAATTTGATCCAGGCTAATTTCCCGAATGGAACGGCCAAAATAAAATTGGCTGGCCAGTTCGAAGCCATGAATTTGGGTATCACCATTTTGTCCGAGATAAATTTCGTTAAGGTAGGTTTCTAAAATACGGTTTTTGTCATAGCGCCAATCCAACACTAAGGCCATTAGGGCTTCATTCGCTTTACGGCTCAAGGAACGTTCGCTGGTTAAAAAGAGGTTTTTGACTAATTGTTGGGTCAGCGTACTGCCACCCTGTACCGTATGTCCGGCACGGATATTGGCCACCATAGCCCGCACAATACCAAAAGGATTGATACCGTTATGTTCATAAAAACGGCGATCCTCGGTGAGTAAGAGGGCATCGATCAATAGGCGGGGATAGTTTTGTAGAGGAATCGCTAGACGATCCTCATTATCGGATTCCAACATGGCGATGAGTTTGGGAGCCAAACGGAATTCATCAACTGCTTTTACCGCCACTAAATCTTCGATACGGGACAGCTTATTGCCACTAAAGCGCAGGCGCAACACCCGTTGTGGCTCCGGTTTATCGGGATAAGGGAAGGCGCGGCGCAACAGCACAATGCTGTCATCTTCTAATTTAAAATCACCGGGAGCTGCCACCATGGTGGTTTGTCGATATTCATTGTCCAGTAAGATCTGGATCACTTCATCAAAGCTTAAATTATCGCTAATTTTTACACTTTCTAAACGGCTATAAACTTCGGCCGGTAGACGCCAAATTTGCCCATCCATTTTGGAACGGATTTGCCAATCTAAATAACCGCCGTAAAACACGGCCAGGGTTGCTACGGTAAAGGCAGCTTTGGCGAATAAAATTTTGCAACCGCGGCGTTTACTGCGCGGTTCTTGAGGCGAGGATTCGTTTTGGGTATTTTCCGTTTCTGACATAGATTAGCCGATGAATTCGAAATAAGCGTTGAGAAAATGGAGAAAATCATCAAGACCACACAGGGCGATGCTTTCGGCATCGTAATAATGTAGGTCCTCTTCTTCAATGGGGGCGTCGTTTAAGGCAAGATTATTGGCTCGAACCATGACTTCATACTGATTTATAAACAAGGAATATTCGCTGCCCTCAATCACAATATCCTGGTGGGAAGTTGCATTCTGACAAGCAGAAAAAGCGGCCAAAATGGTTGAATTTTTTGACCGCATTTCCGTGTTAAACCAATTAGCCAAGGCGATTTGTTCCATGGAACATTTTGCAGTGATAAACCCCTGGCTAGCTGTAAATTGAAAATCCATTAAATACTGAAGGAGGAACCACAACCGCAGGTGGAAGTGGCATTTGGGTTATTTACAATAAAACGAGAACCTTCCAAACCTTCGGTATAATCCACTGTACCGCCAATTAAATATTGCAAACTCATTGGATCGATAACCAATTGCACACCGGATTTTTCAATGGTGAGGTCACCTTCATTAACTTTTTCGTCAAAGGTAAAACCGTATTGGAAACCACTACAGCCACCGCCTGTGATATAAACGCGGAGTTTTAAATTATTGTTTTCTTCTTCGCTGATTAAGCTTTTTACTTTATTGGCTGCCGCATCGGTAAAATTAAGCGGTACGGCCATATTTAAATCTGACATATACTATTCCCACTTTCCTAAAAATAATCTGCGCATTATCCAATAACCCGCCAATTCATTCAAGATTTTTCACTTAAATGTGCTATCATGCAACGACAATTTTGTGTATCGTTCAACCCGAAAAAGGATAATTCAATGAACATTCCATTAAGAACAGAAGAAGAAATAGTAAAATTACGCGAAGCCTGTAAATTGGCTGCCGATGTATTGGTAATGATTGAGCCTTATGTAAAAGAGGGGATTACTACCGGTGAATTGGATCGTATTTGCCATGATTATATGGTGAATGTGCAAAAGGTAATTCCGGCCTGTTTGAATTATCACGGATTTCCAAAGGCAACCTGTATTTCTTTAAATGAAGTGGTGTGTCACGGTATTCCTAGCGACGATAAGAAATTAAAACACGGTGATATTTTAAATATCGATGTTACAGTGATTAAAGATGGTTATTTTGGTGATAATTCCAAAATGTATGTTGTAGGTGAAACCAATATCCGTAGCCAAAAATTGGTGGAAGCCGCACAAGAAGCGCTTTATGTCGGACTGCGTACGGTTAAGCCGGGCATTCGTTTAAATGAAATCGGTAAAGCCGTACAGAAATATACCGAAAGTCAAGGTTTTAGCGTGGTGCGCGAATATTGTGGCCATGGTATTGGCACAGAATTCCATTGTGAGCCGCAGGTATTACATTATTTTGCCGATGATGGCGGTGTTGTTTTAAAACCGGGAATGGTGTTTACCATTGAACCAATGATTAATGCAGGTAAAAAAGAAGTACGCGTGATGGGCGATGGTTGGACGGTGAAAACTAAAGATCGTAGCCATTCTGCACAATATGAACACCAGCTTGTCGTGACTGAAAATGGTTGTGAAGTGATGACCATTCGTGACGAAGAAATTGCCGAAGGTCGAATTCAACGCATTATGGTGAATGTTTAAATAGCGGCTGCAATGGATTTTATAATGCCGATGTCGTTTTTTATTCGCTTTGGCATTTAAGCCTTAAACCATCATATAAATTTCACTAAAAAGCTCATTGTTATGGGCTTTTTATTTAGGAGAATTGTAATGCTTTTTCCTTATCATGCCGAATCACCTCTCACACCTGCCGCAGTTAAACTACAACGTGAACATTTAAAGGAATGGGAACGCCAGCATTTTGCTGAATATGTTGTGTTTGACTTAATTGATAATCGTACCCAATTTTATGATCTCTTATTAAAGCAACTTTGGTTGCAGTTTGGTTTGGAATGCTCCACGCTAACCTTGATCGCTACTGGTGGTTATGGGCGGAGGGAAATGTTTCCACTATCTGATTTGGATTTTCTGATTCTTTCGGAGGGTACAAGGGATGAACAAACTGAAGAGAAAATAGCTCAATTCGTACAATTTTTATGGGATTGCGGTTTTGATGTGGGGCACAGCGTTCGTTCGTTAGTCGAATGTGAAAGGGAAGGCAAACAGGATATTACGATTGCGACTAATCTATTGGAATCCCGTTATTTATCCGGTAATTCGGCTCTCTTTACGGCGCTACAGGCATTATTGAAACGTGCCGAGTTTTGGTCGATGGCCGATTTTTTTAACGCAAAAGTACAGGAACAGCTTGAGCGTTATCAACGTTATCACAACACCGGTTACAATCTTGAGCCTGATTTGAAATATAGTCCCGGCGGTTTGCGGGATCTGCATCTTTTATATTGGATCGCCTTACGTCATACCGGAGAGATGACCCTCGCCGGGATTTTGCAAAGTGGCTTTATTTATCCCACCGAATATCAGCAATTGTTAGAAAGCCAGGAATTTCTGTTTAAGGTGCGCTTTGCATTGCATCTAATTTTGAAGCGTTATGATAATCGTCTATTATTTGATCGCCAGATTAAAGTTGCTCAATTATTGGGTTTTGAAGAGGAAGGCAATCGTGGTGTAGAAACCATGATGAAGCGTTTCTTTCAGGCTTTAAGTTGTATTTCCCGCCTAAGCGATATATTAATTAAGCATTATCGTGAGCATTTTCTTACCCGACATTATGATTTATTGATTGAATATCTCGATGAGGATTTTCAATTGATTAATCACAATCTTTGTCTGCGTAAGCCGCAAGTATTATGCAAACAGCCTGAACGGATTTTAGATTTATTTTTCTATCTAACTAAATACCCGCAGGCACAAATCCACCCTGAAACCTTACGCCAATTGCAGATTGCGTTGGATTCATTGACGATAAAATTATCCGAGTTACCGCTTGCACGGGAAAAATTTATCCGTTTATTTAATCAACCACAGGCAATTCGCCGAGCATTTTTACCGATGCACCAATATGGCGTATTGAGTGCCTATTTACCGCAATGGCAGGCAATAGCCGGGTTAATGCAATTCGATTTATTCCACATTTACACGGTGGATGAACATACCTTGCAGGTCATGTTAAAACTAGAAAACCTGTTAAGCGAAAATGCGGCACAGGAACATCCTATTGCTCATCGCATTTTTAGCCAACTTCAGGATCGTTCATTAATTTACAGTGCCGCTTTATTTCATGATATTGCCAAAGGGCGTGGTGGCGATCATGCTGAACTGGGAGCTGAAGATATTGCCGAATTTGCTGTTTTGCATGGTTTTGATGCACGCGAAAGCGATACGATGCAATGGTTGGTACGGGCGCATTTATTAATGTCGGTCACGGCACAACGGCGCGATATTTATGATCCGGAAGTTGTGTTGGATTTTGCCGGTAAGGTAAAAAACCGAGTACGTTTGGATTATTTGACCTGTTTAACCATTGCGGATATTTGTGCGACCAACGGAACCTTGTGGAATAGTTGGAAACGCTCCTTATTTACCGCTTTGTATGGGGCAACTGCAGAGCAATTGCAACAGGGAATGGAATGGCAATGGGATAATGCCGAACGAATTGCTGAAAATCGTCAAGGCGCATTGGCTATTCTGCAACAGGAACAGTCGCATTTGTCGCTGGCAACTATTGATGATTTATGGGCGCGTTGTCCGGACGAATACTTTTTGCGTAATAGTGCGAAGCAAATTGCCGGACATACAGCGTTATTGGCTGATTTTACAGGTGACGTATTGGTTAAAATTACCAATCGATTTTCTTCCGGCGGCACGGAGGTGTTTGTGTATTGCCGTGATCAAGCCCGCTTATTTAATAAGGTAGTAAGCACTATTGGCGCCAAAAATTTGAGTATTCATGATGCGCAAATTTTAACCTCCGATGACGGCTATGTGTTCGATAGCTTCATTATTACCGAATTGAATGGTGAATTGGTGAAATTTGATCGTCGGCGTGATTTGGAACAGACATTAACTGCGGTATTACAATGGGGAAAAGTGCCTTCGCCACCATTTGTTCCTAGCCGTCAGCTACGTCATTTTCAAGTGCAGACCGATGTTCGTTTTTTAAAGGAAAACAAACCAGAGCATACAGAATTAGAATTAGTCGCGTTGGATAAACCGGGATTACTGGCGCAAATTAGTCAAATTTTTGCTGACTTGGCGTTGAATTTGCGCAATGCTAAAATTACCACCGTGGGAGAGAAAGCAGAGGATTTCTTTATTCTGACTAATGCGCAAGGACAGGCGTTAAGTGCTGAGGAACGGCAACAATTGGCTGATGTGTTGTACCGGGCGTTAGATTAAATGCCCCCTCGAAAAGCGAAGTTTTTGCCAAAAATGCATGTAACCCATTGATTTTATTGAAGTTGATTTCAAAAATAAAAAACGGTCAATAAAGACCGTTTTTTATTTGCATATCTGCTAGGCCAGAGCCGCAAACGCTACATCGGCAGCTGCAAGGGTTTTTTCAATATCCTGTTCACTATGGGCGAGGGACATAAAACCGGCTTCAAAAGCGGAAGGGGCAAGGTAAACGCCTTGATCCAACATTTTGTGGAAGAATACTTTGAATTTTTCCGTATCGCATTGCATTACTTCAGCATAGGAGGTGACTTGGGGTTGCTCGGTGAAGAAGATACCAAACATACCGCCAACTTGATTCACAACAAAAGGCACGCCATGTTTGTCAGCCGCCGCTTTTAAACCTTGACATAATTTTTCGGTAAGTGTGTTTAAGCGCTGTTCATTGCCGGCTTTTTTCAATTCATTCAAACAGGCTAATCCTGCCGCCATAGCAATAGGATTACCAGATAGGGTTCCTGCTTGGTAAACCGGACCGGTTGGGGCTAAATATTGCATGATGGCTTTTTTCCCGCCCACTGCGCCGACCGGCATACCGCCGCCGATTACTTTGCCAAGTGTAGTTAGATCCGGTGTTACGCCATAATAAGTTTGCGCTCCGGCAAGGGCAACGCGGAAGCCGGTCATCACTTCATCAATGATAAAGAGCGCGCCATATTGATCACAAAGTTCGCGTAAACCTTGTAGGAAACCATTTTTTGGTGGTACACAGTTCATGTTGCCGGCAACCGGTTCGATAATTACACAAGCAATATCCTGTGGAAATTCTTCAAATAAGGCTTTTACCGAGGCTAAATTATTATATTCGGCGGTTAAGGTATGTTTAGCAAAGTCTTCCGGCACACCCGGTGAGCTCGGTTGCCCCAAGGTAAGCGCTCCTGAACCCGCTTTAACCAATAGGGAATCGGAATGGCCGTGGTAGCAACCTTCAAATTTCAGAATTTTATTTCTATTGGTGTAGCCACGAGCGAGACGAATTGCGGTCATGGTTGCTTCTGTGCCGGAACTGACCATGCGGACCATTTCGATTGATGGCACTATTTGACAAACCAATTCGGCCAAGTCGATTTCCGATGGCGTTGGTGCACCAAAGCTTAGGCCGTTTTCAGCGGCTTTTAACACAGCGTTTAAAATTGCTGGGTGATTATGCCCCAAAATCATTGGCCCCCAAGAACCGACGTAATCGATATATTGCTTGCCATCGGTATCGTAAATATAAGCTCCTTGAGCTTTTTGAATAAATACCGGTGTACCGCCGACCCCTTTAAATGCGCGAACAGGGGAGTTTACTCCGCCAGGGATGACCTGTTGGGCTCGATTGAAAAGTTCGTTTGAATTTGTCATTTGCTTTCCTTTTATTACTGCATATTCGTAAAAACGGGCGTTATTGTAGCGAAAAAGCGATGCTTTGTTAAAAATATCTTTGGGGGAGATTTTTTCTTTATGCTATTCTTTGCAAAATTTTTTTTAAGGGAAAACAATGCTTAGTTTTGTCGTAACTTTTCTTGGCGCACTTTTAACCTTGGTGTTAATGCGCCCGATCGCTAATCGAATTGGTTTAGTGGATAAGCCAAATTATCGTAAACGCCATTTAGGTGCCATTCCGCTAATAGGCGGCGTTTCCTTATTTGTCGGAAACCTTTGTTACTACTTGATGGAATGGGATCAATTACGCTTACCTTATTTGTATCTTTTCAGTATTTTTGTTTTATTGGCAATTGGTATTTTAGATGACCGTTTTGATATCAGCCCATTTTTACGGGCGGGTATTCAAGCTCTCTTAGCAATCTTAATGATTGACTTGGGGAACGTGTATTTGGATCACCTAGGACAAATTTTAGGGCCATTCCAATTAACTCTTGGTTCAATCGGTTTGATTATTACGGTATTTGCGACTATTGCAATCATCAATGCCTTTAACATGATCGACGGGATTGATGGCTTACTTGGTGGTTTATCCTGTGTGTCTTTTGCTTCTATTGGTATTTTGATGCTACGTGACGGACAAATGGATATGGCCTATTGGAGTTTTGCCTTGATCGTGGCTATTTTACCTTATATGTTACTTAACCTTGGGATTCCGTTAGGGCCTAAATACAAAGTGTTTATGGGCGATGCAGGCAGTACGCTGATCGGTTTCACTATTATTTGGATTTTATTGTTAAGTACCCAAGGAAAAGGGCATCCGATGAATCCGGTGACTGCATTATGGATTATAGCTATTCCGCTTATTGATATGGTGGCGATCATTTATCGCCGTTTGCGTAAAGGGAAAAGTCCATTCAGACCGGATCGTTTGCATGTACATCATTTAATGGTTCGTGCCGGTTTAACTTCACGTCAGGCATTTTTACTAATAACCTTTATGGCTGCAGTGTGCGCGACAATCGGAATTTTAGGTGAGATTTACTATGTAAATGAATGGGCGATGTTTGTAGCATTTATTATGTTATTTTTCATTTATGCCTATTCGATTACTAAAGCTTGGAAAATTACCCGTTGGGTGCGCCGTTTAAAACGACGAGCACGCCGAAATAAACAGAATTAAATATTAAAGGATGGTTGAAAACCATCCTTTTTTGTATTTAGGAGTAAAAATAAACTGAAATTTGCTAAAAATTAAACGTTTTGTATAAAAAAATAGCGTTCATTATTTTTTTTGTAAAAAGTGCTAGACAAGATATAGCGAAGTCATTAATATACGCCTCCGCAACGACGCGGTACGCGTTCGTAGCTCAGTTGGATAGAGCGTTGGCCTCCGGAGCCAAAGGTCGCAAGTTCGAATCTTGTCGAGCGCGCCAGAGTCAATGCACATACAACTTCAATGGTGGCTATAGCTCAGTTGGTAGAGCCCTGGATTGTGATTCCAGTTGTCGTGGGTTCGAATCCCATTAGCCACCCCATCTATCGGCGAGTAGCGCAGCTTGGTAGCGCAACTGGTTTGGGACCAGTGGGTCGTAGGTTCAAATCCTATCTCGCCGACCATTTTTTTTGCTCTTTAACAATGTATCAGACAATCTGTGTGGGCACTTGTTGATTGACTTGATTTAAAAATATTTTTTAATTTTGAAGTCTTAATAGGTGCTTAAACTAGAAATTCATTTACTTAATGTAAAGTGACTTTAGCTAAGCAGTTTATTGAGCGATTGAACTTGAATTGAAGAGTTTGATCATGGCTCAGATTGAACGCTGGCGGCAGGCTTAACACATGCAAGTCGAACGGTAACAGGAAGAAAGCTTGCTTTCTTTGCTGACGAGTGGCGGACGGGTGAGTAATGCTTGGGTATCTGGCTTATGGAGGGGGATAACTACGGGAAACTGTAGCTAATACCGCGTAGTATCGGAAGATGAAAGTGTGGGACCGCAAGGCCACATGCCATAGGATGAGCCCAAGTGGGATTAGGTAGTTGGTGAGGTAATGGCTCACCAAGCCGACGATCTCTAGCTGGTCTGAGAGGATGACCAGCCACACCGGGACTGAGACACGGCCCGGACTCCTACGGGAGGCAGCAGTGGGGAATATTGCGCAATGGGGGCAACCCTGACGCAGCCATGCCGCGTGAATGAAGAAGGCCTTCGGGTTGTAAAGTTCTTTCGGTAGCGAGGAAGGCATTTAGTTTAATAGACTAGATGATTGACGTTAACTACAGAAGAAGCACCGGCTAACTCCGTGCCAGCAGCCGCGGTAATACGGAGGGTGCGAGCGTTAATCGGAATAACTGGGCGTAAAGGGCACGCAGGCGGACTTTTAAGTGAGGTGTGAAAGCCCCGGGCTTAACCTGGGAATTGCATTTCAGACTGGGAGTCTAGAGTACTTTAGGGAGGGGTAGAATTCCACGTGTAGCGGTGAAATGCGTAGAGATGTGGAGGAATACCGAAGGCGAAGGCAGCCCCTTGGGAATGTACTGACGCTCATGTGCGAAAGCGTGGGGAGCAAACAGGATTAGATACCCTGGTAGTCCACGCTGTAAACGCTGTCGATTTGGGGATTGGGCTTAATGCTTGGTGCCCGTAGCTAACGTGATAAATCGACCGCCTGGGGAGTACGGCCGCAAGGTTAAAACTCAAATGAATTGACGGGGGCCCGCACAAGCGGTGGAGCATGTGGTTTAATTCGATGCAACGCGAAGAACCTTACCTACTCTTGACATCCAGAGAACTTTTCAGAGATGAATTGGTGCCTTCGGGAGCTCTGAGACAGGTGCTGCATGGCTGTCGTCAGCTCGTGTTGTGAAATGTTGGGTTAAGTCCCGCAACGAGCGCAACCCTTATCCTTTGTTGCCAGCGATTTGGTCGGGAACTCAAAGGAGACTGCCGGTGATAAACCGGAGGAAGGTGGGGATGACGTCAAGTCATCATGGCCCTTACGAGTAGGGCTACACACGTGCTACAATGGCGTATACAGAGGGAGGCGAAGCAGCGATGTGGAGCGAATCCCAGAAAGTGCGTCTAAGTCCGGATTGGAGTCTGCAACTCGACTCCATGAAGTCGGAATCGCTAGTAATCGCGAATCAGAATGTCGCGGTGAATACGTTCCCGGGCCTTGTACACACCGCCCGTCACACCATGGGAGTGGGTTGTACCAGAAGTAGATAGCTTAACCTTCGGGAGGGCGTTTACCACGGTATGATTCATGACTGGGGTGAAGTCGTAACAAGGTAACCGTAGGGGAACCTGCGGTTGGATCACCTCCTTACCTAAAATTGAGTGACGATAAGTGTCCACACAGATTGGCTGATGTATTGTAGACAAAAAAAGCAAATAACGACTTTATCACCGGGTCTGTAGCTCAGGTGGTTAGAGCGCACCCCTGATAAGGGTGAGGTCGGTGGTTCAAGTCCACTCAGACCCACCACTCAACTTGAGTGAGTGAGCCGTGATAAAGTGACGAATGGGGATATAGCTCAGCTGGGAGAGCGCCTGCCTTGCACGCAGGAGGTCAGCGGTTCGATCCCGCTTATCTCCACCACGAATCATCGTTAAGTGAATTACCGAAAAGGGAATAAAGTTCATTTAACGATGATAACGTAATGTTATTTGATTGTTCTTTAAAAATTAGGAAACAAGCTGAAAACGAAGAGACTTTCAAGTCCTGAAAGGGATAGAAAAAGTCTGAGTAGAAAAAATCTTGATTGAGCAAAAGCAATCAAGTGATTAGTTGATAACACAGTCTCAAGAATTTTTGAGGTTGTATAGTTAAGTGACTAAGCGTACAAGGTGGATGCCTTGGCAATCAGAGGCGATGAAGGACGTGCTAATCTGCGAAAAGCTTGGATGAGTCGATAAGAGGCGTTTAATCCAAGATGTCCGAATGGGGAAACCCAGTAGATGAAGAATCTACTATCAACAAGTGAATACATAGCTTGTTGAGGCAAACCGGGAGAACTGAAACATCTAAGTACCCCGAGGAAAAGAAATCAACCGAGATTTCGTTAGTAGCGGCGAGCGAACGCGAAGGAGCCTGTTAGTGATAGCGACAGAGACAGAGGAACAAGCTGGGAAGCTTGGCGATACCGGGTGATAGCCCCGTACTCGAAGTCCAGGTCGTGGTACTAAGCTAACGATAAGTAGGGCGGGACACGTGATATCCTGTTTGAAGATGGGGGGACCATCCTCCAAGGCTAAATACTCCTGATTGACCGATAGTGAACCAGTACTGTGAAGGAAAGGCGAAAAGAACCCCGGTGAGGGGAGTGAAATAGAACCTGAAACCTTGTACGTACAAGCAGTGGGAGCCCTTTAAGGGTGACTGCGTACCTTTTGTATAATGGGTCAGCGACTTATATTTTGTAGCGAGGTTAACCGAATAGGGGAGCCGAAGGGAAACCGAGTCTTAACTGGGCGAATAGTTGCAAGGTATAGACCCGAAACCCGGTGATCTAGCCATGGGCAGGTTGAAGGTTGGGTAACACTAACTGGAGGACCGAACCGACTAATGTTGAAAAATTAGCGGATGACTTGTGGCTGGGGGTGAAAGGCCAATCAAACCGGGAGATAGCTGGTTCTCCCCGAAATCTATTTAGGTAGAGCCTTGAGCGGACACCTTCGGGGGTAGAGCACTGTTTCGGCTAGGGGTCCATCCCGGATTACCAACCCGATGCAAACTACGAATACCGAAGAGTGATACTCAGGAGACACACGGCGGGTGCTAACGTCCGTCGTGGAGAGGGAAACAACCCAGACCGCCAGCTAAGGTCCCAAAGTCTATATTAAGTGGGAAACGAAGTGGGAAGGCTTAGACAGCTAGGATGTTGGCTTAGAAGCAGCCATCATTTAAAGAAAGCGTAATAGCTCACTAGTCGAGTCGGCCTGCGCGGAAGATGTAACGGGGCTCAAATATAGCACCGAAGCTGCGGCATCAGTGGCAACACTGTTGGGTAGGGGAGCGTTCTGTAAGCGGATGAAGGTAGCTCGAGAGGGCTGCTGGACGTATCAGAAGTGCGAATGCTGACATAAGTAACGATAAAACGGGTGAAAAACCCGTTCGCCGGAAGACCAAGGGTTCCTGTCCAACGTTAATCGGGGCAGGGTGAGTCGGCCCCTAAGGCGAGGCTGAAAAGCGTAGTCGATGGGAAACGGGTTAATATTCCCGTACTTGGATAAACTGCGATGTGGGGACGGAGCAGGTTAGGTTAGCGCACTGTTGGATATGTGCGTTTAAGTTGGTAGGTGAGAAGTTTAGGCAAATCCGGACTTCTTTAACACTGAGAGATGATGACGAGGCTCTACGGAGCTGAAGTAACCGATACCACACTTCCAGGAAAAGCCACTAAGCTTCAGGTTTATCTAAACCGTACTGAAAACCGACACAGGTGGTCAGGTAGAGAATACTCAGGCGCTTGAGAGAACTCGGGTGAAGGAACTAGGCAAAATAGCACCGTAACTTCGGGAGAAGGTGCGCCGGCGTAGATTGTAGTCCCTAGCGGGCGAAGGTTGAACCGGTCGAAGATACCAGCTGGCTGCAACTGTTTATTAAAAACACAGCACTCTGCAAACACGAAAGTGGACGTATAGGGTGTGATGCCTGCCCGGTGCTGGAAGGTTAATTGATGGTGTAATCGAAAGAGAAGCTCCTGATCGAAGCCCCAGTAAACGGCGGCCGTAACTATAACGGTCCTAAGGTAGCGAAATTCCTTGTCGGGTAAGTTCCGACCTGCACGAATGGCATAATGATGGCCAGGCTGTCTCCACCCGAGACTCAGTGAAATTGAAATCGCCGTGAAGATGCGGTGTACCCGCGGCTAGACGGAAAGACCCCGTGAACCTTTACTATAGCTTGACACTGAACATTGAATTTTGATGTGTAGGATAGGTGGGAGACTATGAAGCAGTCACGCCAGTGATTGTGGAGTCATCCTTGAAATACCACCCTTTAACGTTTGATGTTCTAACGAAGATTACGAAACGTGGTCTCGGACAGTGTCTGGTGGGTAGTTTGACTGGGGCGGTCTCCTCCCAAAGAGTAACGGAGGAGCACGAAGGTTTGCTAATGACGGTCGGACATCGTCAGGTTAGTGCAATGGTATAAGCAAGCTTAACTGCGAGACAGACAAGTCGAGCAGGTACGAAAGTAGGTCATAGTGATCCGGTGGTTCTGCATGGAAGGGCCATCGCTCAACGGATAAAAGGTACTCCGGGGATAACAGGCTGATACCGCCCAAGAGTTCATATCGACGGCGGTGTTTGGCACCTCGATGTCGGCTCATCACATCCTGGGGCTGAAGTAGGTCCCAAGGGTATGGCTGTTCGCCATTTAAAGTGGTACGCGAGCTGGGTTTAGAACGTCGTGAGACAGTTCGGTCCCTATCTGCCGTGGGCGTTGGAGAATTGAAAGGGGCTGCTCCTAGTACGAGAGGACCGGAGTGGACGCACCACTGGTGTTCCGGTTGTGTCGCCAGACGCATTGCCGGGTAGCTAAGTGCGGAAGAGATAAGTGCTGAAAGCATCTAAGCACGAAACTTGCCTTGAGATGAGTTCTCCCAGATTTAAAATCTGTAAGGGTTGTTTAAGACTAAGACGTAGATAGGTCTGATGTGTAAGCGGTGCGAGCCGTTGAGCTAACAGATACTAATTGCCCGAGAGGCTTAACTATACAACACTCAAGAGTTTTTGAGTGACAGACGAAACGAAGACGAGAGAAAGTTGAGAGTTTTTAGCTTGTGACTAATTTTGAAGAATGAATAGATGATAGAAGGTTATCAACGGAATATTCCGGCGGCCATAATGTGATGGACCCACCTGATCCCATCCCGAACTCAGAAGTGAAACGTCATCATGCCGATGGTAGTGTTGGGCTTCCCAATGTGAGAGTAGGTCACCGCCGGTTTTTTATTTGCTTAGTTTATTTTGTAAATACGATTTTAAACTAACCCTAATAAAATCAATTACTTAGATATTATTTTAAAGAAAACTTTGTATTTTGTTAGGGCGTTTAAGAAGTAAATTAAGCAAATAAAAGAATTTTTGGCAGCCATAGTGCGATGGTCCCACCTGATCCCATCCCGAACTCAGAAGTGAAACATTGTAACGCCGATGGTAGTGTTGGGTTTCCCAATGTGAGAGTAGGTCACTGCCAAACACCTAATTTGCGGAGTGGTAGTTCAGCTGGTTAGAATACCTGCCTGTCACGCAGGGGGTCGCGGGTTCGAGTCCCGTCCATTCCGCCAATCTTTCAAGCCTTCAACCAATGTTGAGGGCTTTTGTTTTATGAGAAACAGCCTTTCTATTTTCACATATCTAAAACAGCCCCATGAAATTAACTGATGCAATTATTGACGTTTTTTCCATTGATGGAGACTTAAGTCGTCATATTAAAGGATTTCGTCCTCGTGACGAACAATTGGAAATGGCTCAAGTAGTTGCTGAGGCAATTGAAAGTAAAAGTACTGTTATTGTCGAAGCCGGCACAGGAACAGGTAAGACTTTTGCTTATTTGGCGCCTGTATTGTTAGCGGGTAAAAAAACAATTATCTCCACCGGTTCTAAAAATCTACAAGATCAATTATTTAACCGTGATTTACCGGCTATTAAGAAAGCATTAGGATATAGCGGTAAAATTGCTTTATTAAAAGGGCGGAGCAATTATCTTTGTTTAGAGCGATTGGATCAGGTTATTGCTCAAGGTGTATTAGGAGATAAATCGGTATTAACTGATTTAAGCAAAGTTCGTCAGTGGAACAATGGCACGCAAAGTGGCGATTTAAGCGAGTGCATCGAATTAGCCGAAGATAGTCCAATACTTCCTCAGTTGACCAGTACAAGTGAAAGCTGTCTAGGCAGCGATTGTCCGAATTATGCCGAATGCTATATAGCGAAAGCGCGTAAAAAAGCATTAAATGCAGACTTAGTGGTTGTTAATCACCATATTTTCTTTGCCGATATGGCGGTGAAAGAAAATGGTTTTGGAGAGTTAATACCTAATGCGGAAGCCATTATTTTTGATGAAGCCCACCAATTGCCAGATATTGCTAGCCAATATTTTGGTCAGTCACTGACATCCCGTCAATTATTTGAATTATGTAAAGATATCAATATTGTTTATCGCACAGAATTAAAAGATATGCAGCAATTAGGCAATATTGCCGATACGTTACAGAAAATTATACAAGACTTCCGGCTATTATTAGGCGAAGGGAATCAACGAGGTAATTGGCGTGATTTATCCAAACAATCAATGGTGGCAAAAGCTTTTAATTTGTTACAGGAAAAATTGGCATTTTTAAGTGAAGTGATCAAACTGGTCCTCGGACGCTCGCAGACTTTGGATAGTATTTTTGAACGATTAGAGGCAATCAAAGTGCAATTAGAGCGCTTGGCGGAAACTAATGTTGTTGGCTACTGTTATTGGTATGAAACGATAGGGCGGCAATTCGGTTTGCATATTACACCATTAACGGTAGCGGATAAATTTGGTAGCCAAGTAGCCAATAAAGAAGCCGCATGGATATTCACTTCTGCAACCTTAGCCGTTGGTGGAGATTTTCAGCATTTTTGTCAACGACTTGGCATTAACTCCCATAAACAAAAAATTTTGCCTAGTCCGTTTAATTACTGTGAACAAGCATTATTGTGTGTGCCTCGTTATCTGCCTCCAACGAATCGCCCAAATACATTGACTGCTTTAGGGGAAATGTTATTACCATTGATTGAAGCGAATCAAGGGCGTTGCTTTGTTCTTTGTACTTCCTATGCAATGATGCGTGGTTTGGCTGAATATTTTCGGGCACAAAGTGAGCTTTCGATCTTATTACAAGGCGAAAGTGCTAAAACACAGCTGTTGACTCAATTTGTCGAAGGAAAACATAGTGTTTTGGTCGCAACTTCGAGCTTTTGGGAAGGGGTTGATGTGCGAGGTGATGCGCTTTCTTTGGTGATTATTGATAAATTACCTTTTACCGCGCCAGATGAGCCGCTATTGAAAGCCCGTATTGAAGATTGTCGTTTACAAGGTGGTGATCCTTTTAACGATATTCAAATTCCGGAAGCGGTTATTGCTTTAAAGCAAGGGGTAGGTCGTTTAATTCGTGATGTGACGGACCGAGGGGCTGTTGTTATTTGCGATAATCGACTTGTTACCCGGGCTTATGGTGAGACTTTTTTGAAAAGTTTACCTGATGCAAAACGTACCCGAGATCTCCGCAAAGTGGTACAATTTCTGCAAAATAATCAAGCAAATGAATTATGACAAAAGTAACCCTATTAGCCTTAGATACCTCAACCGAAGCCTGTTCAGTTGCATTATTGCATAACGGCGAGAAAACTTATTTATACGAAGTTGCGGAAAGGACTCATACCAAGCGTATTTTGCCGATGGTTGAACAATTGCTTAGTCAATCGGGCATTAGTTTAAAACAAATTGATGCACTAGCATTTGGGCGCGGACCAGGAAGTTTTACCGGGGTTCGGGTAGGAGCCGGGATAGCCCAAGGGTTAGCTCTTGGGGCAGATTTGCCGGTTATTGCGGTTTCCGATTTACTGGCTATGGCACAAGCTGCGTTTGAGCTACAGGGTAAAACCAATATTGCTACGGCAATTGATGCACGCATGAATGAAGTTTATTTTGCTCAATTTTGTCATCAGCAAACATCAGTGGGTATGCAATGGCAGGAAATTGTTAAAGAACAGGTTTGTTCACCGGAGCAGGCAATTGCTCAATTAGATAAAGCCGCTTTTCGGGTTGGGACCGGTTGGGCAGCCTATGCACAATTCGCTCAGCAGGAATTAATAGGGTCCGAGATTATTCTACCGGATGCCCGTTTTATGTTGGATATTGCACTTACTGATTGGCAACAGGGAAAGTCAATTAGTGCATTAGAAATTGAGCCGGTTTATTTGCGTAATGAAGTGACTTGGCAAAAATTACCGGGAAGAGGCTAATTAGTAATTAAGGAGGATAAACGATGAATCAGCGGAAGTTTATTGTGACGACCTTACTATCAGTGACACTAACTGCTTGTGTCAATGCGCCGCAAGGATTACAGAAAGAACATTTTAATTTGCATTCGTTATCTCAAGTACAGCCATCGGACTATCAATGTCAATGTAAAACCATTCGGCTTGGCGGTAAGATCTTGAATGCAACCGCCTTGCCTAACCAAATGAAATTGGAGGTATTAAGTTATCCAATTTCTTCAGTGAGTGCGAAACCCTCGTTGGATATGCCATCGAATGGGCGTTTTATTACTTATATTAATGGCTTTATTGATCCTGCAACCTTGCAAGAACAATTTATTACCGTCGGTGGCCGATTAGAAAGACGCGAACAAGGCAAAATAGATCAGGCATCTTATACTTATCCGGTCATTAACGCCCAGCATTATCGACTTTGGCAACTAGCTCAGAGTTATTATTATCCTCACGACGATTGGGATGACTGGGGAGGATTCTGGAGACCTCGTTCAGCCTATTGGTTTGCCGAACCGGAAATTCGCTATTACTTATATTAGGCTAATGTTAAAATTTGCCTATTTTCCAATAACTTAAGGAACAACAATGGAAAAACCTTGGTTTTGTAATTATCCCGAAGGTGTCCTACAGCAATTAGATACCTCACAATATGATTCTATATTGGATATGTTGGATAAGGCGGTGCGTGAACACCCCGATCGTCCGGCATATATCAATATGGGACAAGTGTTGACTTTTCGTAAGCTGGAAGAGCGTAGTCGCGCATTTGCAGCCTATCTACAAAATGAATTTAAATTACAGCGCGGTGATCGTGTGGCATTGATGATGCCGAATTTACTGCAATATCCCATAGCCTTATTCGGTATTTTGCGTGCAGGTTTAATTGCCGTAAACGTAAATCCACTATACACCCCTCGCGAGTTAGAGCATCAATTGCAAGATAGTGGTGCTGTAGCAATTGTCGTGGTTTCTAATTTTGCCTCGACATTAGAAAAGATCGTATTCAATACCAATGTAAAACACGTTGTGCTCACCCGCATGGGCGATCAACTATCCTTTGGAAAACGTACTTTAGTGAATTTTGTCGTGAAATACGTCAAAAAATTGGTACCAAAATATAAATTACCAAATGCGGTGACATTTCGTGAAGTGTTGGCTATCGGTAAAAATCGCCAATATGTTCGTCCGCAGCTTGGTCGTGAGGATTTAGCTTTTCTACAATATACCGGCGGTACCACCGGGGTTGCCAAAGGAGCAATGCTTACCCACGGCAATATTATTGTTAACGTTTTCCAAGCTAAATGGATTGCCGAACCCTTTGTGGGGGATCATAAACGTGAGCGTTCCGCCATTTTAGCGTTACCGCTATATCATGTATTTGCCCTAACGGTGAACTGCATATTGTTTATCGAACTAGGCGTGACCGCTATCTTGATCACCAATCCACGGGATATTGATGGTTTCGTTAAAGAGTTAAAAAAATATCGTTTTGAAGCGATTACTGGGGTAAATACCTTATTTAATGCTTTATTGAATAACGAGTCTTTAAAAGAAGTTGATTTTTCCTCATTAAAACTTTCGGTCGGGGGTGGTATGGCAATTCAGCAATCGGTGGCAACCCGTTGGCATGATTTGACCGGCTGTTCGATTATTGAAGGCTACGGTATGACAGAGTGTTCGCCATTGATTGCCGCTTGTCCGATTACGGTGGTTAAACATAACGGTACTATTGGAGTTCCTGTACCAAATACCGATATTAAAATTATTGATGAAAATGGCAAAGAAGCTGCATTGGGTCAACCGGGGGAACTCTGGGTCAAGGGTGAACAGGTAATGAAAGGTTATTGGCAGCGCCCTGAAGCCACTGCTGAAGTGATGCATGACGGCTGGATGGCAACCGGTGATATTGTGGTGATGGATGAGGGCTACAGCCTACGCATTGTCGATCGTAAAAAAGATATGATTTTGGTATCCGGATTTAATGTTTATCCAAATGAGATCGAAGATGTGGTGATGTTGAATGAGAAAGTCACTGAAGTGGTCGCGATTGGCGTACCACATCCGGTATCTGGCGAAACCATCAAAATTTTTGTGGTGAAGAAAGATCCTACGCTTACCCGTGAGGAACTGCGCAATCACTGTCGCCAATATCTAACAGCATATAAGGTACCGAAGGAAATTGAATTCCGAGATGAACTACCGAAAACCAATGTTGGTAAAATCCTCCGCCGCGTATTACGGGACGAAGAAATCGCCCGCCGTGCCGGCCACTAATCCACAAAGGGGATATTACATATCCCTTTTTTTATTTAAGAGTAAAAATGATTAAAGAAGTGCAAACCGCCGCGCCTTATGTATTGATTGAGAATGACCAGGCATTGGCCGAATGTTGTTGGCAGGCCATGCAACAAAGTGTCGTTGCCTTGGATACGGAGTTTGTTCGGGTATCCAGTTATTATCCTCATTTGGGGCTGATTCAATTATATGATGGAAACCAAGTCAGCCTTATTGATCCCCTGTGTATTAGCGATTTTGGTCCTTTTGTTGAACTGTTGACAGCGCCTGCGGTAACAAAGGTGCTACATGCCTGTAGCGAGGATCTGTTGGTGTTTTTACAGGAGTTTGATGTATTACCCGAACCAATGTTAGACACTCAAATTATGGCGCGCTTTTTAGGTTTTTCCTCCTCCATGGGATTGGCCAAACTGGTGCAACATTATCTTGGCTTGGAAATTGATAAGGGAGCAACCCGTACCAATTGGCTCAAACGGCCGCTTTCACCGGCCCAGTTGCAATATGCGGCAGGGGATGTTTGGTATTTATTGCCGATTTATCAACAGATGCGCCAAGCGTTGCAGCAAACACCATGGCTTGAAGCGGTTTATGATGATTGCCGTTTGGCATTGATGAAAACCACTAAATTGGACGATAAAAATCCTGAGCTGGCGTATTTGGATATACCGAATGCCTGGAAACTTAATCCGCTTGAATTGGCGCGTTTACAGTTACTTGCCAAATGGCGTTTAGAAACGGCGATGCAGCGGGATTTAGCTCAATCCTATGTGGTGAAAGCGGAAAGTTTATGGAAAGTCGTTAAACATAATCCACACAATACCTCGGAAATGTTGAGTCTGGGGCTGACGGAAAGTGAAGTACGGGTGCGCGGCAAGAAAATGCTGCAGTTGCTGGCGGCTGCCCGCAAGATCAAACCTTATGATTATCCGCCACGAATTGCTCGTTTAGTGGATGAGCCCAATTACAAGCGAGCGATGCGCTTATTGCAGGAAAAAGCTTTCGAGCTCACCCCCCAAGGGCTTACACTAGAAATTCTGGCCAGTAAGCGGAGCTTGGAGGATCTTCTACGTTGGGCTTGGAAAACGCCGCGCAATCAGGACAAATTACCCGATTTATTGATTGGCTGGCGACGGGCAATCGGCCTTAAACTACTTGATGCTCTAGATGCAATGGCAAAATAGCCGGAATATTGGTAAAAATAGGGTTTTAAAATCAACTGTAATAAAATCAATGACTTACGTTGCATTTTTGGAAAAACTCCGATTTTCATGGGGGCGTTTAAAATGAAAAAGAGATAGCTTCGGCTATCTCTTTTCGTTTATGGAAAGTTTATTTACCCCAAACCTCTTCAGCAATATCGCGGATGAATTCCAATTTTTTCCATTGTTGTTCTTCCGTCAAAATATTGCCTTCTTCGGTTGAAGCAAAACCACATTGCGGACTGAGACAAAGTTGGTTGATATCCACGTATTGCGCCGCTTCTTTGATGCGAGCGATGATTTCATCACGATTTTCCAGTTCCCCCGATTTCGAGGTAACCAAGCCAAGCACCACTTGTTGATTTTTAATAAAGCGTAATGGTTTGAAATCACCGGCACGATCGCTGTCGTATTCCAAGAAAAAACCATCAACATTACAATGGCCGAATAGCGTTTCCGCAATAGGTTCATATCCCCCGGCAGAGAACCAGGTTGAACGGAAATTACCACGACAAATATGCATTGTAATAGCGAGATCTGCAGGTTTTGCGGCGACAATTTTGTTAAGCATATAAACATAGTCTTTGGCGATTTGTGCTAAATCCAGACCGCGTTCACTATAGCTTTTACGTTTATCCTCAGCACAGAATTCGCCCCAGCTGGTATCATCCAATTGTAGATTGCGGCAACCTAATTGGTAGAAGGTTTGCATCGCAACAATATAAGCATCGGCAATATCATCCAATAGCTGCTGATTGTTATTTTGATAACGGATAATCGGTTGATAATCGGTGGTGCGTACAGTGCAAATCAAATGTAGCATGGATGGCGAAGGAATGGTTAATTTCACCTCAGTTGTACCAGCAATGCGCTGTAGTGAACGGTAATGTTCAATAAATGGGTGATTTGCCGGGAAACCGATTTTATCAACGATTTTTAAGGTTTTTGGGCGTACGCTGTGATGTTTAAATTGCACCGAAAATTTATCCACATCGATTTCTTGCACACCATCCAATGCAGCCAAGAAATCCAAGTGCCAGAAGGTGCGACGAAATTCACCATCGGTGACGGCATGCAAACCGACATTTTTTTGATGCTCAACTAATTTGGCAATTTCTGTATCTTCCACTTGGCTTAAATCGGCACAGGAAATATCGCCGCAACTACATTGGCTACGGGCCTGCTTTAACGCTTCCGGACGTAAAAAGCTACCGACAATATCAAATCGATAAGGGGCCGATGTGCGGATTGTTGCGTTAGGAAAAAGTTTGCTCATTATTCACTCCTTAGTATTGTCGGCACAAAACGGCGTCGATTTTAACAGAAATCAGTTATTTTCGGAATGTTTAGACGTCTAGATGGATGTGAATTAAATTGATAATAAGATGAATCAAATTGATAGAGTAAGAAAAGACATAAAAAAACGGCATCTTGTGAAGCAAGATGCCGAATGATTATTTATTAATTAAGCTTGAGTAGCTTGGATTGCGGTTAATGCGATGGTGTACACAATATCATCAACCAATGCACCACGGGACAAGTCATTTACCGGTTTACGCATACCTTGTAGCATTGGGCCGATAGAGACTAAATCTGCAGAACGTTGAACCGCTTTATAAGTGGTGTTACCGGTATTCAAATCAGGGAAGACGAATACGGTCGCTTGACCTGCAACAGGGGAGTTTGGTGCTTTTGAACGAGCAACATCTTCCATTACTGCTGCATCATATTGTAATGGACCGTCGATGATTAAATCAGGACGTTTTTCTTTAGCAATACGGGTTGCTTCTTTCACTTTCTCTACATCCGCACCACTACCGGAAGTACCGGTGGAATAAGAGATCATGGCCACTTTAGGATCGATGCCAAAGGCTTTCGCAGAATCGGCAGATTGAATTGCGATTTCCGCTAATTGTTCTGCATTTGGATCTGGGTTTACTGCACAGTCACCATAAACTAATACTTGATCCGGTAACAACATGAAGAAGATCGATGAAACGATAGAGCTACCAGGAGCTGTTTTGATGATTTGCATCGGTGGGCGAATAGTGTTTGCGGTAGTATGTACGGCACCGGAGACTAAGCCGTCAACTTCATTTGCTTCAAGCATCATAGTACCTAGTACTACGGTGTCTTCCAATTGTTCACGAGCTGAAGTTTCAGTCATTCCTTTCGCTTTACGCAATTCTACTAAACGAGCAACGTAGTTTTCACGGACATCAGCAGGATTGATGATAGTGATGCCTTTACCTAAGGTAACGCCTTGAGCTTCTGCAACACGTTGCACGGAGGCAGGATCTGCTAATAATACACATTCTGCAATACCACGTTCGGCACAAAGCACCGCGGCTTTAATAGTACGAGGTTCGTCACCTTCAGGTAATACAATACGTTTTTTCGCAGCACGGGCAAGTTCGGTTAATTGATAACGGAATGCCGGAGGAGAAAGACGACGTAAACGGCCGGAACCTGCAGCAATATCATTTACAAAGGCCGCATCTAATTTTTCGCTAGTGTAGCGTTTGATATTTTCGATACGTTCTTTATCATCAACCGGCACTTCCAAATTGAAGCTTTGTAGACTTAATGCAGTTTGCCAGGTGTTTCCTTCAATACGGAAAATCGGTAATTTGGTGTTTTCAAATACGTGGTGGCACAATTTTTTGATTTGTGGATCAATTTTGTAACCGCCAGTTAATAAGATACCACCGATTTCAATGCCGTTAGATGCAGCAAGAGCAGCTGCAACAATGACATCTGGACGATCTGCTGATACGACTAACAAACTACCTGCACGGAAGTGTTCAATCATGTTTGGTAGGCTTCTTGCACAGAATGTAATACCACGGATACGGCGATTGATATCACCTTCGTTTAGAATTGCTGCCCCAAGGTGTTTTACTAGATCAACGGCACGGGTAGCGATTAATTCAGCACTCCATGGAATGCAGGCTAAGAGTTTGATTGGGCCTTGAGCGAATAATTTAACTAATTCATTTTCGCTGTTGTGGCTGTGTTGGTAAGCATCAAAAATTTCACTTAAATCAGGACGGGTTCTGCCGGATTCATCTACTGGAGCATTAAATTTATTAACGATCACACCAAGTAGGTTTTTGTTTTCTTTACCGCCGAATAGGGAGGCTGCGGCTTCAACGCGTTCTTTTAATTGGCTTGGAGTTTCGGTTGCCGGTGCTGCGACTAATACGATTTCTGCATCTAGGGCTTGCGCAATTTCGTAGTTTAAGCGGTTGGCATAACCATGTTTACGGGTTGGAATCAAACCTTCTACAATGAGGATTTCATTGTTTTTAGCCAGTTGTTGATGGTTTTCAACAATTTTTTCTAATAAAACATCAGATTGGTTTTGACCGATTAATTGCTCTGCAGTACTAAGCATGAAAGGTTCGGCAGTTTCCAATGCTGTACTGGTACGCACGATAGAGGTTGTGCGATCCAATTTATCTTCGCCAGAACTTGGTTGAGAAATTGGTTTCATGAAACCAACTTTGGCACCTTTTTCTTCAAGGGCTTGAATTAAACCAAGACTTACGCTGGTTAAACCAACGCCTGTACTAACAGGAATAAGGATAATTGTACGGGACATAATAAACCTTAATTAATTATTGAATGATAAAAATAAAAACTGCCGAAAATTTCGGCAGTTTAGAGTGATTAGAAGCTTAATCTCGCAGTGTCTTGTGCAATTACGAGTTCTTCGTTGGTTGGAAGAACGATTGCTTTGAATTTAGAATCATCAGCAGTAATTACGCCTTCTTTACCAAAGCGAGCAGCGAGGTTACGCTCGTGGTCTAGTTTTACACCGAATAATTTTAAATGATTCAATGCTAATTCACGAACGTGAGCGGAGTTTTCACCAATACCACCAGTAAATGCGATCGCATCTAAATGGTCATCACCTAAAATAGCCATATAGGCACCGATGTATTTTGCTAAACGATAGCTGTAAACATCTAATGCACGCTTAGCTTCAGGTTTGGATGCATCATCGTAGTTATCTTCGGCATAACGACAGTCGCTGGTCACTTGAGTTAAACCTAAAAGACCTGATTTTTTCACTAAGGTGTCTTCGATTTGATCCATTGACATGCCTAAATTTTTGTATAGATAGAATACGATTGCTGGGTCGATATCACCACAACGAGTACCCATCACTAAGCCTTCTAACGGAGTTAAGCCCATTGAAGTATCAATACATTGACCATGACGAACGACAGAAACAGAACCACCATTACCTAAGTGACAGATAATAGCATTTACTTGATCTGCAGGTTTACCTACACGTTTTGCAATTTCACGGGAAATAAAGAAGTGGCTTGTACCGTGGGCGCCATAGCGACGTACACCGTGTTCTTGGTATAAAGAGTATGGAAGCGCGTAAAGGAATGCTTCTTCAGGCATAGTTTGGTGGAATGCCGTATCAAACACAACAACGTTTTTATCTTTTAAGTGCGGGAATGTTTTGAACGCTTCACGAATACCAATTAAATGAGCAGGGTTGTGAAGTGGTGCGAATTGAGCAGCTTCTTCAATGCCTTTAACAACTTCATCAGTCACAACTACAGATTGGGTATATTTTTCACCGCCGTGAACGATACGGTGACCAATCGCCGCAATAGAGTTTTTAAGCTCATCAGTCATGATGTTTGATGCGATAAAGTTAAGTGCTTCGGTATGTGCAGCACCGGCACCAAGATCAGCATTACCTTTTTCACCATTAATTTTCCATTTGATGCGAGCTTCCGGAAGGAAGAAGGCTTCTGCCAGACCGGATAATTTTTCATCACCTGTCGCAGGATCTAAAATGGCGAATTTTAAAGAGGAACTGCCACAGTTAAGGATTAGAACTAATTTAGACATAAGAACCCTATCTTATCGTTGAGGTTAGAGAATATCGTTTATCGCTCAAGCGATAAAAGACACGAAAATCGACGCATAGGATACACCTTTTAGCGAGGAAAATAAATTCGTGGCCGCATAAAAAACGGATCTTTGCTAACAATGTGGAAAATTTAAACGTTCTTTACTGTGTAATGACAAGGGAATTTAAAACCAGTATGATCGGCGCCCTTAAAATGCAGGTAATCGCATTGATTTTCTGTGTACTAGTAGGGAGATTTTGTGGCACTTTTGGTAACGTTAAAAGCCGGCCAGCGATATTTGCAGAATTGGCCGTTAAATCCCAAATTAGCAATGATTTTTGCTGAAAATCGAGTAATTAAAGCAACTCGTTTTGCTGAACGGGTAATGCCTTTTATAGCGGTATTTGCGATTTGTTGGCAGCAATTGTATGGCAACGGGGAAATTATGGCATTGGCCGCCTCGATATTAACTGCCATTTTTGCACTGTGTATTCCGTTACAAGGGCTATACTGGTTGGGAAAACGGGCTCAGACTAAGTTACCTGATGCTACGGTGGTTGTTTTTAAAGATATTCTCACTCGTTTGGAACAAAAAGGGATTAATCGAATAGCCCCCGTAGAGCCAAGATTTCAAGATTTAGCAGAGGTTTTACGCTTGGCTGAGAGTCATTTGTCATCGGACTTCTGGGAATCCATCTAATTGACGCAAACGTTTTCCTTTTTTTTATGTTTTCTGTAGAATAGCGCGGTCGTGCAGCCGACCCGTTGGTTTAAGAGGGTTATTTAATGATCGATTATATTATTATTGGCATCATCGTTTTTTCTATTATTGTCAGTTTATTACGAGGCTTTGTTCGGGAAGTAATGTCTCTTGCCAGTTGGGTTGTCGCCTTTATTGTGGCCAGTCAATTTTATCCGTATCTAGCGGTCCATTTAGAACAAATCGAGTCTTTGTATATTCGTAATGCTACGGCCATCGGTATTTTATTTGTCGCAACTTTGATTGTCGGTGCCATCATTAATTATGTTATTGGTCAATTGGTAGATAAAACTGGATTGACCGGTACTGATCGCGTATTAGGCGCTGCATTTGGTTTTTTACGTGGTGTGTTGATTGTTGCCGCTATCTTATTTTTCTTGGATACGTTTACTAATTTTGAACAAACCGAGTATTGGAAGGAATCACAACTCATTCCGCATTTCGGTTTTATCATCGAATGGTTTTTTCAACAATTGCAAGCCAGCTCTAGTTTTTTAAACTCAACCTTAAAACAGTAAGGATTAACCTCTATGTGTGGAATTGTCGGTATTGTTAGCCAAACTCCGGTTAATGAATCTATTTATGCAGCCTTAACCCTATTACAACATCGTGGGCAAGATGCTGCAGGGATTATTACGGTAGATGAGGAAAATCGTTTCCGTCTGCGTAAATCTAACGGTTTGGTTAGTGATGTATTCCGTCAAGAACACATGTTGCGATTGCAGGGAAATAGCGGGTTAGGCCATGTACGCTATCCAACAGCTGGAAGTTCAAGTGTATCTGAGGCACAACCGTTTTATGTAAACTCTCCTTATGGATTAAGCTTAGTCCATAACGGCAATTTAACAAATTCAAGCGAACTTAAAGAAACTCTTTTTAAACAGGCTCGTCGTCATGTAAATACCAATTCTGATTCTGAATTATTGCTTAATATCTTGGCGAATCATTTAGATAAAATTAATAAGGATCATTTAACCGCGCAGGATATTTTTCAAGCGGTACGTGAAACTCATAGGGATATTCGCGGAGCCTATGCCTGTTTAGCGATGATTATTGGTCATGGCATCGTTGCTTTTCGTGATCCCTTTGGTATTCGCCCACTAGTTTTAGGTAAAAGGGTGGAAAATGGAAAAACTGATTATATGTTTGCTTCGGAGACAGTGGCATTAGATATTGTTGGTTTTGAATATGTTCGTGATGTCGCGCCAGGGGAGGCCGTTTACGTGACCTTCGAAGGTGAACTTTATAGTGAACAATGTGCCGAACATGCGGTCTTAAAGCCGTGTATTTTTGAATATGTTTATTTTGCCCGCCCGGATTCAATCATGGATGGTGTGTCTGTTTATGCCTCCAGGGTGCATATGGGAGAAAAATTAGGGCAGAAGATTGCCCGTGAATGGCAGGATGAAATTGCTGATATTGATGTAGTAATTCCTGTACCTGAAACTTCAACGGATATTGCGTTACAAATTGGTCGAGTATTAAATAAACCTTATCGTCAAGGTTTTGTAAAAAATCGCTATGTAGGTAGAACCTTTATTATGCCTGGGCAAGCGCAACGCATAAGTTCTGTTCGTCGCAAGTTGAATACGATCAAAGCAGAATTTAAAAATAAAAATGTTTTGTTGGTGGATGATTCGATTGTACGCGGCACCACTTCAGAACAAATTGTAGAAATGGCTAGAGCCGCCGGTGCGAAAAAGGTTTACTTTGCTTCTGCAGCCCCAGAAATTCGTTATCCAAATGTTTATGGTATTGATATGCCGACTAAACATGAACTGATCGCATATGGTCGAGATGTTGATCAAATAGCCCGTTTGATAGGGGTGGATAAATTGATATTCCAAGATCTTGAAGCGTTGAAGGAATCAGTGCTACTGGAAAATCCGGCTATCCAAGGTTTTGATTGTTCCGTTTTCACCGGGGAATATATTACCGGTGATGTAACTGAACAATACTTAGAGAGTATTGCGTCGCAACGTAATGACTTAGCGAAGAAAAAACGCGAAAAAGATGCTACGAATCTGGAGATTCACAACGAGAATTGATTCGGAGTTTTATTAGTCTATTGCGGCCGCTTAGGTTCTTCCATTTGGAGAACATTACAAAGCGGCCGTTTTTATTGTGGTAAAGGAAATGTTAAAGGTGAAAAAATCTTTTTTATTGTTATTAGGAGCATTGATTTCGTTTAATGGCAGAGCAGAAATTTCATCGCCAATAGAAAATAGCCAAGCAGTTGTACAGACGCATCCCAAAGAAAGCGGTTTAATGCTCGATATTGCAAGGCATTTCTATCCGCCGGAAGTTATCAAATCTTTTATTGATACTTTAAGTGAAGCCGGCGGTACTTTTTTACATTTACATTTTTCCGATGATGAAAATTATGCTTTAGAAAGCGAATTATTAAATCAACGAGTGGATGGAGCAATACAAAAAAACGGAATTTATATTAATCCGCTTACCCAAAAACCTTTTTTAAGTTATCAACAAATTAAAGATATTAAGGACTACGCAAAATTAAAAGGGATTGAAATTATTCCAGAATTAGATAGCCCAGCTCATATGAGAGGAATTTTTCGTTTATTGCAAAATGCGAAGGGTAAAGATTATGTGCAGTCAGTGGCCTCGCCACAAGTCTCTGATGAAATCAATATGACTAATCCGCAAAGTATTGCATTTATACAGGACTTATTGGATGAAGTGATTAATGTATTTGCTAATAGTAGCCGCCATATACATATTGGTGGGGATGAATTTGGTTACGATATTAATAATAACGAAGAATTTATCGGTTATGCCAATACATTAACTGAATTTTTACGGCAAAAAGGATTAAAAGCTCGTATGTGGAATGATGGGCTTATTAAGAAGAATTTAGACAAATTGGATCCTAGCATTGAAATTACCTACTGGAGTTTTGATGGAGATAAACAGGATCAGCAGGAAGTGAAACGCTTACGTAGTGCGCGAGCAGCATTACCGGATTTATTGACAAAAGGATTTAAAGTACTGAACTATAATTCCTATTATTTATATCTGACACCGGAATCGGCCACGGCTTTTCCTAAGGATGCAGAATTTGCTAAGAACGACTTATTAAAAAATTGGGATTTAGGCGTTTGGGATGGCGAGAACAAGCAAAATAAAGTTGCTAACTCAGAAAACCTAATTGGTGCAGCATTATCAATTTGGGGCGAAAATGCAAAGGCGCTAAAAAGCGAGAATATTCAAAAAGACTCTAAACCATTGTTAAAAGCGGTCATACAAAAAACGAATCTTGCCAGTCAGTAGCAAAATAAAAAACGTCCGGTAAAGGACGTTTTTTATTGGTAATGAATTATAAATTTGGGCGAACACCAAGTGTGTGACAGATAGCGTAGGTTAACTCGCTGCGGTTTAAGGTATAAAAGTGGAAATCATGGACACCTTCGCGGGATAACACTTTTACCATATCCATTGCAACACTAGCCGCAACCAGATTACGGGTGGTTTGATCGTCATCCAATCCTTCGTAGGCTTTTGCCAACCAGGTTGGAATTTTCACATTTGTGAATGATGCCATTTTTTGCAGTTGTTTGAAGTTTGTTACCGGTAAAATTCCCGGAACGATTTCAGTATCAATTCCGATGGAAGCACAGCGATCACGGAAACGTAGGTAATTTTCAATATCAAAGAAAAATTGTGTAATAACGTGATTCGCACCGGCATCAATTTTACGTTTTAAATTGATGAGATCTGCCTGTGCTGATTTAGCCTCCGGATGCACTTCCGGATAGGCTGCAACAGAAATATCAAAATCCGCTACGGAACGGAGGAGTTCAACTAAATCTGCCGCGTAAAATGGTTTTTTATCATAACCAGCCGGAATATCACCACGTAGTGCAACAATACGACGGATACCGCTAGCCCAATAATCTTTAGCGATTTGTTTGAGTTCTTCCGGTGTTGCATCAATACCGGTTAAATGGGGCGCTGCTTCAAGTCCTGTTTCTGACTTTATGGCTTTAACAATACTGTGAGTTCTATCCCGTTCGCCTGAATTTGCGCCATAGGTGACGGAAACGAATTTTGGCTTAAGGGTTTTTAAACGATGAATGGAGTCCCATAGCATGTTTTCCATTTTTTCATTTTTCGGCGGGAAGAATTCAAAAGAAACATTAATTTTTTTGTTGTTAATGTCGGCAATATGTTGATTGAGAGTATCAATTTCTTTGGCATAACTCATGGCGCACCTTCTTATTATTGTTTGGCTTGTAACAGCATCATAGATAAAGCTTTTGCATGCGTCAATTTCAATCATTTCATAAAAGTAATGAATAAAATTAATATTTACTGCAATTGATAGGCATTTTAAAAGAAAATGGATTTATTTGCACAAAAAGTTAGCATTTCCGCTCAAAATCGGTATAATGCGCCGACCCTGTAAATGCACGGATTCCCACCGTGCATTATTTTATCGAGATCACACTCGAAGGGGTGATGATTGAGATCAATGGTTGTGTTTCATCTGAAACACTGGGTATCAAACTAATATTTTGGTAATTAATTAATGAAAACTTTTGTAGCAAAACCGGAAACAGTAAAACGTGACTGGTATGTGGTAGATGCGACAGGTAAAACTTTAGGTCGTTTAGCTACTGAATTAGCACGCCGTCTTCGTGGTAAACACAAGGCTGAGTACACTCCACACGTAGATACTGGTGATTACATCATCGTTATCAACGCAGACAAAGTGGCAGTAACTGGTCGTAAAGAAACAGATAAACTTTACTACTGGCACACTGGCTATGTAGGTGGTATCAAACAAGCGACTTTCAAAGAAATGATCGCTCGCCGTCCTGAAGCGGTGATTGAAATTGCGGTTAAAGGTATGTTGCCAAAAGGCCCATTAGGTCGTGCAATGTTCCGTAAATTAAAAGTGTATGCGGGTGCAGAACACCAACACGCAGCACAACAACCACAAGTTTTAGATATTTAATCACGAGGTTTAGGATATGGCAGAGAATCAAAACTACGGCACTGGTCGCCGCAAAAGCTCTTCAGCTCGTGTATTTATCAAACCGGGCAGTGGTAAAATCACTATCAACCAACGTGAATTAGACGTGTATTTCGGTCGCGAAACTTCTCGTATGATCGTTCGTCAACCGTTAGAGTTAGTTGAGTTACTTGATAAATTAGACCTATACATCACTGTTAAAGGTGGTGGTATTTCTGGTCAAGCGGGTGCAATCCGTCATGGTATTACCCGTGCATTGATGGAATACGATGAAACCCTTCGTCCTGCACTTCGTGCAGCCGGCTTCGTTACTCGTGACGCACGTCGCGTTGAACGTAAAAAAGTGGGTTTACACAAAGCACGTCGTCGTCCACAATACTCCAAACGTTAATTTTACGTTTACAAAAGCCGCGGTTATCGCGGCTTTTTTCTTGTCTTTTTTCCTTAGCTTTTTTATTTCATCTCTAGACTTCAAGCTTTTTCGTTAAATTCATTTGTAGTAATATACACCCCACTTTTTTCTTTTTTCATGAATTATTTTAATGAAACCAACATTTCTTGAATTGCGTCATCTGAAAACCCTACTTGCGTTAAAAGAAACCGGGAGTGTGTCGCAAGCTGCCAAACGGGTTTACCTCACCCAATCGGCATTATCCCACCAGATTAAATTAATTGAAGAACAATTTGGCCTAGCGTTATTCGAGCGTAAGAGCAATCCATTACGCTTTACGGCTGCGGGCGATCGTCTGATTCGCCTAGCGAATGATATTATTCCTAAAGTTGTGGATGCCGAGCGGGATTTAATGCGGGTTAAACAAGGTGATGCCGGACAGCTGCGCATCGCTGTCGAATGTCATACCTGCTTTGATTGGTTAATGCCGGCGATGGATGCATTTCGCGCCCATTGGAGTCTGGTGGAATTGGATATTGTTTCCGGCTTTCATACGGATCCCGTTGGCTTGCTCTTATCCCACCGGGCTGATTGGGCGATAGTGTCTGAAGTGGAACAAAATGAAGATGTGATTTTTAAACCGCTGTTTTCCTATGAAATGGTAGGCATTTGCGCGAAGGATCATCCGTTGGCTAATAAAGAAATTTGGCAGGCGAGTGATTTTGCTGAAGAAACCTGGGTTACTTATCCGGTCCCTGATGATATGTTGGATTTATATCGTCAGATTTTAAAACCTCAAGGTATTAATCCGCCCCGCCGTACTACCGAATTGACGATTGCTATGATTCAATTAGTGGCCAGCCGTCGCGGTATTGCCACAGTGCCTTATTGGGCAGCATTACCTTATTTAGAAAAAGGTTATGTGGTGGCGCGTAAAATTACGGAGGATGGCTTATACAGCAACTTGTATGCAGCTATTCGTAAAGAGGATGAATCCTTAGCCTATATTGAGGACTTCTATCAAACCGTGAAAAGTCAAAGTTTTTCCACCTTGCCTGGTTTATCGGTATTGGAGTCCTAATGCAGCCCGAACGGTTTTTACGTATTAAAAATGCTGCTTTGGCTGCGTTTCCTTATAGTTTGCCAATGGTGACCGGTTTCCTTTTTATTGGGATTGCTTACGGCATATATATGAAAGCCTTGGGATTCGGTATCTGGTTCCCGTTATTGATGGCATTATTAATTTATGCCGGTTCCGTTGAGTTTATTGCGGCAGGTGCATTGGTTGCGCCTTTTTCACCACTCAGTGTTGCATTGATTACCTTAATGGTGAGTGGGCGGCAAATTTTTTACGCCATTTCCATGCTGGAAAAATACGGCCGTTATCTGGGAAAAAAACGTTGGTACTTAATTAGTTCCTTGGTGGATGAATCCTTTTCCCTAAATTATTTGGCGCAACCGGAAAAGCATATTGATAAAGGTTGGTATATGTTTTTTGTCAGTTTTTACCTGCATATCTATTGGGCTATGGGCGCCGCACTAGGTAATGTGTTTGGCAAGCTGATTCCGGTGGATTTAAAAGGCGTGGAATTTGCCATGACAGCACTTTTCTTGGTGATTTTTTCGGAAAACTGGTTGAAGGAAAAATCCCATGAAAGCTCATTACTCGGCCTGGTAATTGCTTTTTTATCATTACTGATTGTTGGACAGCAGCATTTTTTGATTCCAACACTTTTCGGTATTTGGATTGTGCTTACCGTGCGGCGGCCAAAATTGGCCTCTAAATTGGAGGCATTACAATGACATTAAATGAACAAATCATCACGGTTGCTATTTGTGTCGCCTGTGTGCAGCTAAGTCGTTGGTTACCTTTTTGGATTTTCCCGGCCAATCGACCGGTGCCGGAATATATTCGCTATTTAGGTAAAGTGTTACCGGCCGCAATGTTTGGAATGTTGGTGGTGTATTGCTATAAAAATATTGATATTTTCGGCCCTCACCACGGCTTGCCCGATTTCCTAGCCGGAGCCTTGGTATTAGGGCTGCATTTCTGGCGTAAAAACATGTTTTTGTCGATTGCGGCCGGCACAGTGTTTTATATGTTTCTGGTACAACAGGTGTTTGTATAACTCACCTGGCTTCTATGATTAACGCGGGCAATTTGCCCGCGTTATGTTTTCTAAAACGCCCCTTCGAAATCAAAAGTTTTTCTGAAAATGAGCGCTAAGTCATTGATTTTATTAGTGTTGGTCTAAAAATGTATTTTTGCCTGGCGTAGCGAGATTTCACCGGCGCTGAAATGCTGAATCTGTCCATCGATTGTTACCAATAAATGTCCTTGGGAATCGATACCACATTCTTGGCCACTTTCTATTGTATCTGCTTTTAATAGATTGACCGTCTGCCCGGCATAAGCATTACGCGCTTGCCAACGCTGCTGAAATGCGCCATCAATCCCTGCGCGGGCAAAGCGTTCGATTTCCCGATAAATCGCAGGAATGACGGCAATAAGTGCCTGAGTGCGATCGGTTTGTGGATCGATGTCGTAAAGTGAGGCGGTAGCTCGTTCAAGGGCGAGTTCGGAGGGCAGTTTGGCATTGATACCGACACCAATCACCAATTCCCGACGACCGTTACGATTGCTGATTACATCTAACGAAATGCCCGCCATTTTGGCATCTTGATATAGCACATCATTTGGCCATTTCACCTGTGCGCCAAAGGTTTCGGCAATGGCTAAACCAATTGCCAAACTTAAGCCTTCAAGGCGCTCATCGGCTTCTAAGGTCCAGTAAAAACTAAAAATAAGTTGGCCGCCGAAAGGGGAGAACCATTGATTGCCGCGACGACCGCGACCGGCGGTTTGAAATTCAGCCAGACAGAGCGCCCCTTTCTGTAGTGTAGCCCGTTGCTGTTCGATAAAGTCATTGGTTGAAGAAAGTATCGGTTGATAAAATATAGGGAATGATGGCAGCGCTTGCCGCAGTGCTTCAACATCCAGTAAAGGCAATGTGGGGATAAGGCAAAGATTATCTGCCTGATGCTCGATATTGACGCCTAAGGTTTTTAGACGATGGCATGCATCGAGCAGCTGAGAGCGGGATAAATTGAGTTTACGCTGAATTTCTGCGCAGGATTTTGGATGGCAATCGGCCATTAAATTCAACAATTCGATATTCATGCTTTCTCCAAGAAAAATTACTCGCTAATGCTACCATAAAAGCAAAAAATTTATTTACAACAAAGGGCAATATCTATAGAATGCCGCCGCAATATTTTTCAGTTAAACCTCAATAGAGAGAATATTGCAATGCTTAGAATCAAACAAGAAGCGCTGACTTTTGACGATGTGTTACTCGTCCCTGCGCACTCCACAGTTCTTCCGAATACAGCCAATCTTTCTACCCAACTCACCAAAGAAATCCGTCTGAACATTCCAATGCTTTCCGCTGCGATGGATACCGTTACCGAAACTAAATTAGCAATCTCTTTAGCACAAGAAGGCGGCATCGGCTTTATCCACAAAAATATGACAATTGAACGCCAAGCGGATCGTGTGCGTAAGGTGAAAAAATTCGAAAGCGGTATTGTTACCGAGCCGGTCACAGTTTCTCCAAATTTAACCCTTGCCGACTTGGCTGAAATGGTGAAGAAAAACGGCTTTGCCGGTTATCCGGTAGTTGATGGTGAAAATAACTTAATTGGTATCATCACCGGCCGTGATACTCGCTTTGTAAAAGATTTAAACAAAACTGTTTCAGAATTGATGACGAAAAAAGAAAATTTGGTGACCGTGAAAGAAGGCGCCAGTCGTGAAACAATTTTGGAATTGATGCATAAACACCGCGTAGAGAAAGTGCTTGTAGTGGACGATAATTTCAAACTAAAAGGCATGATCACCGTTAAGGATTTCCAAAAAGCGGAACAAAAACCAAATGCTTGTAAAGATGAATTCGGCCGTTTACGCGTAGGTGCTGCAGTTGGTGCAGGTCCGGGCAATGAAGAGCGTATTGATGCTTTAGTGGCTGCCGGTGTGGATGTACTGCTAATTGACTCTTCCCATGGCCATTCAGAAGGCGTATTACAACGTGTGCGCGAAACCCGTGCAAAATATCCAAATTTACCAATCGTTGCCGGTAATGTGGCAACCGCCGAAGGGGCAATTGCATTAGCGGATGCGGGTGCTAGCGCAGTGAAAGTGGGTATCGGTCCAGGTTCAATTTGTACTACCCGTATCGTGACCGGTGTAGGTGTTCCACAAATCACCGCTATTGCTGATGCAGCCGCGGCATTAAAAGATCGTGGCATTCCAGTTATCGCGGACGGTGGTATCCGTTTCTCTGGTGATATCGCAAAAGCTATCGCTGCAGGCGCAAGCTGCGTAATGGTGGGTTCTATGTTTGCCGGTACTGAAGAAGCACCGGGTGAGATCGAACTTTACCAAGGTCGTGCATTTAAATCCTATCGTGGTATGGGCTCATTAGGTGCGATGGCGAAAGGCTCATCAGATCGTTACTTCCAATCGGATAACGCTGCAGACAAACTCGTACCAGAAGGTATCGAAGGCCGTATTCCATACAAAGGTTACTTAAAAGAAATCATCCACCAACAAATGGGTGGCTTACGTTCTTGCATGGGCTTAACTGGCTGCGCAACCATCGAAGAATTACGCACAAAAGCAGAATTCGTTCGCATCAGTGGTGCCGGTATTAAAGAAAGCCATGTTCACGATGTAACTATCACTAAAGAAGCGCCAAACTATCGTATGGGCTAACCGTAGGGTGGGCTTTAGCCCACCTTTTGTTATTTTAAAGTGCGGTTGATTTTTGCAAAGTTTTGGGAAAAATTGACTGCCTACACTATCAATAATAAGAGCATTATAAATGACAAACATCCACAATTATAAAATCCTAATCCTCGACTTTGGTTCACAATATACTCAACTGATTGCACGTCGTGTGCGTGAGATTGGCGTGTACTGCGAACTTTGGGCGTGGGATGTTACCGAACAACAAATCCGTGATTTTAATCCGGACGGTATTATTCTTTCCGGTGGTCCGGAAAGTACCACCGAAGAAAATAGCCCACGTGCGCCGGAATATGTGTTTAATGCCGGTGTGCCTGTGTTGGGCGTTTGCTACGGTATGCAAACTATGGCGATGCAGCTTGGTGGTTTAACAGAAACCTCTGATCATCGCGAATTCGGTTATGCCTCTGTTTTAATGGAAAATCCAACCGCACTTTTTGCAAATTTAAATGACGGTGATAACAAATTGGATGTATGGATGAGCCACGGTGATAAAGTGACCCGTTTGCCGGAAAACTTCCAAGTAACAGGTACGACACCAACTTGTCCGATTGCTGCGATGTCTGATGAAAGCCGTCATTTCTATGGCGTGCAATTCCATCCAGAAGTAACCCATACCAAAAAAGGTTTGGAATTATTGACTAACTTTGTCGTGAATATTTGTAAATGCGAAACTAAATGGACGGCCGAAAACATCATTGAAGATGCCGTTGCCTGCATTAAAGAACAAGTCGGTGATGATGAAGTGATTTTAGGTTTATCCGGTGGTGTAGACTCTTCTGTGGTTGCACTACTTTTACATCGCGCTATCGGCAAAAACTTACACTGCGTATTCGTGGATAACGGCTTGCTCCGCTTACACGAAGGCGATCAAGTCATGGAAATGTTTGGCGATAAATTCGGCTTAAACATTACCCGTGTTGATGCAGAAAGTCGTTTCTTAGGTGAACTTGCAGGTGTATCTGATCCTGAAGCGAAACGTAAAATTATCGGTAAAGTATTCGTGGATGTGTTCGATGATGAATCGAAAAAACTGACTAATGTGAAATGGTTGGCGCAAGGTACGATTTATCCTGACGTAATCGAATCAGCAGCCAGCAAAACCGGTAAAGCACATGTGATTAAATCTCACCACAACGTAGGTGGTTTGCCGGATTATATGAAATTAGGCTTAGTTGAACCGTTACGTGAATTATTTAAAGATGAAGTGCGTAAAATCGGTTTGGCATTAGGCTTACCGGCTGAAATGATCAACCGCCACCCATTCCCAGGTCCGGGTTTAGGCGTACGTGTACTAGGCGAAGTGAAAAAAGAATACTGCGATTTATTACGCCGTGCCGATGCGATCTTTATCGAAGAATTACGCAATAGCGGTTGGTATGAAAAAACCAGTCAAGCTTTCAGCGTATTCTTACCAGTGAAATCCGTAGGTGTGATGGGCGATGGCCGCAAATACGATTGGGTTATCTCGCTACGTGCGGTAGAAACCATCGACTTTATGACCGCTCATTGGGCACACTTGCCTTATGATCTATTAGGCAAAGTGTCTAATCGTATTATTAACGAAGTGAACGGTATTTCCCGTGTCGTGTATGACATTAGCGGAAAACCACCAGCAACTATCGAGTGGGAATAAGCTAAACACTCCAACAAAGGGCAAATTATTTTGCCCTTTGATTTTTTCTATTGTTTAATAACGGCAAATTTTTCTGCTGTCACATTATGGATATTGCATTACTTTTAGGCTCAAAAATTATTGAGCTGACTTTGATCGTTTTAATGGGCTATGCCTTGGTAAAAGCCAAGTTGCTCAAATCTGAGGACAGTCGTCCGCTATCGATTATCGGCCTGTATATCATCAGTCCGTCGGTGATGATTGAAGCCTTCCAAATTGATTACACCCCTGAAATTTTACGTGGTTTGTTATTGTCTTTGGCAATGGCGGTATTTTTACAACTGTTATTGATCCTTATCGGGCGGGTGCTGAAGCAAGTATTTAATCTCGATCCTATCGAACATGCAGCTTCCATTTATTCCAATTCCGGCAATCTGATTATTCCGCTAGTGATGTCCTTATTCGGTAAAGAATGGGTGATTTACGCCAGTTGTTTTATCGTGGTACAAACCTTTTTATTTTGGACTCATTGTCGCTTAATTATTGTTGGCAAAGGGCTGTTATCGTTGAAATCGGTGCTGACCAATATCAATTTATGGTCGATTTTTATTGGAGTTTGTTTATTTGCTTTGCAAATTAAATTACCGGCCTTTATTAACGGCACGCTTTCTATGGTGGGGAGTTTTATTGGCCCGAATGCAATGTTGATTGCCGGTATGTTAATAGCCTCGATTCCGTTACGTAGCATCATTTCTTCAAAACGCATTTATTTGGTGACGGCTTTACGTTTGTTGGTGATTCCGCTGTTTTTGCTGGTGATAGTGAAATTGTGTGGTTTTGCGGGATGGACTGAAAATGGCGCAACCATTGCCATGATAAGTTTCTTGGCTACCACCAGTCCGGCGGCAGCAACGGTGACTCAAATGGCGCTGATCTTTGGTAATAATGCGCAAAAAGCCAGCGCAATTTATGGTGTCAGCACCATGCTTTGTGTGTTTACTATGCCACTGGTGATTGCACTGTATCAACTGTGGTAGAGAAACGCCCCCACAAAAATAAAAGTTTTTCCCAAAAAGATATGTAAGTCATTGATTTTATTATGATTGGTTTAAAAATGCATTTTGCTAGGATTAAACCGACTTTACCTTGCTCATACACAGCAATGAAATGGCGATTAATCCCAATGCGATATAAAGTACGGCCTGGTAGCTCCAATATTCAGCAATCAGGCCGGCAATAGGTCCACCCAAAACCCAACTGCTTTTTGCTGCATTGCTAAATAGAGTAGTGGCACTGCCCATTTGTTCCGGCATTAAATCCTGAAAATACACCATCCCGATGGTCGCGGTGATGCCAATAAAGATCGCATTCAGTAATTGTAAGGCAACCAACTGCCAAGTCTGCTCAGCTAGGCTCATACCACAATAAAACAGTAAGCCTGCAATTAATGCCGCCAGCATTAAATTTTTCTTTGCCCAATAGCGGGACAACCAGCCGGCGAATAACATAATTGGAATTTCTAATCCTGCAGCCGTGCCCATTAATGTACCGGCTAATTCCTTATCCAAATGCAATTCGTGAATCACAAATAACGGCATATTAATCAAATACATACTGTTACAGGTCCATAACAATAAATTAGCGATAAATAAATAGGTGACACTTTTGCGTGGCGATTTCTGTGGCTCGTTGGAAACTTGAGTGCCTGTCTGGCGTCGTGGCACTTGTGGTAGCAGGCGGCTGACTAGGGCACATAGCAAAAATGCGCCGGCACTCACTAAATAAAGATAATCAAATCCCCAGTTGAGGGCAATGAAGAAGGAGAGCGGAGGGCCGACGATCCAAGCTAAGGAGATTTGAGTACGCATGATAGTGGTGAACATTACAGTTTCACGTCCGCTGCTTTCCGCATATTCCCGAGCCAATGCAAAGGATTGCGGATTGGCCGCAGAACCTAAACCCAGTAAGGTGGTTGCAACGAGAATCAAGATGTAATAATTGCGATTAAAGGCAAATAGCAGGCAACCTAATACCGCAATTAAACAGCAAAAGATCATTACCTGCCGACGATCAGGCAAGCGATCCGAATAGCGGGCTAGGATTTGGCTTAAAACAATACCGATCAAGGCATTGACCGCATAAAATAATCCCACAAGAAATGGGGAAACCTGCAATTCCTGTGATAAGAAAAGACTTAAGGTTGGCGTTTGAAAAGCTGATGCAATACCGGTTAAAAACGCGATTAATAAAAAGTTGAATGCGATTAGGTTGGCCGCGGAGGGCGCGGGATTGGGACGAAACATAATGACTACAATAAAACTAACAGGGATGCGATTATAAAAGGATAAGTGCTTTCGTCAATAAAGATGCCGTTATACGTGACGTCTATTTTTTAGTATAATTTGCCGCCTGAATGAAATAACCAACCATTGGGTTGAACTATTTCTCCTTTCTTTAATCCAATGGGCTTTATTGCCTTAATATCCAAAAGATAATGAATAAATATTTGATTTCCTTAGATAAAGATGTTGAACGCCGAGAGCTTTTTTTTGCTCAGGCAGAAACCGCGGATTTTCACACCTTTTCGGCATTTAATACAATGCAAAAAGCTGAGGATGAGTTGCTCGCTTTGTTTGATTTTGCAAAATTTGCTCAACATTACAGCCGTCATGTCACGAAAGGCGAGATCGGTTGTACCTTAAGCCATTTAGGTGTGTATCGTTTAATTGTAGAAGATGCAGCGATTGGCGAAGAGGATTATGCGCTGATTTGTGAAGATGATGCGTTATTCAATCCGGAATATTATCAGCAAGCGTTGCCATTGCTTGTTCAGCAATGCAAAGAGGATATTGTGTTGATAGGGCAGTCAAAAATTGCCGATTTTGCGGATATCGAATTGGAAATCAATTATCCAACAACATTTTCCGCCTTATGTCAGCATGCCGGTTCCATCACTTACGGGTATCCTTATAAAAGCTATTTTGCCGGTACGGTAGGCTATTTAATTAAAAAATCGGCAGCTCGCAAATTATTGGCGCCGCTATCTCAAGGGAAACCGTTTTGGTTAGCCGATGATTTTCCGTTATTTGAAACCTTTGGCATTTATAACAATGTGGTGCGTCCTTTGTTGGTGATCGAAAATCCGAAACTTGCCAGTAATTTGCAGAGTGCACGAGGTTCTATTGCGAATAATTGGCTGAAAAAATGCCTTAAATATCCGGCGAAGAAATGTTTGGCGATACAGCGTAATTGGGGTAAGTAATTCATCATGAGCGCTATTTTTAATCTCTTTTATCTTTATGATCCCTGGTTTTTCCATTTTCTGCGTATGTCATTGGTGGCCGGCGTGGCTGCTTGTGCATGGCTGTTATATCAATTTTGGAAAAGTAATTATCAAAAATCCCTAGTGATTCCACTGGATAGCCTGCTTGTGTTAATTGGTTTGATTGTCTTTAGCCTGCTGCCGTTATTGATTAATGGTACAAGGGATTTTTCCGTGGTTATCATGTATGTCAAAGGATTGTTATTATTCTTGTTTGGCGTTGCTGCTTATAACGCCTTTTATCAAATACCACAGGGCCGGGAAAAGTTAGTGACGGATTTGCGTATCGGTGTTTTTGTACAATTTGTGCTGGGGTTGTTGGGATTATTGGGGATCAACGCAGCTATTGATTTTGCGCTAAATGCCCATGCCTATTTGCCACGTTTTTATGGATCGGAACAGGAATACCGATTGTATAACTTGACCTCGGCTGCGTTTTTCCAACTAAGCCTATTTTATTTGGTGCTATTACATTTTTTATTAGCCTACGATGAAAAACATCGCATTAAATCCTCTTGGTGGATCTTCGCTGTGCTGTGCATTGGACTGATTTCAGGGCGAACATTCCTAACACTATCGCTGTTGAGCTTGCTTTTATATTTCAAATGGCGCTATTTGCCTTGGTTTATTGCCTTTGCGGCGTTGGTATTGGCGTTGGCCTATTTTATGCCACAAAATCCCTATGTTGAGCATGCCTTAGAACCCGTGATTAATTTGTTAAATGGCGCGGATCATTTGAGTTCATCTACTGATACACTGATGAAAAATCATTTGTTTATGCCAACCTTGCCTCAATTCTTAACCGGTGATGGCATGTATATGACGGGCGCCGTTGATGTTGGCCGTTATTACGGGCACACCGATTCTGGATTTTTACGCCAAATTCTCTATGGTGGTTTTTCCTATGCCCTAGTTTGTTTCTTGGTCACCTATTTCTTTGTACGTAAAGTGGCCTTGAATTGGTTCCAGGGAAGTTGGAAATTTACCCTTTCATTGTTGGTGGTTTTAGCCTTTTGTAACATTAAAGCAGATACCTTTGCCTTCCCCGGTATTATGTTTGTGATGTTGATGTTTTTATCACAGTTTGGTACGTCGGGGCGTTCGCGTACATTATTTTCTCGGGAGTCTTAAGCATGATTTTTAGTATTATTGTGCCTTCTTACAATCGAAAAGCAGAAATTCCGGCGTTATTAAGTGCATTGGCACGGCAAACCCGTTTTAATTTTGAAGTTGTGATTGTCGATGACTGTTCCCGTGAAGCGGTGGAAGTCATTGGAGAGTATCCGTTTCCAGTGCGTGTGATCCGTAATCAGCAAAATCAAGGTGCTGCACAAAGTCGTAATATTGGTGCAGCGGCTGCGCAAGGTGACTGGCTATTGTTTTTGGATGATGATGATCGTTTTAGCGATGATAAATGTGCTGTATTGGAAGACTGTATTGAGCAGAATCCGACTGTTAATTTTTTATACCATCCGGCTAAGTGCAGCATGGTGAATGAAGGCTTTAGTTATGTGACTAAGCCTTATCAAAACCCACAGGACTTGACTGTAGAGAATATTTTACGAGCCAATAAAATCGGTGGAATGCCAATGATTGCCGTGACTAAAGCGTTATTTGAAAAGGTTGGCGGATTATCAGGAGAGCTACGTTCCTTGGAAGATTACGATTTCTTGTTGAAACTCTTACAACAATCGGAATTCAAACCGTTATTTATTAATGAACCATTGACCTTATGTGCATTTCATACGCGCCGGGATAGCGTTTCAACGGATAGCACTAATACGCAAAAAGCCATTGCTTATATTCGTCAGCACTATGTCAAAACCGATGAGCAGGCGAGTAATTTTACACTCAATAGCGAGTATATGTTGGCCTATCCAAAGGTAATGAATTTATCTCGCTCCGCTGCTCCGCATTATTGGCGGATTTTTAGAGCCTCAAAAAATCTAAAAGCATTAGTAATCTGTTTGGTTATTTTAATTTCTCCACAATTGGCGATTAATTTAAAGAGATATATTTAATGAAGTTTTCCGTATTAATGTCTTTGTACATCAAAGAAAACCCGCAATATTTGCGGGAATGTTTTGCTAGTTTAAAAGCGCAAACCCATCCGGCCGATGAAATTGTATTGGTTTTAGACGGTGCAATTACTGCTGAATTACAAGCGGTAGTTGATGAATATTTATCTCAGTTACCCTTAAAAATCGTGCCTTTAGCGCAGAATAGAGGGTTGGGAAAAGCATTAAATGAAGGGCTACAACATTGTAGTTTCGATTGGGTTATGCGCATGGATACCGATGATATTTGTGTGCCGGAGCGTTTTGCCAAGCAAATAGAATTCATCGAAAAACACCCAGATACTGTTGTGTTTGGCGGTCAGATTGCCGAATTTGGGGAAAATGTTCAGGATATCGTGGCCTATCGTAACGTCCCGACCAGTACTCAAGATATTGTGCAATTTACTCAAAAGCGTTGCCCGTTTAACCATATGACGGTCGCTTACCAAAAAGAAGCGGTATTAGGTTGTGGTGGTTATGAGGACTTGCAGGAAGATTACTATCTTTGGATCAAATTGGTTGCACTTGGTCAAAAGGTCGCGAATTTACCGGATATTTTGGTTTATGCCCGGGTAGGGAATGGAATGGTTGGTCGCCGTCGCGGAGTAAATCAGGCTAAAGCAGAATGGCGGCTATTTAAATTAAAATACCGTTTGGGTATTCAAGGATTGTTATCCGGTTTAATGACCTTTGCTATGCGTTCAGGCGCTCGCTTATTACCGACAGGGTTATTAAAAGCAATTTATCAACGCTTTTTGCGTAAATAGGGCAGTAAATGAAATTTAACAAGAAATTAAGTCTCTCGCTATTATCGGCGTTATTGGTGTTAGCGGGATGTTCAGGATCGACATCAAGCAATAACAATACTACTTCACAAAATTTGCAGCCGCTTGCTTTTAGTACGCCATACAATAAACCACGGGTAATGAGCAACTTTAACGATTATGTGCTGTTTTTAAAGGATAAAGCATTAGCTGAGGGTGTTTCTAAATCAGTACTTGCAGCACAAAATAATATCCAATATATGCCAAAGGCTGTTGCTTTAGATCAGGCTCAGGCCGGACGTTCTAAGCGAGATCCTAGCCAGCCACCGATTATTAATCCGAATGCCACTACTAATTATTTAAATAAAGTGCTAACAAGTGCCAAGGTTGATACTGCAGTTGAACGATATGATGAGGTACGCGTACCTTTACAACAAGCTTCGCGTAAATATGGCGTACAGCAGGAGTATTTGTTGGCATTATGGGGAATGGAAAGCAGTTTTGGCTATTATCAAGGTTCCTATGATGTTTTATCGGCATTAGCAACCTTAGCTTTTGATGGACGACGGGAGGATTTATTTGCCCGAGAATTTATCAATGCGATGAAAATGTTGCAGCAGGACCACATTCAACGTCATAAGATGTTAGGCTCTTGGGCGGGGGCGATGGGACAAACCCAATTTATGCCAAGTTCTTTTCTGTCTTATGCCGCCGATGGTAATGGCGATGGGCTGAAGGATATTTGGAGCAACCAGTTTGATGTGTTTGCATCCATTGCCAATTATTTGCATACCGTAGGATGGGATGACAAATTACCTTGGGGCGTTGAAGTGACACTAGCTGAGCCGATTTCTTATTCATTAAGTGGCATTGAAAAGGCTAAAAGTCGTTCGCTTTCCCAATGGCAATCAATGGGGGTTGGACTGAAAAGTTTTACGGCGGAAAATCAGGAGAAATTAATCGCTTTAGCTAATGCCGAGTTATGGCTGGTAATGCCGGATAGAGAAGCAGGACGGATATTCTTAGTTTCAAATAATTTCCGTACTATTTTAGATTGGAATAAATCTAATTACTTTGCGATTAGTATTGGAATGTTTGCTGATCGTATTAAAGAGGAAACCGGGTTGTAGTAACCAATACATAGATAAAAGAGCCTTATATTGTAAGGCTCTTTTTTTATTTTTTATTTAATAATGAATGAGATATATTATATGAGTTTTTATGATTTTTAATAATCTTTGATGCTTATCAAAAAAATAAAAATTTGCTATTGCGATTTTTATCCATCTATAGATAATAAACCAAATAATAATGAATTTCATTTGGAGTCATGAGCAATGTCTACTCGTAGTATTCGCTATTTTTTATTTACCCTTATTTTTATCCTTTCTCCCTTTGCCTTAGCGCAAGATAACTACCAACAATGGGTTGATGATATTACTGCTCGTTTGGATAAAACGGCACAATTGATTCAACAAGGGAATACCGATGATGCCCGTACTGAAGTTCAAATGGCTTATTTTGAAGTGTTTGAAAATTTAGAAGGTCCAATTCGTATCAATTTTTCAGCACAAAAAAGCTATCAGATGGAAGCGACTTTTGGCGAAATTCGCAAGATGATTGGCGAAGGCAAATCGCAACAAGAAATTCAGGCTAAAATTAATCAGTTAAAAAATGAATTGCAGGAAGTCTTGCCTTCCTTAATTGAAGGACATCAACTCAATGCTGATGGTCAACATGGCGTGTATGACAATCAAGATATTGCCCCGTATTGGCAACAAAGCTTTAAAACCATTGATGATTTGATTGCGAAAGGTATTGAGGCTTATCAGAATGGCGACCTTGCCAATGCTAAAAAATATTTCCAACAAGCCCAATATGATGGCTATAAAAATTCTGAAATGGAGATGTCCGTTCGCCAGAATCGTTCCTCTGAAACATCTGCCGCGATTAATCAGCAGTTTTATAATCTTATTCGTTTAAGTGAGCAACCTGAACAAATTACAGAATTAGGCTACCAAAGTACCCAATTACTACAAAATATTGAAGAGAATTTGCCTAACTTACCGACCACCCGGGAGGAGCAAAATATTCAATCGGATAATGCACAAATCGCAGCCGATAACCAACCTGAGCAAGATTGGAGTAAGGTCGCTGATGAAGTGAACCAACGTATCCAACAGGCGATTGAGTTATATCAGCAGGGGGAGACCAAGAAGGCTATTCTTTCCGTACAGAGCACTTATTTTGATGTGTTTGAAAATAGCGGTATGGAAAATAAAGTGGGCTCTCGTGATAGTAACTTTAAAGCAGAGTTAGAAGGTTACTTTACCCGTTTACATAGTTTAATGAAAGCAGAGCAAGGAGATCAGTTACAGGCTCAGGCCGATGGGCTTAAACAAAATTTGGCTAAAGCCGTTGATATGTTACAAGGCGAATCGCAAAGTGATTGGTCAATGTTCCTGTATAGTTTGTTGATTATCCTCCGCGAAGGTTTGGAAGCTTTACTCATTGTTGCAGCAATTGTGGCCTATTTAGTGAAAAATAATCATCAGGATAAATTGCCAGTCATTCGTCAGTCGGTTTATGTTGCATTAGCAGCGAGTGTGGTTACAGCTTTTATCTTCCAACTTATCTTTGAAAACTCTGGGCAAAATCGTGAGCTATTAGAAGGCTTTACAATGATTTTTGCGGTTGTGATGTTGTTTATGATGAGCTATTGGCTACTTTCTAAAGTTGAGGCTCAAAACTGGAAGCGCTATTTAGAAGGAAAACTTTCTACGGCCCTGACAACAGGCTCATTGATCGGATTGTGGTTAACCAGCTTCCTTGCGGTTTATCGGGAAGGGGCTGAGACCGTTCTTTTTTACTATGCGTTAGTGGGCGATGCCAAAAATGCGGTTAGTTACATTTATCTTTTCGCCGGTATTGCTGTAGGCTCGGTATTATTGGCTATCAGTTATTTCGTGATGCGTTATACCGTAGTAAAACTACCACTCAAGCCATTCTTTATGTTTACCGGTAGCTTTATGTATTTAATGGCCTTTGTCTTTGCCGGCAAATCCGTTTTAGAGCTGATTGAGGGTAAACTGTTTGAGCCTACCTTAATTAGTCGTGTACCTGAAATTTCCTGGTTAGGTATTTATCCTTACGTAGAAACCTTGGTGCCACAGTTAGTTTTAGTTGCCGCTGCGATAGTTGCTTTGTTTATTATGAAATATCAAGGCCAAAAGGCAGCAAAAACAGAAGTTCAAGTAGAAGCAGAAGCTGATACAAAAGCAAAAACACAAAAATCTACCATAGTCCATTAAGGAGAATTAAAATGAAAAAAACACTTTTAGCTGCAGGTTTACTTGCCGGTATTTTTGCCGCATCAACCGCTAATGCATTCCAAGAATATCCGATTGGTGAAGCTGTCACCATGAATGAAATGGAAATTGCCGCAGTATATTTAAAACCTGTTGACATGGAGCCACGTGGTATGGGCTTGCCGGCAGCTAAATCTGATATCCACTTAGAGGCGGATATTCATGCTGTTAAAGGAAATAAAAACGGTTTTGGCGATGGTGAATGGATGCCTTACTTAACCATCAATTACACCTTAGTCAATACCGATACCGGTGAAAAACAAGAAGGTACCTTTATGCCAATGGTGGCTGGTGATGGTCCACACTATGGGGCAAACGTAAAAATGATGGGCGCAGGTAACTATAAATTAACCTATCATATCGATCCTCCATCAAAAGCAGGTATGCACCGTCATACCGATCCTGAAACCGGCGTTGGACGTTGGTGGAAACCTTTTGATGTGAATTATGAATTTAAATTCACCGGTATCAAATAAGCGGTTTGGAGAGAAAACCTGTGGTAACGCAGGTTTTCTCTTTTATTTTCAGTTTGCTTTATTGGTTGGTTATGAATTACTTTTTTACTTTTTTACTACAAGCTTTACTCCCTTTTAGCCTACTACTCGGTATCTATCAAAATAAACATTATCCGATAAGTGCCAAAAAAGTGATTTGGCTTAGCCTTTTTGCCTTTATTGGTGGTCTCTTATTCCGTTTAAACCTACCGGCTGGGCAACAAGTTCAATTGGTGGGTAGCAGTGTATTCTTGGTTTTATTAGTTATTTTCGGCTTTTTTATGCTCTTTGCCCGCGGTCGATTTAGTGCATTTTGGCAGGTGATATTAATGTTTATCGCTGCTACCTTTTGGGCAAAGGATCCTAATATTTCCGCATTAATTTCAAACGATATCATTAATACTGATACGATTTTGCAATTAAGTGCGGTAGTTTTTGCTTTTATGTTTTGTTTGTGCCTACAGGGTTGGCTTTATTTATTATGTGGACAAGCAGAACAAAGCCAAATGAAATCGGTTCGTCTATTTTATGGATTGTTTGGCTTACTATTAATTTATCTGCTGTTACCTTTGCTTGGCGAAGTATTACTAAGCTTTATGAAGCTACAGGTTTTAGAACTCACTAAATTACGTTTAAGTTTGGTTGCTAAATCTGCTGAGCTTACTTTCCGTACTAATTATTTTGTAGCCTTATTGTTAGGGCTTAGTCTGTTGTTATTTTATTCAAAAATCCATTTGTTACGTAAAAAACAATTACAGGCTAGCGATGATGCTATCGATAAACGGAAAAAAATGGCCGCTTTACGAAATTCCGGACGGATTTTAGGATGGGGATTATTGGCTACATTAACTGTCTTGAGTGTGCAACTGTATTGGCAAGAAGTCGCGTCCAAACCGCCACAATTATCCGAAGCTATGGCGGTAAATTTAGATGATAAACAACAAATTCATATCCCGATTGAACAGGTAAAAGACGGTAAATTACATCGTTTTGTTTGGATTGCTG